>JAGXGP010000052.1 GCA_024636775.1 Hydrogenophilales bacterium
CGAGATGGTCAATCGCGTTAAAGCCCTGGTGCAGGATCTGCGCCGGGGTGTGGACGCGGCTTCTAAATAAGCTGACACAATTCAAGCAGCGGAGAAAACAATGAGCTGGTTCCAAAAAATATTGCCGCCAAAAATCAAGCGTCGTGCACTGGCGGACAAGAAGTCCATGCCGGAAGGCTTGTGGTCCAAGTGTCCGGCATGCAATGAAGTGTTGTATCGGGCCGACCTCGAAACCAATCTGGAGGTGTGCCCAAAGTGCAGCCATCACCATCGGGTCGGTGCACGGCAGCGTCTCAAGATGCTGCTGGATGCGGTGGGGCAACACGAGATCGGTGCCCATGTCACGCCCCTTGACCCGCTTAAGTTCAAGGACAGCAAAAAATATCCTGACCGTCTGAAGGATGCCCAGTCCGGCACCTCGGAAACCGATGCGTTGGTCGTGGTGAGTGGCAGCATCAAGGCTGTTCCCGTCGTGGTGGCAGCATTTGAGTTCAAGTTCATGGGTGGCTCGATGGGTTCGGTCGTGGGGGAGCGCTTTGTGCTGGGCGTTGAGGCTGCGATTGAGTCGAACTCGGCGTTCATCTGTTTTTCCGCCAGTGGTGGCGCGCGCATGCAAGAGGGGTTGTTTTCACTGATGCAAATGGCGAAAACCTCGGCTGCCTTGACACAACTGTCGCGGCACCGCTTGCCCTTTATTTCCGTGCTGACCGATCCCACCATGGGTGGGGTGTCGGCCAGTTTTGCCATGCTGGGCGACCTGAATTTGGCTGAACCCAATGCCTTGATTGGTTTTGCCGGTCCGCGTGTGATCGAGCAAACGGTACGCGAGACATTACCTGAGGGATTTCAGCGCGCTGAATTTCTGGTTGACAAAGGCGCTATCGACCGCATCATCGATCGCCGCGAGATGCGCGATGAACTCGCCACCATGCTGGCGATGATGATGGGCCGCCACGCGCTTGCTTCCTAACGCGTGTTAACGCCTACGGCGCTTTCACTGGACAGTTGGCTGGCACGGCTGGAGCAGTTACATCCCAGCACCATCGAGCTGGGCCTTGACCGGGTGTGCAAGGTGAAAGATGCCCTTGGGCTCGCGCCGGATTTTCCGCTCATCATCGTAGGCGGCACCAATGGCAAGGGCTCAACCTGTGCATTTTTGGAAGCCATCCTGCTTGCTGCAGGGTATAAAACGGGCCTTTATACCTCGCCGCATTTGTTGCGTTACAACGAGCGGGTGCGCATTGCAGGACACGATGCGCGAGACGCTGAATTGATTGCGGCGTTTGAAAAGGTCGACGCTGCACGCGGCGACACCTCACTCACCTATTTTGAATTCGGCACGCTGGGCGCGATGATCCAGTTCATTGAGGCAGGTGTTGAGGTGGCCATTCTTGAAGTGGGGCTCGGTGGTCGGTTGGATGCCGTGAACGTGTTCGATGCTGAGGTGGCCATCGTCACCAGCGTTGACCTCGACCATATGGAATATCTCGGCGACACTCGCGAAAAGATTGGTTTCGAGAAGGCAGGCATCTACCGGGCGGGTCGGCCTGCCATTTGTGCCGATCCTGCGCCGCCCGCCAGTCTGCTCGGTCATGCGCAAGAAATTGGTGCCGATGTTCACTACCTGGGCCGTGATTTTTTCATTCAGCGAGAGACCGGTCACTGGACGTATCGCGGATCCTCGCTGACCTGGGCCACACTGCCGCTACCGATTATGGCCGGCGCGTATCAACTGGGGAATGCAGCTGGTGCATTGGCAGCCCTGGAAACGGTTACTGTTCACTTGCCCGTCAGTGAAGCTGCAATCCATCAGGGTTTGGCTACGGCGCAGGCACCAGGAAGGTTCCAGCGGATTTCCCGTGCGCCAGATGTGATTCTCGATGTGGCGCACAATCCGGAAGCGGCGCGCGCCTTGTCCGCCGCCCTTCAAGAGTGGACTATCCCCGGACGTACCCTGGCCGTCGTTGGCATGCTGGCAGACAAAAATGCAGACGCAGTGTTTTCTGCGCTTGCGAATGATATTGATGCCTGGTGGGCGTGTACCCCTGACTCGCCACGTGCTCAAGAGGCTGTGACCCTGGCCGCCATTCTGGCACTTCATGCGGGTAACACACCGGTGAGCGTTCAGCCCGACGTGATCGTTGCACTCAATGAGGCACGAAACGCGGCGCATGAAGGTGATAGAATCCTCGTCTTCGGTTCGTTCTACACCGTTGCCGCCGTACTTGATCATGCCGCTACCCAGCAATGAAAATGACCTTAAACGCCGCGCCCGCCGCCGTCTGATTGGTGCGGTTGCTCTGACGCTGCTTGCAGTGATCGTGCTGCCGCTGTTGCTGGAAGACGAGCCGCCGCCTGCAAGTTTGCTGGCGGTGCGCATGGCGGCTAAACCGGCCCCCTCACCAACGCCAACAATGGCGCCGACACAACAGAACGAACCCAGTGAGGTTGCCGCCTCCGCCGTCTTGCCGCAGCCCGTGGTGCAACCCGCCCCGATCCCCGCCCCGACCCCGCCTCAAAAACCTGAGCCCCAGCCCGCGCCCAAACCAGTAGCGGTCAAGCCTGACACGTCAAAACCCATTCCCATTCCCAAGCCCACTCCCAAACCCGCATCGGTAAAACCGGTTGAGGCGCCTGAGCCGCCCGCCAAACCCGCTGCTGTCAGCGACAAGTTCGTCGTGCAACTGGCTGCCCTGTCTGATGCCACCAAGGCCGAAGAGCTGAAATCACGCGCAGCCAGCGCCGGCTTGCCTGCGTTTACCGACAAAGTCGGCAATTTGACGCGGGTTCGTGTGGGGCCCTACCCAACACGCGCTGCTGCCGTTGCGGCTGCGGTGAAACTTGCTGAAAACAACATGGCCGGGCAGGTGCTGACGCAATGAGTCTGCTCGATATCATTGTGCTGCTGGTGTTGCTCCTCACTGTGGTGCGCGGTTTGATGCGCGGCATGATCGACACGCTGTTTTCGCTGGTGGCCTGGGTATTGGCCTTTATGGTGGGCAAGTGGGGGGCGTTGATGGTGGCGCCGCTGTTGCCCATCGGGGTCGAGAATCCCGCGATTCGTTATTTTGCCGGATTTGCGGTGATTTTCCTGGTGGTGCTGATCGGCGTCCTGTTGTTGGGTCACGCCCTGGCGTCTGTGGTCAAAGCGGTCGGCCTGGGCAGTGCCGACACGATGCTGGGTGGCGTGCTGGGATTGACCAAGGGACTGGTGATCCTGGTTGGTCTGACGCTGGCCGCAGGATTGACCTCGCTCCCCCGGACAGACTTCTGGAAGCAGGCAGCAGTGTCTGGCAGCTTGCAAAGGATGGCAGTGTTTAGCTTGCCTTTGATCCCGGTCAATATGGCGAAGTACATCCGCTTTGAGTAAACGTTGTTTTGAGAGTGTCGTTTTGAATAATTCTATGGATGGGTGCACAGCATGTGCGGGGTAATCGGAGTCGTTGCCAATTCGGCAGTTAATCAGCTTTTGTATGACGGGTTGATGGTGTTGCAGCATCGCGGTCAGGATGCCGCCGGCATCGTGACGGCGGAAGAAAGCCGTTTTCACATGCACAAGGAGCCTGGGTTGGCACGCGATGTGTTTCGCACTCGCGACATGCGCAACCTGTTGGGTGACATGGGGGTGGCACATGTGCGCTACCCGACCGCGGGTAGTGCTTCGTCATCAGCCGAATCACAGCCGTTTTATGTCAATTCGCCATACGGTATCGTGCTGGGCCACAACGGCAACCTGACCAATACACACGAACTCAAAGAGTCGCTATTCCGCTCTGACTTGCGTCACGTCAACACCAATTCGGATTCCGAAGTGTTGTTGAACGTGTTGGCGCATGAACTTCAGGTTCGCGCATCAGGCCAGAAGTTGAGCCTGGATATGATTTTTGGCGCGGTGGCCAGTGTGCATGCGCGATGCAAGGGCGCTTACGCGGTAACGGCATTTATCGCCGGCTATGGCTTGCTGGCGTTCCGCGACCCACACGGCATCCGCCCTTTGGTGATAGGCGTCAATGATCAGGTCCTGCCGCATGAGTATATGGTTGCTTCGGAGAGCGTGGCCATTGATACGCTGGGGTTTCGCCTGTTGCGCGACGTGGCACCGGGGGAGGCAATATTCATCGATTACCAGCGTCAGATGCATAGTCGCCAATGCAGCGCCAAGTCGGTGCTCAACCCCTGTATTTTTGAATACGTATACCTTGCCCGTCCGGATTCGGTGATGGATGGCATCTCGGTCTACAGCACGCGTTTGGCCATGGGCGTGTCGCTGGCTGAAAAGATCCGCCGCGATTTCTCGCATCTCAAGATCGACGTGGTGATTCCCATTCCCGACACCAGCCGCCCCTCCGCGCTGCAGCTGGCGAACCATCTCAACGTGCCGTACCGCGAAGGCTTCATCAAGAATCGCTATATCGGCCGCACCTTTATCATGCCGGGGCAGGCGTTGCGCAAGAAGTCGGTGCGACAGAAACTCAATGCCATCGGCGAAGAGTTCAAGGGCAAGAACGTGCTGCTGGTCGACGATTCCATTGTGCGGGGCACCACCAGTCGTGAGATTGTGCAGATGGCGCGCGATGCCGGCGCGGCGAAAGTCTATTTCGCTTCGGCCTCACCGCCAGTGCGTTACTCCAATGTGTATGGCATCGACATGCCAACGCGCAATGAACTGATCGCCAGCGGCCGCAACGATGAGGAAATCGCGCGCGAAATCGGTTGTGACGCGATGATTTATCAGGATCTCGACGCCATGATTGAAGTGGTACGCGCGGGGAACCCGGCCATCCCAGACTTCGACACTTCATGCTTCGACGGCCGATACATCACAGGGGATGTCACCCCCGAGTATCTGAATTACATCGAATCATTGCGCAATGGTGAAACGCCTTCACCCTCTGCCATGTCGACTCAGCAGCTCGATCTGAATCTGGCAACGAACCGTTGACCAATTCCAGTGTGGCGCGTAAATTTACTTACGCGCCGATTTGAACCTCAGCTTGCGGGCGCTTGATAAATTCGGCTAAAGCGTCGCCAGGGAAACCCCGACACGCATTTGCCGTTCGGGGTTTTTTTATTTTGGGATCTGACATGAACAACGAATACGATATTGAGACGCTGGCCGTGCGTGCTGGCACCGTGCGCAGCCAGTTCAATGAGCACTCCGAGGCGATGTTCTTGACCTCCAGTTTTGTGTTCGGCAGTGCAGCGGAAGCGGCTGCGCGCTTCAAGGGCGAACAGCCTGGTCCGATCTACGCGCGCTTCACCAATCCCACCGTCAGCATGATGGAAGAGCGGCTCGCCGCGCTAGAGGGCGCTGAACGTTGCGTGGCGTTTGCCTCCGGCATGGCCGCCATTCTGGCTACTGTGATGGGATTGATGAAGGCGGGCGAGCATATCGTGGCATCGCGTTCGATTTTTGGCTCAACCGTGCAACTGTTCAGCAATATTCTCGGGCGCTTTGGCATTAAAACGACCTATGTGTCGCCGACCGACCCGGCGGAATGGCGCGCGGCAGTGAAGCCGAATACCAAACTGTTTTTTGTCGAGTCGCCGTCCAACCCGTTGACCGAGGTGAGCGATATACGTGCGCTGGCGACGATTGCCCACGAGGCAGGTGCTTGGCTTGCCGTCGACAATTGCTTCTGCTCGCCGGTGCTGCAAAAACCGCTTGAACTGGACGCCGACATCGTGATCCATTCGGCCACAAAATATCTGGATGGACAGGGCAGGGTGCTGGGCGGTGCGGTGCTGGGCAGCCAGGCCTTGATGGAAGGGGTGTATACCTTTTTACGTACGGCTGGGCCTACGCTTTCAGCGTTCAATGCCTGGGTGATCCTCAAAGGGCTGGAGACGCTGACGATACGTATGGATGCGCACTCAAGAAACGCCTTGGCGTTGGCGCAGTGGCTGGAAGCACAGCCGCAGGTCGCACGCGTGCTTTACCCGGGCTTGCCTTCGCATCCGCAACACAAACTGGCGATGGCACAGCAAAAAACCGGGGGTGGCATCGTCGCGTTCGAGCTCAACGGTGGCAAGGATGCCGCCTGGAAGCTGATCGACGCAACCCGGCTGCTATCGATTACCGCCAACCTGGGGGATACCAAAACCACGATCACGCATCCGGCCAGCACGACGCATAGCCGCATGACGTCCGAACAACGTGATGCAGCGGGCATCAGCGACGGCTTGGTCCGTATTGCGGTGGGGCTGGAATCCATTGCCGATATTCAGGCCGATTTGAAAAGGGGTTTGGAATGATGTTGCGTTGGTTGGTGTTGGGCTTGCTGGGTCTGGGCACGGCCCATGCTGCGGACATGATTGCGTTGCGTTATATGGATCAGGATTCGGGTTCCGTAGCCTACCCCACACGTATTCTCGTGACGCCAAATTTTATGCGCATGGATGGCGGTGAAGACGCGGGTGATTTTATCCTGCTGGACCGGCGTCAGCATAAGGTGATCCATGTCGTGCATGACAACAAGATGGCCATGGTTTTTACACGTGGAAAATTGCCTGCCAAGCCCGCTAACTGGAAGCCTCAGCTTGCCACCCTGAAGACCGAGCGTGGAACCCAAACATTCAGGCTTACCGTGGAGGGCGTGGTGTGCAGCGAAGGGGTGGCAGCCCGGCAGGCGGCGCCAGACGCGGCGCGCGCAATGGCTGAATACAAAGCTGTCCTGGCATCCATGCAATACCGCGTTTGGAAAGAATCACCCGCGTCGATGCAGCATCCTTGCGATCTGGCGATTCAGGTATGGGAGACAGGCACCACACTCAAGTTGGGATTGCCGCTGGACGAGCGTGAATTCACCGGACGGACGCGGAAGTTTGAAAGTGAAAACCGTCTGCCTTTGAACCCGAAATTGTTTCGCGTGCCGGAGGGCATGCCGTTGGTTAACGCACCGTCATAAATCTTCTACATTGAGTGCACAGCCAGCGCTGTCGCATACGACGTAGCCGCAACGGGCATACCAGTCCGGCACCACCCACCGTTCGCAGGGTCGGCCGTCGATCACGTGCTGGTGTTGCGCAGGGCGGTGGGTGTGACCGTGAATGAGTCGGCTGACTTGTTGAGCCTGGAGTACCCGCACCACTTCATGGCTATTCACATCCATGATCGCGGCCGGTTTCTCAGCTTTGGCCGATTCGCTGCCCGCCCGTGCCTGCCGTGCCATGCGGTGGCGTAGGGACAGAGGAAGGCGTCGTAACCAAGCCAGAACCCAAGGGCGCCGTATCTTGTTTCGAAACCTTTGATAAGCCGAGTCATCGGTACACAAGGTGTCGCCGTGCATCAGCAGCGTGGACTCGCCATACAAATCGATTTTGGTCGGGTCACAGAGCAAGGTCATGCCAGATAACGTAGCGTAACGTCCGGCCAGCATGAAGTCGCGATTGCCGTGCATGAAATACACGGGCGTGCCCGAATCAACCAGTGCCTTGATCTGGCGCGCAGTGTCGTGCGCTACCTGCTCGTCGTGATCGTCACCTACCCAAGTTTCGAACAAATCACCCAGAATGTACAGCGCATCAGCGCCTTGGGCATCCTCGATCAGGAAGCGAAAAAAACGCCCGGTGGCGACCGGGCGTTCGTCAGTTAGATGCAGGTCGGCAACAAAAAAGGTGCGGCCTGTTTTTGCCAATGGCGTCAGACGATTTCCGCTTTGGTGATCACCACATCTTCCAGCGGCACGTCCTGGTGGCCCGCGCGGCTGCCGGTTTTTACTTTCTTGATCTGGTCGACCACATCGGTGCCATCAACCACCTTGCCGAACACAGCATAGCCGTAGCCCTGCGGGGTAGGTGCAGTGAAGTTGAGAAAGCTGTTGTTGGCAATGTTGATGAAGAACTGCGAACTGGCTGAATTGGGATTAGGTGTGCGCGCCATGGCAACGGTGTAGGTATCATTCTTCAAACCGTTGGCAGCTTCATTTTCAATCGTGTCACGCGTGGGTTTCTGTGTCATGCCGGGTTCGAATCCGCCACCCTGGAGCATGAAACCATCGATCACCCGATGGAAAATCGTGCCGTCAAAAAACCCGTCGCGAACATATTGCAGAAAATTCTCAACCGTTTTCGGGGCTTTCTCGGCATCGAGTTCGAGCGTGATAATGCCGTGATTGGTGTGCAACTTGACCATGGATATCCTTAAAGAGACGTTTCGTGAATTATTTTCCAGCGCCCGTTTTCACGGCTCCAGAATTGGCGTTTTGGGGTGCTGTCGCTGAGGTTGCTGCTTTGATAGTCCTGCTCAAAAGTCACCAGCGCAAAATCAGGACGCTCAGGGTAGAGCATCAGGCTGAGTTTGCTGAGTCCGACCTTGATCCACGATTTGGCGGCGTTCACTTTGTACTTGCTGGCCGCAAAAGACTGTAAATCCTGCGTGCCTGCATGGAACGAGGTGCTGTAATGACTGAGCAGTCGGTCAGTATCGCGGCTTTCCCAGTCTTTTCTCCATTGATCAAGCGCCGCGGCCAGGTCGTTGCGGCGTGTGTCGAGCACATCGTAGGCGACCCATTCGACTTGTTCGGCAATGATGACCGGGGTTTTTCCGGTCTGGATGTACTGTCCCAGTTGGCGCAGGTCATCGTTGGCCAGCACGACGCAGCCTTCGCTGGCACGCGGGGTGCGACTGTAGTTGTTGCTGGGCGTGCCGTGAATCCAGATGCCATGGCCATTGCGCCCCTGGCGGGTATCCCATTCGTTTGGATAGGACAGGGTGAATGCGCCGCCACCGTAAAAATCCGTGAGTTCGCGGGGCGATTTAAAACTTGATATGGTGTAGATGCCGATTGGGGTGCGGTTGTCGCCTTCTTTTTGCTTGCCTGCGCCTGCCTTGCCAATGCTGATGTAGAAATCGGCCACGCGTACAGGCAAGCCGGCACGGTTTTCATAAACGTACAAGCGCGCACGGCTGGCGTCCACCACCAAGGCATGACGATAGCTGTCATCCAGATTCAGCAGATAGGCGGGCACCTTGTCATCGGAGAAGACTTCGGTGGCGGCACGCACACGCTGGCGCGCTTCGTCGCGCAGTTGCTCAAGCTCTGCATTGCGCACATTCCCGGTGTTTCCCAGCGTTTGCAAGGGTTGGGCGCGCGCCAGCAGCAGATCGCCCTTGATCAGTTGCGCCAGACGAAAGTTTGGGTATTGCTGGGTCAGCTTGTCGACGGCTATCTGTGCTTCCGGCATACGGCTTTGCGAAACCGCCAGCAGGCTGTTGACCATTTGGCGATCGGCATCCAGCTCGGCAGCGTGAAGCGCCGGCGTGGCAAGTAGCAGTGCAAGGCAGAAACGAATCATTGTGTTTATTTCGAGTCCTCGTCAACGATGCGCCATTGACCGTTCTGTAACGTCAGTTTCAGGATTTTGGTCACTGTCGAGCTGAACCGGTCGGAACGGTAAGCTTGGCGGAACGTGGCACTGGCGGTATCACCCTGCTGGTCGATGATCATGTCACTCAATTGAACATCGATACTTTTCGGGCTGCTGACCCGCTCACGGCGCTGGGCTTCCCAACTGCTACGTGTCATGCCATCGGCCGCATAGTCGCTGGCGTAAGCCGCCAGGTAGGCATTGACGTCGCGCGCCGACCACGCCTTCGCCCATTGGGTTACGGCGGATTCAATTGCGGTGCTGGCTTGAGCAGTTGCGGGCAAGGGCTTGGCGGGTGCGGGCTCGGTTGCTGTGGACTTGGCTGCGGATTTGGTTGGTGCCGGCACGGATTTGGTTGGTGCCGGCACGGATTTGGTGGTCGTGGCCCTGCGGGGTTGTCCCTGGATCATCTCCTGGATCAGCGCCAGCTTGGTTTGTGCGGTGGCGTTCTTGTTGTCCAGTGCCAGCGCCTTGTCATAGGCAATCGAAGCCATCTTGGCGTAAATGTCACCCAGATTTTCGTGCGCAGTTGCATAGCTGGGATGGGTGCGGATGGCCATTTCAAGTGCATTCTTCGCTGCGTCGTATTTACTTTGCGAAGCGTAGAGCACGGCCAGGTTGTTGTAGGGCTCCGGCAGTTCGGGGAAATCCTCGGTCAGGCCGGTAAACACGGTGATAGCGTCGTTGGACTTGCCCTGGTCAGCCAGAATCAAGCCTTTCAGAAAGCGTGCTTGAGCATCTTTAGGGTTTTTGGCCAAATAGCGGTTGGCGCGGTCAAGCGCGCCGGGTAAATCACCCTTGCGAAACTGCTGGTTGATTTCCTGGACTTCATTGGCCTGGGCCGGCATGCCGGATAGCATGGCACAGGCAACAACAATGGCTAAAAAACGTGATAAGACCATGTGATATGCTCGGTTCATCTTGGAAAGCAGGCATTCTAACAACATCGACCCGACTGAGACAGTCGATAGTATTGCTTGATTCCCTTACCCCCTTATTTCATCCCTGATTGTTCGCACCATGCTGCACATTACCAACTCCCTCACTCGAACCAAGGAAGAATTTGTCCCGCTCACGCCGGGCAAGGTACGGATGTATGTATGCGGAATGACCGTATATGACCTGTGTCATCTGGGCCATGCACGCGTTTTCGTCGTCTTCGATATGGTTACGCGCTGGTTGCGTGCGAGCGGTTATAAAGTTGACTATGTAAGAAACATTACGGACATTGACGACAAAATCATTAGGCGGGCGCAGGAAAATAATGAAACGCCGACTGCCCTGACCGAGCGTTTCATTACCGCGATGCACGAAGATGAGCGTGCACTGGGCGTTTTGCCACCTGACCATGAGCCACGCGCCACCGCTTATGTGGCTCAGATGCTGACCTTGATTGCGCAATTGGAAAAGGCCGGACTCGCGTATCCGGCGCCCAATGGTGATGTGTATTACAGCGTTCGAAGCTTTGAGGGCTATGGGCGCTTGTCAGGCAAGAGCCTGGACGAGCTGCGGGCGGGTGAGCGGGTCGAGGTTGATCTGAACAAGCGTGATCCGATGGATTTCGTGCTGTGGAAAGCCGCCAAACCGGGCGAACCCTCCTGGGATTCCGCTTGGGGCCCGGGTCGCCCGGGGTGGCATATCGAATGTTCAGCCATGAGCGCAGAGCTACTCGGCAATCACTTCGATATCCACGGCGGTGGGCAGGATCTGCAGTTTCCGCACCACGAAAACGAAATCGCCCAGTCGGAAGGCGCACACGGCTGCAAATTTGTTAATTACTGGCTGCACAATGGCTTTGTGCGGGTGGATAACGAGAAAATGTCCAAATCATTGGGCAATTTTTTCACCATCCGGGAAATTTTGAAGCAATACGACGCGGAAGTGGTGCGTTTTTTCATCCTGCGCGCGCATTACCGCAGTCCGCTCAATTACTCGGATGCGCACCTCGACGATGCCAAAAGTGCCTTGTCGCGCCTGTATACCGCTCTCAAGAACGCGCCGTTGCCGGGCGCTGAGCCGGATTGGAGCCATCCTGCAGCAATCCGGTTTCGTGCAGCCATGGATGATGATTTCAATACGGCCGAAGCACTTGCGGTTTTGTTTGACCTGGCGGGCGAGGCGAACCGGGGCGATGCCCCGGCAGCGCAGATTTTGCGCAATCTGGGGGGCGTGTTGGGATTGCTGCAACGCAACACGGCTGATTATCTGCAGGCGGGTGCTTCCGGTGCAGGCATGGCCGAACAGGAAATCGAGGCACTGATTTCTGCACGGAAAACGGCTCGCACGGAGCGAAATTTTGCTGAATCCGACCGTATTCGCGATGCGCTGACAGCGGCGAACATAGTGCTGGAGGATGGTCCTGGCGGAACGACCTGGCGCCGGGCTTGAGATCGAGTCAATATAAACAATCCGGGCAAGCTGTCGCGGATACCCTGTTCATCCCGATTTAGGGTACGGTTGCAACCGGCATCAGATTGTTATCAGTGCCTTACACCTCGCTTTGGGTACGTCGATCTGAGGAACGGAAGCCATGCAGAATAATCAACGCGTACTTGTTGGTGGGGTGAGCTGGACCTACTCGGAATGGCAAGGTCGTTTTTATCCGGCTGACTTGCCGGATGATTGGGTGTTGTCTTATTACAACACACAGTTTCAGGCGGTGTTTATGCCCAAGACAATCTGGCAGACCGTATCAGAACGTTCGTGGTTGGAGTGGTTGAACGATACGCAGGAGGGTTTTTATTTCGTCCTTGAGTCGGCTGGCGAAGCAATCGGTATACCTTCTTCCGAACGCGTGCTGCGGGCCTCTCCGGCATGGATAACCGAGCATGTGTGGTGGCTGGATGATGCGCCTGATTTACGTGCCCTGGCTCAGCGTATTACCCGGCAAGTTTCCGCAGGCAAACCCCTGTTTGTTTTCAGCCGAAGCGGTGATCTGGGATTAATGCAGCAGGTCAATCAATTAAAGCAGGTCATGGGTTACTGAAACCACGCTAAAAATGACAGATTGGCAGCATGGGCGTGCCCGGGCTTCGGTAAAATGGCAATCCACCAATAAAAATACAGGGCCTGCTTTTTGCAACACGATAATCTGGTTGAAATCGAAGATGTCGCATTTGACTATGGTGCCCGGCCGGTTTTGAAAGGCATCAATCTGACCGCTAAACGGGGTCAGGTTATAGCCATAATGGGTAGTAGCGGTTGCGGCAAAACCACACTTTTGCGACTGATTGGCGGGCAAATCAAACCCCGCCAGGGAACAGTGCGTGTGGCAGGTGAATCGCTGGGCGAACTCAATCAAGCAGGGCTGTATCGTTTACGCCGCAAAATGGGCATGTTGTTCCAGTTCGGCGCATTGTTTACGGATATGACGGTGTTCGACAATGTGGCTTTCCAGTTGCGGGAGCATTCTGACCTGCCAGAAGACGCGATCCGTGACATGGTGCTGATGAAGTTGCATGCAGTGGGCCTGCGCGGCGCGGCGCACCTGATGCCGGCTGAACTGTCCGGTGGCATGGCAAGGCGGGTGGCGCTGGCGCGTGCGATTGCATTGGACCCCCAGTTGGTGATGTATGACGAGCCGTTTGCAGGGCTAGACCCCATCTCATTGGGGATCACGGGCAACCTGATCCGGCGGCTGACAGACACCTTGGGTCTGACCTCCATACTGGTGACCCATGACGTGCATGAATCTCTCAAAATTGTCGATTATGTTTATTTCGTGTCCGAAGGCGTCATTGTTGCCGAGGGAACCGCAGACGATATCCGTGCGTCTGATCTGCCCTATGTCCATCAGTTCGTGCATGGTGAGGCGGAGGGCCCCGTGACATTTCATTACCCGGCAGCACCTTACGTCGAAGACCTGCGTCTGGGGAGGCAGAGTGCTTAAGGAATCGATAGCGCGTTTGGGGAATCGCACGCTACAAGGCGTGGGTCGCATCGGCTTTGCGGTACGTTTCTTCGTGGCGATCATGCTGCATTCAGGAACGGCATTCCGTCGCTTCGGGCTGACCATACGCGAAATGTATTTCAGCGGCGTTCAATCACTCGTCATCATTTTGGTATCAGGCCTGTTTGTAGGGATGGTGCTTGGATTGCAGGGCTATGAGACCCTCCAGACCTACGGTTCGGAAGATGCGCTCGGCATCCTGGTGGCCATGTCGCTGGTGCGCGAGTTGGGGCCGGTCGTTGCCGCCCTGCTGTTTGCCAGCCGGGCCGGGAGTGCGATTACCGCCGAAATTGGCTTGATGAAGGCGACCGAGCAGTTGTCTGCGATGGAAATGATGGCAGTGGATCCCATTGCTCGCGTGGTGGCACCGCGCTTCTGGGCGGGAGTGATTTCCATGCCCTTGCTAGCCGCATTGTTTTCTGCAATGGGGATATTCGGCGGTTATCTGGTGGGCGTGCAACTGATTGGGGTGGATGAAGGCTCCTTCTGGTCTCAGATGCAAAGCGCGGTCGACTTTGAACAGGATATTCTGAATGGCGTCATCAAAAGCGTAGTGTTTGGCATAGCCATCACCACGATCGCACTCTTTGAAGGCTATGATGCGCCGCCGACTGCCGAAGGCGTATCGGGTGCGACCACGCGCACCGTCGTGACTTCCAGTCTGACTGTACTGGCGCTGGATTTTGTTTTGACTGCATTCATGTTCCGGGGACTTAGCTAAATGAACAAGACCATACTCGACCTCTGGGTTGGACTATTTGTGATTGTGGGCATTGCCGCGCTGCTGTTTCTGACACTCAAGGTCGGCAGCATGAACACCGTAACTAACTCGGACAGTTATGAGGTTGTTGCGCGCTTTGAAAACATCGGCGGACTGAAAACCCGGGCCCCCGTTAAAAGTGCAGGCGTGGTGGTGGGGCGAGTGGCGGATGTACGCTTCGATAATGAAGTGTATGAGGCTGCCGTCACACTCCGTCTGGACAAGCGCTATGCTTTTCCCAAGGACACCTCGGCCGCGATCATGACTTCGGGTTTGCTGGGCGAGCAATACATTGGCCTTGAAGCTGGAGGCGACAGCGTTAAACTGAAAGACAAGGACCGGATTATGATCACCCAGGATGCGGTGGTGCTGGAAAGTCTGATCGGCAAATTTTTGTACGGTAACGCTCAAGAAGGAGCGCCAAAATGACATTCAATACCTTAACCCGAGCATGTGTGGCAGCCGGATTGCTGATGGCCACGGTTTCTGCACAGGCGGAATCTGTCAACTTGCAGCAAGCCGTAGCCATGAGTCTGGCTGCTGACCCACGCATCAAGGAGCGAGAGCAGGTGGTTGAGGCTGCACGCGGCATGATGCAGGAGGTGCAGGGCAACGAAGGCTGGCGGTTGAGCGCCAATGCCTTCGTCGGACTGGCACCGAAGGTCGAGGGTGGTTTTTATCAGAATGGAGCGACTTCTGGAACCACCCCGCGCTCAGACGGTGACCGGATCAATGGCGTTTCCGACTGGACGCATCTGGATTTTGCGCTGATCAAGCCGCTTTACACCTTTGGCAAAATAGAGCGTTATGGTGAAGCCGCGCAGGGCAATATTGACCTCAAGCGGGGCGAACTCAAACAGACTCGCGGCGATACGGTTTATGACACCAAGCGCGCCTATTACGGCTATTTGACGGCGCGAGACACTCGGGTGTTTCTGGAAGACATGCAAGGACGACTTGACCAGGCCGTCCGAAGGGTTGAACGCCAGTTGAAGGAAGAAACGGGCGAGTCCAAGCAATCTGACTTATATGCGTTGCAGTCCGCGAAAAGTCTGCTTTCCAAATATGTTTACCAGTCGCGTGCGATTGAGAAAATCAGCCTCGATGGATTGAAAGTCCTGACGGGAGCGGGGCTTAAGTCTGATCTCATGGTTGCAGACGACCGTATAGAACCGGTCGCATTCCCCCTGCTTGAACTGGCTGAGCTTCAGTCACGCGCCTTGCTGGACCGTCCCGAGATGCAGCAACTTGAGGCGGGCTTGCGCGCGCGTCGCGCACTGGTTGCAGCCAAAAAGGCCGACCGTATGCCCGATGTGTATGCAGGCGTGATTGGCCAGTTCAACTACGCTTCCCAGCGTGATCGTTTGGACAACCCCTATATCAATGACCCCTTTAACGGCGGAGGGTTGACCCCTATCGTCGGCGTGAAATGGGATACCGTATTTGGGGTGGCCAGCGCGCGCGTTAATCAGGCGCAGTCGGAACTTGAAGCGATCAATCACAAAAAAGCGTTTGCGGTAGCGGGGATCCCGTTTGAGGTGGGTGAAGCCTATGCTAATGCCAAGGCAAATTACGATTCGCAGTTGGCGTTATTCGATGGATCATCTGCCGCGCTACGCTGGATGATAGCCTCGTTGGCAGATTTTTCTGCCGGGGTTGAAACGGCCGACAAGGTGGCTGACGCACTCAAAAATTATGTCCTGACGCAGACCGAATATTTGCGTACGGTGAATGACTACAACATGAACGTGGCGCAACTTGCGCGCCTGACAGGTGAACTCAAGTAAGTCGGACGCGTCTACCCCTTACTTGATATTGACTTGCCCCACTTTCCAACAGGATGATTTGATTATGTTGCGCTCACTTTTTTTGCTATTGGCCCTGATGGCGGGATTCAATTCCACCCAGGTTCTGGCTATAGATACCCCTCCCGATGTTCTGGCACGTACCACCACGAATGAAGTGCTAGCCATATTGAAGCAGGACAAGGAACTTCAGAATGGCAATCTGGGCAAGGTGTACCAGCTGGTCGAAGCCAAAATACTGCCCAATTTCGATTTTAATCGGATGACGCAGCTGGTCATTGGAAAACATTGGCCACGGGCCACGGCTCAGCAGAAGCAGGCACTGGTGACCGAGTTCCGTAATCTTCTGGTTCGCACTTATGCCAGTTCATTGACGGCTTTTAGCAACCAAACCGTTGACTTCAAGCCTTTGGTCATGAAACCGGATGACACGGATGTGACCGTTCGTTCCGAGATCCGTCAACCCGGCGGACAGCCGATCCCCATTGATTACAACATGTACAAATCCACCTTTGGCTGGAAAATCTACGATGTCACCATCGACAGTGTCAGTCTGGTGACCAATTACCGCTCATCCTTCTCCAGCGCAATCCGCCAGAATGGGATTGATGGTCTGATCAAAACCCTGTCTGACCAATCGAATCGTACTTCTGTCACTCCAGCACCGCGTTCCGGCTCGTGATGGAGTGTGAAGGAAACTGCTGCCGTATTTCAGGCTCAGTGACGGTGGATAGTACAGGCGATTTACTGCGTGAATTGCAGCCCCATTTGGAGCAGGGCGTTGATACTTTGGACTTCAGCGCTGTCGAGTCCGTAGACTCGGCTGCTCTAGCCCTCGTTTTCAGCGCCATGCGCCAAACCCAGCAGACCGGCCGCACGCTTGTTTGTACAGGTCTTCCCTCCAGCTTTGCCACCCTAGCCGAACTTTACGGGGTAACTGAACTGTTGCCCGCATGAGTCAAGAAACGCCGGCGATTCGCGTTAACGCACTGCATAAAAAGTTCAAGAAAACCCAGGCACTTGATGGTGTCTCACTTGAGGTTGAGCAGGGGGCTTTTTTTGGATTGCTGGGTCCGAATGGCGCAGGTAAAACCACGCTCATATCAATTCTTGCCGGGCTCACCCGCGCCAGTTCAGGCA
>JAGXGP010000010.1 GCA_024636775.1 Hydrogenophilales bacterium
CCACGCATCGAAGCCGGTCAGCCCACGGTGTGCTCGGAATCCTGTGTCGGCCGTATCCGCTACCTTGGTGTGATTCTGTATGACGCCGACCGCATCGAAGAAGCTGCCAGCGTCACTGACCCGAAGGAACTGTACGAAGCGCAGCTAAAGATTTTCCTCGACCCCAACGATCCGGCGGTGATCGCCGCCGCACGTGCCGAAGGCGTCCCGGAAGCCTGGATCGAATCTGCTGCGAAGTCGCCGGTCTACAAGATGGCAATCGACTGGAAGATTGCCTTCCCGCTGCATCCCGAATACCGCACGCTGCCGATGGTGTGGTACGTGCCGCCGCTGTCGCCGATTCAGGCTGCAGCCGAGTCCGGAAAAATGGGCATGAACGGCATCATTCCCGACACCCAATCGCTGCGCATTCCGATCACCTACCTCGCCAACCTGCTTACCGGTGGCAAGGAAAAACCGATCGTCACTGCGCTTGATCGCCTGCTTGCGATGCGCGCCTATATGCGCGGCAAGTCGGTGGACGGCGTACCCAATATCGCCGCGCTCGACCAGGTGGGCCTCACCTCCGCCCAGGCCGACGATATGTATCGCTACCTGGCGATTGCCAACTACGAAGACCGTTTTGTCATTCCCAGCACGCACCGCGAAGAGGCAATCAACACCTTCGAGGAAAAATCGAGCTGTGGTTTCACCTTCGGCAATGGCTGCTCGGACGGCGTATCCAAACCCAGCCTGTTTGGAAACCGGAAAAATTCGGTCCCGATCGACCTGTCGCAATTGCACGCCAAGAAGAAAACCGGTTAAGGAGATTCAAGATGAAAACATTCAAAGTTATATCCCTGCTGTTGTGCTATCCGGAATCCGACTGGCTGGCAGCATTGCCTGAACTCGAAGCAGCATTGGCAGAAGAAGCCGAGTCCAATGGCCAG
The DNA here is from genome assembly GCA_024636775.1 of Hydrogenophilales bacterium. GTDB lineage: Bacteria > Pseudomonadota > Gammaproteobacteria > Burkholderiales > Thiobacillaceae > Thiobacillus. The sequence goes on from JAGXGP010000010.1 coordinate 930, forward strand.
GCTGCCCCACGGATGACACCGCTGTTTGCACAGTTGCGTGAGACTAATCTGATCGCCCTGCAGGAAAGCTACGTTGCGACCTTTGATCGCAACCCATCGCATTCACTGCATCTGTTCGAGCACATCCATGGCGAATCGCGCGACCGGGGCTCGGCCATGATCGATCTGCTGCAGGAGTACTGGAAGTATGACTTCGACGCCAGCGCATCAGAGTTGCCCGATTACGTGCCGCTGTTTCTCGAATTCTTGTCGCTGCTGCCTGACGAAGAGGCACTCGCGTTACTGGGGGATGCCGTGCATGTGATCGCCACCATCGGCCGCAAGCTCGACGCCAATGGCAGCCCCTATGCCACTGCATTCCAGGTGCTGGAAGCGATGTCACCGGTTGTGGCACAGGAACTGACCGAACCGCCGGTTCACGACATGGACGAAGCCATGGAAATGTTCGGCCCGACGATGGACGGCGTTGAACCTTTAATGAACCCAGGCCCGCAGGTGTCGGTGGTTCAAATGCCGGCTTCACGTCGACAAGCGGCTGCAGCCACCACTCATTAACCCCGGCTTATTGATTACTGGAGGATCTGGACATGTCCAATCTGCATAATTTGTTGTTCGGTATTTACCCGTACATCGCACTGTCGATTTTCTTTCTCGGCAGCCTGATCCGGTTCGACCGCGAGCAGTACACCTGGAAGAGTGATTCGTCGCAAATGTTGCGGACGAAGCAGTTGCGCCTCGGCAGCAATCTGTTCCACATTGGCATTCTATTCCTGTTCTTCGGTCATGCCGCGGGATTGCTGACACCGCACTGGCTGTATGAATCGTTAGGCTTGTCCACCCCCAACAAGCAGATGCTGGCGATCATATCCGGCGGTCTGGCGGGGTTGGCCTGTCTGGCAGGTGTTGCCATTCTGCTGCATCGGCGCCTGACCGATCCCCGCATCCGCGCCACCAGCAAACCGATGGATATCTTCATCATGGTGTGGATTCTGGTCACGCTGCTGCTCGGCCTGATTTCCATCTTTTACTCGCTGCAACATACCGAAGGCGGCGTGATGCTGGCGCTGGGTGCATGGGCGCAGCACCTTGTGACCTTCCGCGCCGGCGCTGCAGAATTCATCGTGAGTGTTCCGACGATCTACAAGATCCATCTGTTTTTCGGCATGACGCTGTTTGTGCTGTTCCCGTTCTCGAGGCTGGTACACGTGTGGAGCGGATTTGCTTCGGTGAGTTACGTGACGCGTGCCTGGCAGCTGGTGCGTCCGCGCAGCTGAGTCCGTAACCAAACGAACTAAGGAGACTGAAATGACGCATGTTGTCATCCTGGGTGCCGGCATTGCCGGTGTGACCGCGGCCTATGCCCTGAAGGCCAAACTGGGTCCGCAAGATGAGGTGACCGTGGTATCGGACAAGCCCTACTTCCACTTTGTGCCGTCCAATCCGTGGGTGGCCATGGGCTGGCGCGAACGGTCCGATGTCGCGTTCCCGATCGGCCCGTATCTTGAATCGCGTGGCATCAAGTTCATCCACAGCGGCGTCAAGCGTATCCAGCCCGACGTCATTCAGGTTGATCTTGAAAACGGCGATGTGTTGTTCTACGACGCGCTTCTGATCACCACCGGCGCGACTGGTATGTCTGACGATGTCCCCGGGCTAGCAGAACACACCCAATCCGTCGTACACATCGATCAGGCCGAGCGTGCGCATGCTGCCTACCGTGAGTTTGTCCGTCATCCCGGACCCATCGTGATCGGTGCGGCACCGGGGGCAAGCGTGCTGGGGCCCCTCTATGAATATGCCTTTCTGGTCGATGCCGACCTCAAGCGCCGCAACATCCGCGAGCGGGTCTCCATCACGCTGGTGACACCGGAGCCCTATCCCGGTCACCTCGGCATCGGTGGCGAAGGTGGCAGACGGGGTGCGGTCACCGCAGCACTCGTTGATACCAAAATCGGCGCGATCTGCAACGCGCGCACGGTACGCGTAGACAAGGACACCATCCAGATCGTGGAACTTGACACGGCCGGAAAGGAAAAGCAGACCCACAGCCTGCCCTACGCTTATTCCGTGTATTGGCCTGCATTTGGCGGCGTTCCAGGTGTGCGTAATGCGACCGGATTGGTCAATGAACGCGGGCTGGTTGTGGTGGACGAGTATCTGCGCAACCCTGATTTCCCCAACGTTTTTGCCATCGGCGCTTGCGTGGCGCAACCGTTTGTCATCAACACGCCGGTTCCGATTGGGCCACCCGACTCGGTCTACTCGATCACCAAAGCCGGTGAGATCGCAGTGCAAAACATGCTGGCCCAATTGGGAGACGACCCGCTGGTGAGTTATGTGCCGCAACATGCCAAGTGGCTAAGCGATATGGGCAACACCGGTGCGGCCTATCTGTCCGAACCGCAGGTTCCTTTGCGCGATATCAACTGGATGCGCCAGGGTCGCTGGGTCCATCAGGCCAAGGTCGATTTCGAAAAGTATTTCGTCAACAAGATTCGTCTCAAGCCAACTGGACAAGCGCCTTCGATTGCCTCAAAAGTGGCCAGCGTGATGAGCCGCATGCTCGAATCCGATCAAGCATCGAGCACGACATCGACTTCATCGGGAAGCGGTAGCGCACTGGAAATTCATCTACCCAAGGATCCCAGCTTTGAACTCCGTGCGCTGGCTCGATCGGTAGGTCGTGACCCCAATGCGCTGGCCACCGAGTTGCTGGCTGCCGCCGTGGCGGATGCCAAGTCGTATCTCAACGAAGCCGGAGTCGAATCGTTAGCGTTATCTCGGCGCGAACTGCTGGTTGAAGATCTGCCTGAACGTCAGCCGGGGGTGGAATTCCATGGTGGCGGAACCTGATTTGTCCCGCATTCACTGAGACTATTTTTAACCGACCTCACAGGAGATGCCCAGCATGAGCACCGAGATGCCCGAACGCGACGCAGAAGGTTATCTGATTGACCCCGGCGACTGGAACGAGGATGTGGCCAAGTTGTTGGCCGTGGAAGAAAGCCTCACACTCAACGACGACCACTGGGATGCCATCCGTTTCATGCGCGACTTTTACGAAGAAAACCAGGTCGCAGCCGATGCCCGTTTCGTCATCAAGCATTTGGCTCAACGCATGGGAAAAGATGCGCACAAGAAGCTCTTCGAACTGTTTCCGTACGGCTATGTGAAGCAGGCCTGCAAAATTTCCGGAATGCGGCGACCGCGTGCCTGGAGCACGGGTTGAACACCTGTAACCGATCCTCTGACGACAACCCTTTATGCCCTTGCAATCCATAGACGACCCAAAGCAACACCCAACCAACAGCGGCTGGGCGCCATTTGCGCTGGGATTCCGGCCATTTTTTCTGGCAGCAGGGCTCTATGCTTTGCTGATGATGGCTTTATGGCTGCTTGTATTGCGTGGCAGCCTTCACGTCGGCAGTCTGTCACCGCTGGTCTGGCACGGCCATGAAATGCTGTTTGGTTTCGCCGTGGCCGTGATTGCCGGTTTCCTGCTCACCGCCGCACAGAACTGGACCGGCATCCGCACCCCTTCCGGGCCGCCCCTTGCTGCGCTGTTTCTGCTGTGGCTGGCGGGACGGCTGAGCTTTCTGATTCCGGGCCTGCCCGCGGGGCTGGTCGCGTTGATCGATCTAGCATTCCTGCCCGTGCTGGCATTGACACTCGCGTGGCCGATCATGAAGGCGAAGCAACTGAGCAACGCCCCCTTCCCCATCCTGCTGCTGGCGCTGACGGTGGCCAATGCGCTGGTGCATCTGGATGGACTCGGCTGGACAGCCGGAACCGCAAAAACAGGCCTGCATCTGGCCGCCTATGTGGTGGTGACGATCATCGTGATAATGGGTGGGCGGGTGATTCCCAGCTTCACCGACAACAAGCTGCGCACCCGCGCGCGGCGCTGGAAAACCATTGAGTGGCTGGTCCCGGTTGCCACCCTCAGTGCGCTGCTCGCCGTGCTGATTGCGCCTAATTCACTCGTCACTGCACTATTCGCCGCCATCGCTGCCGGGGTACATTTCACCCGGTTGGCGGGCTGGTACACCCGCAAACTCTGGTCAGAACCCCTGCTGTGGATTCTGCATTTGGGCTATGCCTGGATTGCGTTCGGCTTTGCGCTGCTTGCCTTGTCGGCGGCAGGTATCGACGCTGCGGCCGGCAGTTCACTGCATGCCTTCACCGCCGGCGGCATTGGCGCGCTGACCCTGGGCATGATGGCGCGCGTCTCGCTTGGGCACACCGGGCGCATGCTGGAACCGTCACCCGTGATCACGTGGGCCTTTGTCTTTATCAATCTCGCGGCGCTGATCCGCGTTGTGGTGCCGCTGTTTTTCCCGGCAGCCTATTCGCAAGGCATGACACTGGCCGGGCTGATGTGGATGGCCGCGTTTGGTTTGTTCGCCGCAATCTACACGCCCATCCTGCTACGGCCCCGGGTCGACGGAAAACCGGGCTGAGTCGCGTGGCCGCGCATTGACGTGTGCGGCCTAAGCAGTGCAGGCTTGAGCCTCACCCGTTGACTGTCACCCCAATACACCCATGTCTTTTTGTTCACATTGCCTGCGCTGTCTCGTCCTGTTTGTCTTGTCATCTTCCGCTCTGGCCGCCGCCCCCCAAGGCGTAGTGGCCGTGTCACATCCTGCGGCCGCCTCGGC
>JAGXGP010000053.1 GCA_024636775.1 Hydrogenophilales bacterium
CGGCGGATGTAGTTGATGATGGCCTCGTCCATGCGGTCTCCACCGACCCGCACCGAATTGGCATAGACCACGCCACCAAGCGAAATCACGCCGACCTCCGTGGTGCCACCGCCGATGTCGACCACCATCGAACCGGTGGCTTCGGCCACTGGCATGCCCGCACCAATGGCTGCGGCCATTGGCTCTTCGATCAGATAGACCTGTCGCGCACCGGCGCCAATTGCGGATTCACGGATCGCGCGGCGCTCCACCTGGGTTGAGCCACACGGTACGCAGATGATGATGCGCGGACTGGGACGGAACATCCGCGTGTCGTGCACTTTCTTGATGAAATACTTAAGCATCTGCTCGGTGACAGTGAAGTCGGCGATCACACCATCCTTCATCGGCCGGATCGCCTGCAAGTTGCCTGGCGTGCGGCCCAGCATCTGCTTGGCTTCGGTGCCCACTGCCTGCACCGTACGCTTGCCGCCCTGCGACGCATCAGTGCGAATTGACACCACCGAAGGCTCGTCCAGCACGATGCCACGGTCACGCACATAGATCAGCGTGTTGGCTGTACCGAGATCGATTGCAAGGTCGGTTGAGAAATAACTGGTCAGGAACTTGAACATGGTGGCGTCAACACCCGCATCAGGCGGGCGAAAGGGCAGAAAAAACAAGGTGCCTATGATACCCTAACGGGCTCCGTTCCCGTAAGCCATTCAGGTGTTTTCATGTCCCTTTCTCCGGACGACGTCAAGCGCATCGCACGCCTTGCACGCATCGAAATCGACGATTCGCAGGCGCTGGCCTCGCAAAGTCAGCTCAATACCATCTTCGATCTCATTGCCACCATGCAGGCTGTGGACACCCAAGGCATCGCGCCGATGGCCCATGCGCAGGAAGTCTATCAACGTCTGCGTGCCGATTCCGTCACCGAAACCGACCACCACGCTGCGTTTCAGGCCATCGCGCCTGCCGTTGAAAATGGTCTGTATCTCGTCCCCAAAGTCATCGAATAAACCATGTCAGACGCCAGCCTTTCCGCGCTCGCTGCGCAACTCGTCGCCAAACAGGTGTCCAGCCGGGAGCTTGCCCAGCAGTATCTCGACCGCATCACGGCATTGAACCCCTCGCTCAACGCCTTCATCACGGTCGATGCCGACAAAACACTGACTGAAGCCGCCGCCGCGGATGCGCTGATTGCCGCAGGCAAAGCCGGCCCACTTACCGGCGTGCCGATCGCGCACAAGGACATTTTCTGCACTGACGGCTGGCTCACCACCTGCGGCTCGAAAATGTTGCACAATTTCATTGCGCCCTACGATGCCCACGTGATCCAGCGCTTCAAGGCCGCAGGCATGCCGAGCCTGGGCAAGACCAACATGGATGAATTTGCCATGGGGTCATCCAATGAGACCAGTTATTTCGGCGCCGTGAAGAATCCCTGGAACACCGCCTATGTACCCGGTGGCTCATCGGGCGGCGCGGCAGCCTGTGTCGCTGCACGGATGGCACCCGCCGCCACCGGCACCGATACCGGTGGATCGATCCGTCAGCCCGCTGCGCTGTGCGGTATCACCGGTCTCAAACCCACCTATGGTCTGGTGTCTCGCTTCGGCATGATCGCGTTCGCCTCCAGCCTCGACCAGGCCGGTCCGATGGCGCCTTCGGCCGAAGATTGCGCACTGCTCCTCAACGTCATGACCGGCTTCGATCCCAACGACTCGACCAGCCTGGAACGTGAAAAAGAGGATTACACGCGCGACCTCGGCAAGCCGCTGACTGGCCTGCGCGTCGGCCTGCCGCGTGAGTTCTTTGCTGAAGGCCTGAACAATGAAGTGGCCGCTTCGGTTGAAGCCGCCGTCGCCGAACTGAAAAAACTCGGCGCGACCACAGTCGAGATTTCACTTGCCAATTCGAAACTCGCGATCCCGGTGTATTACGTTCTGGCACCCGCCGAAGCCTCGAGCAATCTGTCACGCTTTGATGGTGTGCGCTACGGTTACCGTGCGCCGGATTACGCCAACCTCGACGACATGTACTGCAAAACCCGCGCACAGGGCTTTGGCGCAGAGGTCAAGCGCCGCATCATGATTGGCGCCTATGTGCTCTCCCACGGGTATTACGACGCCTATTATTTACAGGCGCAAAAGATTCGGCGCCTGATTGCCAACGACTTTACCGAAGCGTTCAAGACCTGTGACGTGATCCTTGGCCCCACCGCGCCCGGCACTGCCTTCAAGCTCGGTGAAAAATCCGAAGACCCGGTGGAAATGTATCTGAACGATCTCTATACGATTCCCGCCAACCTCGCTGGTCTGCCCGGCATGTCGCTGCCCTGCGGATTCGACCGCCAGGGGTTGCCGATCGGCCTGCAACTGGTTGGCAATTATTTCAGCGAGGCGAAAATGCTCAACGTCGCCCACCAATACCAGCGCGCTACCGACTGGCATGCGCGTGCACCGGAGGGTTTGAAATGAAGTGGGAGACCGTTATCGGGCTGGAAGTCCACACCCAGCTCGCCACCCAATCCAAGATTTTTTCGGGTAGCAGCACCGCGTTTGGTGCATCACCCAACACCCAGGCAAGCGCGGTCGATATCGCACTGCCCGGCGTGCTGCCGGTGCTGAACAAGGGCGCGGTGGAATGCGCGATCAAGTTTGCCCTGGCCATCGGTGCAACGCTGAACAGAATCAACGTGTTCGACCGCAAAAACTATTTCTATCCCGACCTGCCCAAAGGCTACCAGATCAGCCAGCTGGCGAAACCGATCGTCGAGGGCGGCGTGCTGACATTTCTGGTCCCTTCGACAGGCTCAGGACAACCGGAAGAGCGGGTGATCAATCTGACCCGCGCCCACATGGAAGAGGATGCAGGCAAATCGCTGCACGAGGACTTCCAGGGTGTGACTGGGATCGACCTCAACCGCGCCGGCACCCCGCTGTTGGAAATCGTCTCCGAGCCGGAGATGCGTTCCAGCGCCGAAGCCGTTGCCTACGCCCGTGCGCTGCACACGCTGGTGACCTGGATCGGAATCTGCGACGGCAATATGCAGGAAGGCAGCTTCCGCGTCGACGCCAACGTCTCCGTGCGCCCGGTCGGCCAAGCCGAATTCGGCACCCGTCGCGAAATCAAGAACCTCAACTCATTCCGTTTTCTGCAGCAGGCCATCGACTACGAAGTGCGCTGGCAGATCGAAACCCTTGAAGACGGCGGTCGCATCGAGCAAGCCACGGTACTGTTCGACCCCGACACCGGCGAGACACGCATGATGCGCAGCAAGGAAGATGCGCACGACTATCGCTACTTCCCCGACCCCGACCTGCTGCCCGTCAAGCTGGACGAAGACTGGATCGAGTCCGTGCGCGCTGCATTGCCCGAACTGCCCGCCGCCATGCAACTGCGTTTCCAGAACGATTTCGGCGTATCGGCCTACGATGCCGGGCTGTTGACGGGCTCACGCGCGCTCGCTGAATATTTCGAAGCGGCTGCGCGCGCCTGCGGTCAGGGCAAGCTCGTGGCCAACTGGGTCATGGGCGAACTGTCCGCCACCTTGAACAAGGCAGAACTCGACATTATGCAGAGTCCCGTTTCCTCACGGCAACTCGGCGCGCTGGTTGCCCGTATTCAGGACGGCACGCTGTCGGGCAAGCTCGCCAAACAGGTATTCGAAGGCTTGTGGGAGGGCGCGGGCGAAGTCGATGCCATCATCGAGGCCCGCGGCCTCAAGCAGATGTCCGATTCCGGCGAACTGGAAAAGATCATCGACGACGTGCTCGCCGCCAATCAAAAATCGGTTGAAGAATTCCGTTCCGGCAAGGAAAAGGCCTTTAACGCACTGATCGGTCAGGTGATGAAAGCCAGCAAGGGCAAAGCCAACCCGGCTCAGGTCAACGACCTGCTGAAAGCCAAGTTGCAATAGCCGAGCGTAAAAAAACGCGTTGACGGGTTACCCCTGTCAACGCGTTTTACACCCTGAACCCCCGCTATCCGTTTAACAAACCCGATCCTGGCGCATCACTTGCGCGTCAGTTCGCGAAACCGCAGCTTGTCTGTATCGTATTTCTCTCGCACCTTCATGAGTGATTCTTCATGATTCAGCACACTGCGCCGCAATTCCAGGCTTTCCTTGCTGGCCCGATCCAGTTGATCCTTTAGATTCGGAGGAATCGGTCGACCGGCTTTAACGATTCTGGCCACCCGCTCCTTCAATTCAGCAAGGGTATCGGCCACGGTTCTGGCCCGCAATTGCGTACCCTTGATCGCCAGATTATGGTGTGCCAGTGCACGGTCACGTGCCAGATCGATCTCCGCTTCCGTCGTGTAAGTCTGGGTCAGCGCGCGATCCTGTTGCGCCTGCTGTTGCCGCGTTTCCTCGGATAACCGATCTTCTTCCAGCTGCACTCTCTCAGCCCGCCGTTCAACCTCGGATTGCGTGCGTTTGATCACCACCCCTTGCTTGCTCATTTCAGCCGCACCGCTTTTTTGATAAGTAGACGGCAACGTGTCGCTGTAATGCACGCGACCACTACCATCAACCCAACGGTACATGCCCGCATGCGCGGTGCCCGCACTCAGCAGAACGACAAGCAGCAGGGTGCTAAACACCATATGCAGCCCGGTATTCCGCCACAGCACGTAACTCCGCTTGTCTGTTTGCATCATGTTCCAAAAATTCCAACAAATTATCCAGGGTGACCACGGCTACTACCTGAATCCCAAACTGCTCACGTACTTCCTGCACCGCAGATTGGCTACCAGTGCCACGTTCCATTCGATCCAGCGCAATCACCACTCCGGCTGGTTCGGCGCCCGAATGACGGATCAGTTCCACCGATTCACGCACCGACGTGCCCGCAGAGATCACATCATCCACAATCAGCACTCGGCCCTTAAGTTCCGCACCCACGACCGTGCCCCCTTCACCATGATCCTTGGCTTCCTTGCGATTGAATGCAAACGGCACATTCTTGCCCTGGCCCGCAAGGGCCACCACAATGCTTGCGGCAAGGGGAATGCCCTTGTAAGCCGGGCCAAACAACACATCGAACGCAATCCCCGAGTCGACAATGGCTTTCGCGTAAAATTCGCCCAGCCGTTTCAGTTTATCGCCGTCGTTGAACAACCCCGCATTGAAAAAATAGGGGCTCATGCGCCCCGCTTTGGTTTTGAACGCGCCAAAACACAATACTTGTGAGGCGATGGCGAATTCCACAAACTCGGCTTTGTAATCGGACATTTCTGGACTTTTCTTGAGTAATTAAGCGTAATGCGAATTATATCGGCC
>JAGXGP010000054.1 GCA_024636775.1 Hydrogenophilales bacterium
GACCATGCTCGTTGATAGATCACCTACCCGCTGGCTGATATATTCCGCACGCAGATCCAGTTGCTTCCATTGGTAGCCGACATCCGTTCCAACAACCCGGTAGCTTCGGTCTGATTCACCCGTAATTCCCACGCCCCCGCCAGCGGCCGAAATTCCAAGTTCAAGCTTGGGCATCGGGACAAATCCAATCCGGCCGCCAATTACTTTTCGGCGGTCAATGTCACGCGTGTAGCCGTCACTTTCGATAGCGTGGATTTCACCATCCTCCACTTCCAACTCGGGTCCATTGCCCACATAGAACGCGTACTTCAATTTTTTGCCTTCGCCTATCGGGTAACCACCACGGACACCCAAGCCAACATCACCTGATGGCGCAGCCTGCCCCTCCCCGAAACCAGGTGCGATCGAAGGGAATTTATTGATCCAGGCCGGGTGCAGGTTCTGTCTGAAAAAACCGAGGGGGCTCAAAAACTTACCCGCTACAAGCGTGGTGTAATCATTGAGAAAAAGATCAATGGCGCCATATTCAAGCTTGGTTTCAGTTGACCCATCAGGGGCTGTCGCAATTTCAAGCTCCGCCTCTACAAGCGCGATGTCCCGGTACAGGACATGAAAAATCGGATTGAAGCTCACTTGGCTAAAAGCGCTGCTGCCGCTTTCGCTGCGATCAGTAAACCCAACAGCCGCATAACCAGCAATATGCGCCACGGTATCTGCGTTAACCGCTTCGGACTGCGCGCGCGATGTTGCCTTCACTTCCTGACGCAAACTTTTAACGTCTTCCTGAGCGGCGCTTTGTTGCTTCACAAGCGCACGCAAATCAGACAACTCCTGCCTGAGCGCCTGCATTTCGTTTTGCAAAGCCTGATAGTCGCTCTCCGCGTAGGCATTGCTGCTAACTGCTGCCACACCCAGAACAACCGCAGAAAAAACCCACGCCCTATTCGTCTTGTATCGCATCGCAACACCTCCTTTAGATGACCGCTAAATCAGCTCATGCTAAAAAATTTCTGTAATTCAAGCGGAGTGGGCTGACCTCGAAAAACGACTTCATCGTTCACCAGGAGGTTGGGCGAATGGCGAATGCTGTACTTCACGACCATATCCGTGTGCTCCTCGACAAACAAAACCTCGTGCGGTATTCCCAATTCACTCAGCTCGTGCTGCAAACCTTGGCGGTGACTGCAGCTCCTGGTAGCAACAATCTTGACGTCCATTAAAAACACCTCGTATTTTGTGCACCACAATTCAACTTGTCCGTTCCACTTCCAACTTCGGAACAGACGCCATCGCTACCCTCGATACATAGGGTTTGTCCAAGGGTTGGGGGCATCGTTTATCGATTCTTACCGATCACTTCGCCTCACGACATCGCGAGATAAAGTCGAGTTAAATCATTTAAATCAGGCTCATTACTTTTTACGCATGATCGCAACAATCCCGGCAATGACCAGGACCACTATCAACACCATCCATAATCCGCCCCACCCGCTCATGTAGCCGGTTCCCCAGCCACCCATCCAGTTACCTTGCATCATGATCATCACCTCTTGTTCATTGGGAATGCCGCGTATCTTCACGGCAGGTCCAGACGTTTATCACCTATCCCTGCAGACAGCTCTGTGCGCTGGCGTACATAAAGCAGAAACAGGTTGATTTTGCGCAGTGCAATTGACGAGGATATGGGCCTGTCGTAGAGATATTTAAAATCTACCGTGCGGTGAGACTTCCTGGCCTACATGAAAATTTGTCCTATCAATGTTTTCCAGCGCCCTCGCCGCGAGCCTTGCGCTGCGCTTGCAATGCCGTGAGGCCATCGTGTCGACCGTGCTCGTTGTAAAGCACATCGATGACCACGCCTTTGTCGTCGAATACCAAGGTGTAGGTACTCTTGCGATCGTCCGGCACGGTCTCGTACACGGTTTCCTTTTCTTTTGTGGGATGCAAATAGGTTCGGGCCTGTTTGATCCCCGCCTCGTACACCCAACCTTCCTTGCCGTTGGGCAAAGTCAAGGTACGGATTGCTTTTCCGTGGTGAACGAAGGCAGCCTGCTTGGTGATGCTACCAAGCGGGTAGGTGCGCAAAATATTTTCTGGTGCCACCTGCTCGGTGAAAGTAGGCGGCATGGGAAGTTTCACCACCTGCCCGGCAAACGTGGTGGATGCAGCGACCGTGGCCAATATCACCAGTATGTTCTGGAAAAATTTCATCTTCATCCTCCTATGTTTACCCATCACCTATGTCTAGCTCATCCACCTATGTCCTGCCAGGGGTGCAATTGAGGTTAAACACGTTAATAACGAGCGTAGGTCTGGGTAGTTCCATCCCGGTTCACGAGAAAAACGCATAGGCCACCTTGCGCCCACCCGCTTCCATGCCGGGCGATCCCGTCACCATGCCCGGCACGGTCAGGCCGCGGGCACTGGGCTTTTCCTTGAGAAGACGCTTGATTTCTTTGGCTGGAACATGGCCTTCGACCAGATAACCACCGACTTGTGCGGTATGACAGGAGCCATAGCCGAATGGAACACCCAAGCGGGCTTTGTACGGCGCCACATCGTGGGTGTTATGGCTTCTGACCGTGAACCCATTGGCCTTGAGATGATCGACCCACTTGCTGCAACAGCCGCATGTCGGGCTTTTGTAGACATCGACGACCGGGGTATCGGGGGCTGCCCACACAACCGGAGAAACAGCGGCGATAAGCAGGACTCTCAGGATGGCAATCTTCACGCGTGGCTCCTTGTTTCAGGTTGGAGCCAGTGTGACCCGTGCCACCCCACGACAAGCTGACGAGAAGATTACAATTTTGTCATTTGTGCGGTTTGATGACGTCCCGTATCACAACGGCCGCGTATGCCAATGGGCGCCCCCAATGGCGAGGCGCAGGATGAGCTGCGTATTCACCCTGGATCATCTCAATGCGAGTGGTCATCAGCATGATCATGATGGTTGTCTGTGTGAGGCTCGGACCCGCCTGCCTTGCCATGCATGTCGTCATGGCCCGCAAGACCGCCATGCGAATGGCCTTCACTTGCCTCGACCAGTTCGAGGTACTGTGCGGGCGAAAGTGCGGGCATCTGCTGCAGAAAGGCCACCATGTCCCAGATGGCCTCATCCTCGATCCCGCCCTTGGACCAGGCCGGCATGCCCGAGGCCTTGATGCCGTGCTTGATGACCCAGAATTGGCGCGCGGGCTCATCGGCTGCCACTTCATCTGGCCGGGCCAGGTCAGGGGGCTGCGGATACAAACCCATTCGAATTTCCGAATCCGTCTTGCCGGGTGCGAGATGACACCCCACACACATGGCGGCGTAATTGCCCGCCCCTCGACGTACCCGTTCTGCGTCAGACAAGTTGGCTGGCGCCGTCAGATCTCGCGTACTGCGGTCGATGGCGTGTTCGCGTGCTGTCTCGATCAGTCGATGGACCAGCGAGCTGTGGGGGGTGTCCGCTGAAATATCGAACAAACCTGAATAAACGAACAACGCCCCTACCCCGGCCCCAATGACCAACGTGGCCAGAACCCCCATCAAAAAACGTTTCATCCGTTCGCTCCTCGGTGACTACAAAAAACTGCCGAAAAATCGATTCATCGGCGGGGGCATCGGTCTGTCTGAATGGCGAAAGGGGATGGCAGCTTGTGCCCATCCCCTTCTTGTTTCGCTTGCCTGGGCTGTCGATCAGAACCAGAAACGCACGCCGGCAACCCAACGTGTCTCGCCGGCTTTCTCACCATCGGCCCGAGCCAGATCGGCCGTCTGGCCAAACTTGCTGGCCCGCTCAATGCCGATATACGGTGCGAATTGTCGCGTGAACTCATAGCGCAGACGCACCCCTGCTTGCGCTTCCGACAACCCGGAGCCGATACCTCGTGCCTCATCGCTTTTACCGTACGCATTCAACTCAATGCGCGGCTGCAAAATAAGATTTTGCGTGAGCAACAATTCATATTCCGCACCCAGCCGCAGTGCAGTTCTGCCCTCGTCGCCCACATAGGCGGCCGCATCAACCTCGAACCAATACGGTGCGAGGCCTTGAACACCCAATGCTAACCAGCCGCGGTCAGGGCCTGCGCCGCTGTCGTAGCGCACGCCCAGTTGTGTATCCCAGAAAGTGGCAATGGCATGTCCCCACAGCAACTCGGTCCGCGCCTCCTCCAGTTTCCCCTTGGCAACATCGCCCTCGGCCTTGACAACCAGGCGGTCATAATCGCGGCCGAACCAGCCTTGAATGTCATATGCCGTGGCGTTGTTACCCCCGTTGGCATGCGTCCACTCGAGTCGATCGACAAGCAGCGCGCCAAAGTTGTGTTCGTCCGCAAAGCGCAGCTCTCGCGGCCCGGGACGCGAATAGGGGCCAGACTCGAGCGTGTATCCCCCCGAATAGGCATGGGGGTCACGCGCATCCGCCGGGGCCGGGCCACCTTGCATATTCATTTCGCCAGGATCCATGCCCTGCATTCCTTCCATGGATCCCGACATGGCGTGGTTCATATCCGGTTGTGCGGTGGAGGTGTCAGGCATGGCGCCATGGTTCATTTTGCTATGGTCCATTGCTGGCATTGCACCCTGATCCATGGTGCCGGGGTCCATCCCTGGCATTGCGCCCTGCCCCATGATGCTGGGGTCCATCCCGGGCATCGCATCGGCTGCAGCATCGGTTTGCGCCCATGCCGGGTTCGCGCTCAAGGCGGCGATCAATGCAGCCAGCAACTTAATTTGTATATTCATCATCGATTTCCTCTCATTCGTCTGCATCGCTTACGCCACCACCACTTCGCGGAACATGCCCGCATCCATGTGATAGAGCAGATGGCAATGCCAGGCCCAACGTCCAGGCGCGTCGGCGTTGACGAGGAAACTGATCCGTTGTGCGGGCTGCACGGGTATGGTGTGGCGGCGTGCCTGGAAATGTCCGTCCGGGCTTTCCATCTCACTCCACATGCCATGCAGGTGCATGGGATGGGTCATCATGGTGTCGTTGTGAAGAATGACCCGCAGCCGCTCACCGTGCCGGAAATGCACGGGGGTGGATTTTCCGAATTCGAGGCCGTCGAGCGACCAGGTGTAGCGCTCCATATTGCCGGTCAGATGCAGCTCGATCTCGCGTTCGGGCCCACGCGAATCGAGCGGACCGCCAATAGTGTGAAGATCGGCCAGCGTCAGGACACGACGGCCATTGTTGCGCAGGCCGATGCCGGGGTCATCCAGATTCATGCGTGGCATATCCACCCGCATGTCGGTGCTGGGGCCATATTCGGTTTTTGCGTGACGTACTTTGCTGCTCGGCACGGCCATCTCGCCTGCCATCGGCATACCTTGCATACCTTGCATCTCCGGCATGGCATGCTTGCTGTGGTCCATGGCCATGCCGCCATGACTCATACCTCCCATGCCGCCACCCATCGCACCCATCGCACCCATCATGTCGGCCATGCTCAGCCACTCGACTTTATCGAGTGACGGCACGGCTGCGGAGAGTCCTTCGCGCACAGCCAGCGTGCCGCGGGCGTATCCGGTGCGATCCATGGACTGGGCAAAAATCGTGTAGGCGTCGTCCCTGGGTTCCACGATCACGTCATAGGTTTCACCCGGCCCGCAGCGGAATTCGTCCACCGTTACCGGCTCGACATCCTGTCCGTCGGTTTGCACCACCGACATTTTCAGGCCCGGGATGCGCACATCAAAAAAGCTCTGGGTACCGCTGCTGACAAAGCGCAATCGCACGCGCTCACCCGGCCGAAACAGTCCGGTCCAGTTACCGTCCGGCGCGTTACCGTTCATGAGATAGGTGTAGGTGTAGGCCGAAATATCTGCCAGATCGGTGGGACTCATGCGCATCTCGTTCCACATCTTGCGCTTGTCGAGCGCAGCTCTGAACCCGTTGCGCGAGACATCACGGAAGAAATCCGGAGCGGTAGGCTCGTTGAAGTTGTAGTAGTCGCTCTGCACCTTGAGCTTGGATAAAACCCGCATCGGGTCTTCGTCGGTCCAGTCGGACAACTGCACTACATAGTCACGATCAGCGCGGATCCGATCGCCAGCTGCCGGTTCAATGACGATGGCGCCGTACATGCCGGTCTGTTCCTGAAAGCCCGAATGCGAGTGGTACCAGTAGGTGCCGCTTTGCCCCACCTTGAAACGGTAGGTGAAGGTTTCCCCAGGGGCGATGCCTTTGTAGCTGATGCCCGGTACACCATCCATCTGATACGGCAGGATGATGCCGTGCCAGTGAACGGACGTGGACACACGCAGTTTGTTGGTTACGCGAATCGTGACCGTATCGCCCTCCCGCATGCGCAGCGTCGGCGCCGGGATCGATCCATTGATGGTGGTGGCCATGCGTGGATTGCCCGTGAAATTGACCGGCGATTCGGCGACGACCAGATCGAACTCGGTGCCGGTGAGCACCGGTGCGCTGCTGCCGGCTCGCTCTACAGCACCCGCCCAGCCCGGTTTGGCGATCGACGACAGGCCCAGCAGAACGCCACCCGCGACGAGTCCCTGAACAAATCGGCGACGTGGCAAATCCGGAGTCGATAAATAAAGTGAGGGATAAGGTTTCATGTGGGACTGTTCTCCTAACTGAAATGATGCTTGGCTCCAGTTTGAGGATAGATTGAGCCTATCCCGCCCGATGCAGGAGCCGGTTTATATTGGGTGACTTAGTGCCTTGCCAGTTGTTGCCGGGCCACCGTAGCGTTGACGGCATCTTGCAAGCACACGCCCAACATGAAGATGGCAAGTGGATTACAAATCTGTAATGCGCGCCGTCATCAGGTGCGAGCTGTGGCAGGATGCTTCCATTCACCCTGACGTTCCCACCATGAAAATACTGATCGTCGAAGACGAGCCCAAGACGGGCGATTACCTGAGGCAAGGCCTCACCGAGGCGGGGTTCGTCACCGACCTGGCCCGCGATGGATGGGAGGGTCTGGAACTCGCCAAAGCAGGGCACTACGACCTGATGATTCTGGATGTCATGCTGCCGGGGCTAAATGGCTGGCAGGTTCTGGAAGGCGTACGCCGAGGCGGAATCGAGATGCCTGTGCTCTTTCTGACGGCGCGCGACCAGGTGGAAGACCGGGTCAAGGGTCTGGAACTGGGGGCCGACGATTATCTGGTGAAGCCCTTTGCCTTCGCAGAACTATTGGCCCGGGTACGCAGCCTGGTTCGCCGGGGACATGCCAGCCTGGAATCCACCGTGCTCAAGGCTGCAGATCTGGAACTGGATCTGCTACGAAGACGCGCGATGCGCGCAGGCCAAAAAATTGAACTCACGGCAAAGGAATTTGCCCTGCTGGAATTGTTTATGCGCCGACAGGGCGAGGTGCTGCCGCGCAGTCTGATCGCCTCCCAGGTCTGGGACATGAATTTCGATTCCGATACCAACGTCATCGATGTGGCTGTACGCCGACTGCGGCTCAAAATCGATGATGAGCATGAGATCAAGCTCATCCACACCGTGCGGGGGATGGGTTACGTGCTGGAGTACACCGTGGAAGGGCCTGCGCCATGAAGTCCATTTCACTGACCACCCGGATCAGCCTGCTTTTCGCAGCAGCGGCTTCTCTGGTTTTGCTGACAACCGGATTCTTTCTGACACACGTTCTGGAAACCCATTTCAAGGAAGAGGATTGGGTCGAACTCACTGGCAAACAGGAACTCATACAGAACTTTTTCAAGCACGCCAATAGCCAGAAGCAGCTGGATTCCCTGCCCCGACAACTTGATGACGCCCTGGTCGGACACCCGGGCCTAGAGGTGGTGGTGACGGATGCGGCCGGGCGCATCTGGTTCGCAACATCAGAGGCTGACATTCCAGACGCGCTACTGAAACTTTGCCAGACACCGTCATCAAGGTGCACGCCTGGTAGCCTGCAGGAATGGACGCAGGCTGGAGAAAGTTATCGGGGGATCGCCGTACCGATAACCGCTAACGACAATATGTCTTATACGGTGTTCGTGGCACAAGACATCCAACACCACGAGCACTTCATGAGCAAGTTCCGGGCAGTCTTGGCCATTGCCATCGGCCTGGCTGCGTTTGCCACGGCCAGTCTGGGTTGGATAGCCACCCGATGGGGCCTGTCTCCATTGCGTGAGGTCACCAACTTGGTGGCAAGCATTTCCGCCGAACATTTGGCAGAACGCCTGCCGACTACCGATTTACCTCCGGAACTCAAGCCGCTCGCGACCGCCTTTAATGCGATGCTGGCCCGCCTGGATGATTCATTCAGGCGACTTTCCGAATTCTCGTCCGATATTGCACACGAGTTGCGCACCCCCATTTCCAACCTGATGACGCAAACGCAGGTGGCGCTATCCAGCGCACGCGACAAGGATGCGTACAAGGAAATCCTCTACTCGAGCCTGGAAGAATATGAACGCATGGCGCAGATGGTGAGCGACATGCTATACCTCGCCCAAACCGACAATGGCCTGCTCAAACCGGGCCTGGAAAAAGTTGATTTGGCCGGCGAGACACAAGGCTTGTTTGATTACTTTGAGGCCTGGGCAGAAGAGCGCAAGGTGTCGTT
The DNA here is from genome assembly GCA_024636775.1 of Hydrogenophilales bacterium. Taxonomy (GTDB): domain Bacteria; phylum Pseudomonadota; class Gammaproteobacteria; order Burkholderiales; family Thiobacillaceae; genus Thiobacillus. The sequence goes on from JAGXGP010000054.1 coordinate 8,544, forward strand.
GACGCAGTCGGGGTCGGCTAGCGTAACCGGAGACCGGCTGATGTTGCGACGCGCGCTCAGCAACCTGATATCAAATTCCATCCGTCACACCCCGCAAGGGCAAACCGTAAAAATATCCCTGGACAGCCGAGGTGGAAAGGCCACAGTTTCTGTCGAAAATCCGGGACCGGAAATCCCTGCCGAACACCTCCCCAAACTGTTTGATCGTTTCTATCGCGTAGATCCCTCACGCCAACGCAAGGGAGATGGAGCTGGCCTGGGCCTTGCCATTGTCAAATCCATTGTTGACGTGCATGGCGGGGCAATTTCCGTAACTTCGGCCAATGGAACGACACGGTTCGAACTGACATTGCCTGCTTTGGTGTAATGATTTGAAGCATCGCTGTTGGCAGCTGCTTTTCAGCCATTCAATCATTTGGCTTGAATGAAGCGTATGGGTCGTGTCCTGTATTTCATCTGCAACACTCCTTTTTCTTGCATAGAATTTAGTGTATTGCATCCACCAATTGAATCCGCAAATCTATAGCGGAAGTAGTCACATCAAAGCGCTAGCGGCGGCTTAGGCCGTACAACCGCCCCTTAATCGATCACAGCATCCGTCTGCTCGGAGTCACTGAGCAATCATTGGGTTCGCCGACACCAACGGCAGAAACAGATCTATAACGTTGAACATCCCCGCCGCATTGTGCTTGGCACCCCTCTCAATTCGCCGAATAGGCTGAACCTGCTCGATCTGCAAGACGTCACGTGCCATCGAATCTGGCCTGATGCATAGGCCGCTGTTTATTGCAGCGTTCCCGTACTTCATGATGACACCACTCCTGCAAGGCATGACCGCATCACCGACCGGACAGGCAGCGCAGCTTGGCGCACGTCGCACGCCCGTCAACCCCCTGCCCGCACCAACCGAGTTGGGGGTGTGACGGCCGCGCTTTGCGCGTGCGTCCGGATCGCAGCGCTCCAATCGGGAGCGTCCATTCAAGGAGTTGCGATCATGAACCTCATCACCGAAACACTGCGCGCGCAGTTGCTGGTCAACGGCCGGCAGTCCCTCGACAACGACGACTTCGACCCACCACCCGTGGTCAAATTGTTCATGCCTGACGCGGCTGCGACCTGGCTGCTCACCGAGATCGATCCGCACGACAACGACCATGCATTCGGGCTGTGCGACCTGGGACAGGGATTCCCGGAACTGGGCTATGTGAGCCTGGCCGAGCTGCAATCGGTGCGTGGCCGATTTGGCCTTCCAATCGAGCGGGACCTGCACTTCATTGCGACGAAGGCGATCAGTGCCTATGCGCGCGAAGCGCGGCTGGCGGGGAGTATCGTGACGTAACCGTCACGCGGGCGTTGCCGCTGGGCAGCGCCCTTCCCCCGCCTATTTTCCCTGCCGGGCCTGGATAGCGGCCAGTTCGCGCCGCACGCGCTCGATGACTTCGCTCACACCCTTGCTGTCGCCGCCATAGGCCAGCGTCAGCAGCGTGAGCGGATGCACGTCCATGACCTCGCACAGTTCGGCGACCTTGCTCAGGGTCGGACTTTTCAGGCCACGTTCAAGCGAACTCATGTAGGTGCGGCTCGACACGTCCGAGAAAGATTCCTGGCTGAGGCCACGGGCTTTTCTGACTGTCTTGAGCGCCGCGGGGAATGTATTCTTCGATGGCATCAGGTCGTTTCGTGTAAAACGACGATGACATCCGATAGCGCTCTATAGGACTACAATCTATAGTGTTCATTTGTAGTCTTCCCTGCTTAAACTTGAGCCGGGCGTGTCTATGCTGAAAACCGCTTTTACTGAAATCATGGCTTCCGTATTTACGTATTCGTCGGTTCGACCCTCCACGGATTCGGTGGAATCCGCTTTTGCGATTGGGTGCAGAAGTGCACTTGCACAGTCTCGCTTTGGCGCAACAGCACTTTTGCGCAAAACCGGCGCGGCGGTGATCGTGGCCGTTTCCGGACAGCGACCATGAAACCTCTCATCACCGACGCCCAGCGCATCCAACTGCTGGATAACGGTGCGGCTGCCGCGTGTGGCGAGCAGCGCGACCCGTTGCCGGTCATCAAGCTGTTCACCCTGGACGCGCACGCGACCTGGCTGCTGACCGAACTCGATCCCGCTGATGGCGACACCGCCTTCGGCCTGCTCGACCTCGGCATGGGCATGCCGCAACTCGGCCATGTGCGCTTGTCCGTCCTGGAAGGCATACGCGGGCCACGGAACCTGGCCGTCGCACGTGATCTGTATTTCACGCCCAAGCGGAGACTGTCCGAGTACGCCCGGCTGGCTCGGGCTGACGGATCGATCAACGATTGATCGATCCCTGACTCGCCGCTGGCGGGTCACTCCATGCGATGCCGCAACGGTTCGCATTACGTCTTCCTAGCTCTGGATCCAGACATTCTTGTACTGACACTAATCTGTAAAACAGCTGTGCTACGCTGTCGAAAATAATACGAATGCACGGCCCATTGTTAGGCCACCTTATTGACTGCTGCAGAGTGCCAGGCTTATCCACAGCCGTGGCAACACCTTTGCCGACGCAGGTCGATGATGGGGCTTCGGCCGTGTCCCCCGTGGCGATTAACTTCCTTCTATCCGAGAGGAGGTATCGCCATAACAGATTCAAGCACCGCTCACTGGCATGCCAGCGCGGCCTACCTGTACGTACTGCATCTGGACGGCCCCGCGCTTGCATGGGAATACCTGCGGCGCAACCCGAAATACCGGCTCGCCTGGCAACACCACCAGCACCATCCGCAACACGAAGCGCAGCGCTGGGGCTTGCGCCTGCTGGAAGACCCTGCGCGCGATGCACGCGACGCGCACCCCGACTGGTTCCCTGACCCCGCCTCGGTCGTCCATCTCTATCCTGATGCCGACCCCACTGATGATGCGCTGTTGTTCCAGCTCTGGCGCATCCCCGGCCGCAAGCAGCTGATGCACGACGGCAAGCGCCTGGTGCTGACCGCCCATCTCGTCGACCGCATGCTGCGCATGGCGATATCGCCCGCACTGGAAGACGGCATGGCTTACGCCTATGCCGTCCGCGCCGGTTGCCAGCTTCGCGAGCGCTGGCGCGCAATCGAAGCCGATCTGGCGATGCTCGACGCCGCCAGCGCGCACCGCAGCGCGATCGCCATGGACCGACCTGGTCGCACGGCCATGCTCCACATGCGCACGCTGCAGGCGCTCGACGGCACGCTGGCCGGCGCGTCGCAGCGCAGCGTGGCCGAAGTGTTGTTCGGCCACGCCGCCGTCGCCGAGCGCTGGTATGACGACAGCGATCTGCGCGCCCAGGTTCGCCGCCTCATCCGACGGGGTCAGACGCTCATGGCTGGCGGCTACCGTCACCTGCTGCAACCCGGCAGCACCACACAGGGACGTTAGAACGGCAACGCAAAACGTCCCTGCGCAGCACGCCTGGCTTTCCCGAAACTGCTTCCATCCGGCGGCGATTGCTTCGTCGGCGATCTTGACCGATGGAGGCCCATGCCATGCGACCCGCACCGTTACGGCAGTACCCCGTACCCGCTGCCACCCACCAGCCTGCCCAGACCACGCAGTCTGCGCGCTACCTGACTAACAACGAAGCCGCCGCGTTCCTGCGGCTGTCGCCGCGCACGCTGGAGAAACAGCGCGTCATCGGCGGCGGGCCACGCTTCCGCAAGTTTGGTCGGCGCGTGATGTACGCCATCGTCGACCTCGAAACCTGGGCCGATGCGCGCAGCTTTGAGATGACGTCCGACCCCGAGTACAGCGCGCGCCGTCCCGGCGTGCGCTGATCGGCGATGGACACTGCATTCAATGGTCATCGGGCACGACCCGCAGCGCGAGCAGCTCGAACTGTTCCATGCTTTCTCGGGCGAACTGCCGGCGCGCGATGCGCAAGACCTGATGGCCTACCCGTTCTTCTCGCTGGCCAAGAGCAAACGCACGGTGCCAATCGATTTTTGCAGCAGGAGCGTGACGGTGCGGGTCGAAGGCACGGCCGAGCATGGCCTGGCGACCATCTGGGATGCCGATATCCTGATCTGGGCGGCGAGCCAGATCGTCGAGGCACGCGATGCGGGCATCCGCTCGTCGCGGCTGATGGCGGCCACCCCCTACGAGATCCTGCGCTTTATCGGCCGTGGCACGTCGCTGCGCGACTATCAGCGCCTCAAGGCGGCGCTGGACCGCTTGCAGTCCACCAGCGTAGCCACCTCGATCCGGCAGGCGAATGCGCGGCGCCTGCACCGCTTCTCGTGGATAAACGAGTGGAAGGAACGCGCGGACGGCCAGGGCCGGCCGCTAGGCATCGAGCTGATCCTGCCGGACTGGTTCTATGCCGGTGTATTCGACGAGAGTCTGGTGTTGACCATCGACGCCAACTACTTCCGCCTGACCGGAGGCATCGAGCGCTGGCTCTACCGTCTGGTGCGCAAACACGGCGGCTGGCAACGCGACGGCTGGCGCTTCGACTTCCCGCAGCTGCACCGCAAGTCCGGCAGCCTGGCACGCTTCAACGACTTCGCCCACGACCTGCGCTGCATCGTGGCGCGTCAGCCCTTGCCGGGTTACACGCTCGCCATCCTGCGACCAAGACACGGGCCGGAAGTGTTGACCTTCCACGCCGTGCCGTCCACGGCACCACTGCGTCCCGGCGGCAGCTTTGGTGCCGGTGTGGTGCCTGTGGAAAAGATGTGAATCCAGTCGTGCTATCAGGAGTAGGAATCCTCGTGCTATCAGGCGTAGCGCTATCGTGCTATCAGGAGTACGAATTGGTCGCAAAGCTTTTATCCGCGCGGATCTCGGCGCCCCTTAACTTAGAATCTAACTTAAAATCTATAAAACTAACAATAAGAAGAGCCTGCACGCTGTGGATAAACCGGCATGCTGCAGGCAGCGCATCATGATCATCGCGCTGCTCAACCAGAAAGGCGGGGTCGGCAAGACCACCCTCGCCACGCACATTGCAGGCGAGCTGGCGATCCAGGGCAGCTCGGTGATCCTGGTCGATGCCGATCCCCAGGGCTCGGCGTTGGACTGGACGCAACGCCGCAGCCAGAACGGCTTGCCCAGGCTGTTCGGTGCTGTCGGCCTGGCAAGGGAAACCCTGCATCAGGAAGCGCCGGAAC
>JAGXGP010000055.1 GCA_024636775.1 Hydrogenophilales bacterium
GACCTGCGGGACATGTTGTCTTACAGCGTGGATGTTGCGTGGGAAGAACTCAAGTTTTCACGCGAGCATAAAAATGATTTTGGGCGCATCGCCATTCTGACCGGCGATCAGTGGGTGGCCTGGAGCATGTGGATCAATCGCTTGTTCATGTCCGCCGACATTAACCAGTTTGACGAGCTGGAGCCTGCGCAGGCATGGGTGGCGGAAAGCGGGTTGCCGGCCGCGGCGAATTGATCCGTGCTGGCGCCGGCGTGCTGGTTTGCGTGTTGGCCTGCCCGGTTGCGGCCTATGGGCAGTGGCAGGTGATGGCCGAGTCGCCGTCTGAAACCACCTCGATCGAGCTGTCGAGTATGGCGCGCACAGCTCACCGGGTGAGCTTTCGTGTGCGTCAAGCACTGCGTGATGGCCAGATGGACCTGAGCACGCAGCGCCCCATGCGCGAAATTCTGGCCAGACGTATGGTGGATTGTCGCTCCAGGCGTGTTGCCACGCTGTCGCGTGCGGTATTTTCTGACAACGATGCGTTGATTCATTATCAGGCGGCGCAACCTGCCAAGGCTGAGTGGGCGGCGATGACGGCGGACGACCCGCTGTTCAAACTGGTCTGCGGGACGCTATAAAACCGCTCCGCGCGGCCGAAATATTGTCTGATTGGCGTAATACGCATCGACTGTGTTTTCAGCATCCCATCCTGGGATGCCCTGAATCGGCAAGGGTGAGAGTTGACGGGGCGATTCGATCGAATCGAGTGTTAACACTGCCTGCTGTTCCACTGAGTCCGGGTCAAGGGTCAGCGAATTCAACATCAGGCACTTGCCCGTCATCGAAGGGTAGGGCGCCAGCACTTTTTCCAGCAGCGCATGTCCCACCACCACAAAATGCATCCTGGCCGCGACGTCCGGACGGCGTTCGCAGAATAGCGGTTGCCAGGCGCACGCAGTCAGCAGTTCGAGCAATTGCGGATCCTGGCTGATCACCCACACCCCTGATTCGTCCAATACGGTCATCGCATCGCGGCGGCGGCCCCGTCGGTTATCTCTTTCAGTGATGAGCGCTTCACCATGCGCCACATTGAGCGCTGACTTGAAGCGCGGGAAGCGCAACCACACAAGCGCATTCAGCACGTCGTGCCAGGTCTCGGGGCGAGTGGGGATCTGACCTGTTTGCAGAATATGCGTTTCGTATTCGCGCGCAGACAGACGGCCGTCAGGGGCAATAAATTGCAATGGCAATCCGTGCGCCTGGGTGGTGCCAAGTGCGACCGCCAGGTTGTTGAGGCGGTCCAATGACGGCAGCGCAGACGCCAGCGCCAGTTCGTGGATCAATGCCCGGTAGGGCGCAAAGGCGGGGTGGTCGAAGCTCAATGCAGGGATTCGGACAGGGCTTGACGGTATTGTCGGGTTAGCGGATGGGCGCTGCCCAGCAAATCGAACAGCGCCAGCAGGCTGAGGCGGCCGATGTCGTGGCGGAAGTTTCGATCCACGCGCGCGATGTGCAGCAAAGCTTCCATTGCACCTGCGAAATCGTCAGTTGCCAGCAGACACGCTGCGCGCTGCAACTGCGCGGTGAGATCTTCCGGATGCTGAGCCAGCAGCGCATCGAGTTCGTTCAGCGGGGGTGCCAGTCGGGCGGTTTCGGCCAGAGTGAGGTGCGCATGGAGCCGGGCAATCTCAGGTTCGCCACGGGCATCCGGGGGCAGGGTATTAAGCAGCTTCAGCGCCTGCTCGCCATCACCTTCGGCCCATAAAAGCTTGGCCAGATCGCGTGGGATAGCAAGGTTCTCGGGTTCGGCCATGGCCGCATTGGCGAGCAGCATGCGGGCTTGTTGAATATTACCCGCCTGCCAGGCCGCCACCCCCAGCGCATGGGCGCGGTTGGCGTCGCCAGCAATAAACCGGTCAAGCACCTCACGAAAACTGCTGTCGGGGTCGGCGCCATGAATGGTGTGGGCGACCTCACCACGCCAGAAAAACTTGACGGTGGGTACGGAGTTCACGCTAAAGCGCCGCGCCAGTTCGGGCAGTTCATCTGTATTCAACATGACGAGCAGAAACTTGCCGCCATATTCAGCTGCGAGTTTGACCAGCCGTGGCATCAGGATGAAGCAGGGACCCGCCTTGGGCGTCCAGAAATGCACCAGCACCGGGCCCTTATGGGAGTTTTCCAGTGCCAGGCGGTTGAAGTTTTCCGCAGTGGCATCGAATACATGGGGAGAGAGCGTCATGTCAGGCGAAGTGTCCGGTGAGTGCAAAGGTAGCGGTGGCCGCTACGAGCTCGCGCGCAATGCCGGGCTCAAATGCCGAATGGCCCGAATCTGGAACAATTACATAGCGGGCTTCGGGCCAGGCGCGCGCCAGTTCGTCGGCCGACACGATGGGGCAGACAGCATCGTAACGCCCCTGAACGATGATGGCGGGGATGTGACGAATACGGCCGATATTGTCGAGTAGGCTGTTGTCGGGCAGAAAGATACGGTTCACAAAATAATGTGCTTCGATGCGAGACAGCGAGAGTGCCGTTTTTTCGCTGCCAAACGCGGAGACCAGATCGGGGTTGGGCAACAGGGTAGAGCACGATGCCTCAAAGGTCGACCACCGATAGGCAGCCGGTTGATGCACCGTCGGATCGGGATCGATGAGACGACGATGGAATGCCGTGAGCAAGTCATGGCGTTCGTTGATTGGAATGTGTTCAGCCAATAACCGCTGTGCCTCGGGAAAAAAGGCACGGATGCCATCCAGAAACCAGTCGATCTCGCTTTTCCGGCATAAGAAAATGCCGCGTAAAACCAATCCGCGGCAATGGGCAGGATGGGCCTCAGCATACGCGAGTGCAAGTGTAGACCCCCACGAGCCGCCAAATACCAGCCAGGTTTCAATACCGAGTTCACGCCGGAGCGCTTCCATGTCAGCGATCAAATGCGGTGTGGTGTTGTCGGTCAGCTCGCCATGCGGGGTGGAGCGGCCACTGCCGCGCTGGTCAAACAGAATGATCCGGTAGCGTGCGGGGTCAAAAAAACGTCTCTGGCCGGGCGAGGTGCCGGAGCCTGGCCCGCCATGCACAAACAACACCGGAATGCCATCGGGGTTGCCCGAGGTTTCCCAGTAAATACAATGTACCCCCGTCATTTTCAGCATGCCGCTGGCATAAGGATTGATGGGGGGGTGGAGCGTGGTATTCAATATGATCTTTCGAACGGAAACTTGATTTCGGATTGTATCGCCCCGCTCATCAGGCGGGTGTCGCTTGATGAATGTGGGCTATGCACGCTTAACAGTATCGACATGCACTGAGAGGGTACGTATGCTGCATGTGCGCTCAGAATGTGCCCGGTCCGTGTCCCGATGGTTTGGGTCGGGTGGGGGAACAGCGATATAACGAGTCAGCCGTTTCTAACAATGATGATATGAGGAGTCGTGATATGAGCACTGTTGTCAAAGTGGCACTGTTGGGTTTGGGGGATGTGGGTGAGGTTTTTGCTGAGCATTTCCTGGAAAAAATCCAGGAAGAACATGTCAACGTGGAAATTGTTGCGGTTGCCCACCGAGATCTGGAATCGCCTGTTGCGCTGGGTTTTAGTCAAAGCAAGGTTCCTGTATTTCAGGATGCACTTGAAGTGGTTTCGATGGGTGCAAAAGTCGACATCATCTTCGACCTGACAGGGGATCCCGAGTTGCGCAAAAAGCTGCGGACCGCATTGCAGGAGTCGCACAATCATCACACGGTGATCGCCCCTGAAGTGGTCGCTCAATTGTTGTGGAATTTTTTCGGTGAAGGTGAATTGCCCAGCAGCGGTCAAACTGGCTATTGATGTTTCGCGGGGGGGCGCCGTCAACTATTTGGTTCGGCGGGTTGTGTCATGTAATGACAGCTCCTCATCGTATATTGCGCTGAGAAAATATGACTACTCCATTCAAATCGGCACACGCTGCACATGCAGACTGGACACAGGCTGCACAGGCGTGCATGCATCAGTTGGGAGCAATACCTTCCGCAGCAACGCTTGGGTTTCTCTATGTGGCAGATGCTTACGTAGGCGAGCTCGATGCAATTCTGGATTTTTTTAAAAGCGCGACTGGCGTACAGCATTGGACAGGCAGTGTGGGCGTGGGGATCTGTGCGACGGGGGTGGAATATCTTGAACAGCCTGCGATGGCGGTGATGCTGGGCGAGTTTGACCCTGTCGATTTCAGCATGCTGCCGGTGTTGCGAATCCCGCAGGACGTAGACGCACTGTCATCGGACAAATATTTCGCGGTGGTGCATGGCGATCCCTCAAACAACCGTATTCAGGAATTGATCCAGGGGCTGAGTGAAAAAATGTCCAGTGGGTTTGTTGTCGGGGGGTTGTCGAGTTCAAACGGAGAGAATTCGCAGATCAGCGACGGCGTCGTCAGTGGCGGGTTGTCCGGCGTGCTTTTCAGCGAGCGGGTGAAGCTGGCCACGCGGTTGACCCAAGGTGTTTCACCGTTGGGTCCGCGCCATCTGATTACCACCGCCAACAAAAATGTGATCGGCAGTCTGGATCACCGCCCTGCGCTGGATGTGATGAAGGAAGAAATCGGTGAAGTGCTGACGCGCGATTTGCGACGTGCAGCGGGATACATTTTTGTTGGGTTGCCGGTACGTGGCTCGGATACGGGCGACTATCTGGTGCGAAATATCCTGGGCGTGGACCCACAGAACAACCTGGTGGCGATTGGGGAATACGTCGAGACTGGGGATGAATTACTGTTTTGTCGGCGCGACCAGCAAACCGCTGAAGATGATTTGCAGCGCATGCTGGTTGCTATCGGTGCACAACTGGACGCACCGATTCGCGGTGGCGTGTATTATTCCTGCCTGGGGCGTGGTCAACATATGTTCGGGGTTCCCAATCGTGAACTGGAACTGATACGCGACACCCTGGGAGATTTTCCGCTGGTGGGTTTTTTTGCCAATGGTGAGATATCGTATAACCGCTTATATGGCTACACCGGGGTGTTAACCCTGTTTGCCTGAGCCATTTTGGAACCGGAGACATGCATGAGCTTGCAAGCCATGAAAGAAGATGAAGCGCGCCTATTGCGCGAGGAAATAGAAATGCTGATGCACGAGCGTCGGCAGTTGTTGCAGGTAACGGGTGCGGCTGCCGTGTTCGTCGCCAATCTCGATACGGAGAGTCTGCCTGATGATGCCGATACTATCGATGCAGCAGAAATGCTGGCTGAACAACTCAACGGATTGTCTGAAGAAACACTCAAGGATGCGCTTGAGTCGGTGCGTGCTGAACTCGATCCTTCCGTGTAACCTGGATTTACGTCTTGACCCGACTGACCCTGCCTTCCCCCGCTGAAGTCAGGGGGGGGTTACTGGTTGTCTTTCTGACAGCCCTGGCCTATGCCCTGACGGGCTGGCTTAGCCTTAAACTTTCAAATTATTTAACCGATGTGATGGCCGCTGTCTGGCTGGCAGCAGGCGTTGGCGCCATGGCCAGTCTGCGATTTGGCATGGCAGGTGTACTTGGTGTGTTGCTGGGATCTTTTGCGATTTATGCGCAGATTCTGCCGGCGGAAGACGCATTGAGGTTGGCACTCGGCATGGCCGCCGGGTCAGGCATTATCGGGTATTTGCCGCGCTACTTTCAGCCCTTTAGCGCCTCACTTGATTATGTGCCCAGCGTTGCCAAATTTGCATTGGTTGCTGCGCCATTGGGGTGCTTGGTGAGCGCGTTGGCGGGCGTACTTAGCCTGCATTTCTATCTGAATTTGCCCGCTAGTATGGTGATGGAAGGCTTGTGGGTCTGGTGGCTCAGTAATTTGCTGGGCGTGTATCTGATTTCCCCCTTGCTGCTAACCGCTTCGCGCTGGGACTTGCTTCCCACCAATCCCGGTGCGCGGCTGGAAGGTCTGATCCTGGTGCTCAGTATGTTGCTGCTGACGTTAGCAATGATGCAATACATGCACCCCTTAAGGCCTGCCGAAATCATTTTGTTTGTCATGCTCCCAGGTGTGTTGTGGGCGGCACTCCGGTTCTCGGTGACTGGTGCGAGTCTGGCTATTTTCCTGTCTGCGCTGATCGTAATGGGCGTGTCTATTGTTACCTATGGGGAGCTGGCTGGCGGGATTTCGCCACACGATGTGTTTGCACTGCAGATCAGCATGGTGACGATGGCGTTGGGTGGATTGTTCGTGTCGGCTGCGCTGACCGAACGCCGCTACTCTGAGATGCGGCTCGACATGCTGGCCAATCATGACCCGCTGACTGGATTACCCAATCGCTCGTACTTCCAGGACTTTCTGAGCCATGCGTTGGCCCGCGCGCTACGCGAGAAATCCCAGGTTTCATTGCTGTTCATCGATCTGGATCGTTTCAAGCATATCAATGATTCCCAAGGTCACGAGGTGGGCGACCAGGTCTTGCGCGTCGTGGCCAACCGGCTGGATGAGCAGTTGCGGGCAGATGATTTTGTTGCCCGCCTGGGCGGGGATGAGTTTGCGGTCATCATGATTCATCCGCCCGCTTCGCGTGCGGCCAGTCGGGTGGCGCGCAAGTTGATCAAGGCCTTGGCCGAATCGTTCAAAATCGATCACCGGCGTTATGCAATTGGTGCCAGTGTCGGCATCAGCGTCTTCCCTGATGATGGACCTGACGCCAACACCTTGTTACGCCAGGCCGATCTGGCGATGTATCAGGCCAAGCAGCGTCGCAGCGGGTTTGAGTATTTCAGCGACGAGCTGAATACGGTCGCACAGCATCAACTCACCCTGGAAACCGGTCTGCGCCATGCCCTCGAGCGAGACGAGCTGGCATTGATGTATCAGCCCAAGGTAGATCTTGCCAGTGGCCAGGTTGTCGGCCTGGAGGCTTTGGTGCGCTGGCTGCCCCGCGGGGGCGGCATCATCTGGCCCAGCCAGTTCATACCGGTGGCAGAAGAAACCGGCCTGATCATGCCGGTAGGTCGATGGGTGGCACGTGCGGCGTGTGAACAGTGGATCAGTTGGCGTGATGCGGGGGCGAATCCACCGCCGGTGGCAATCAATTTGTCGCCCCGCCAGTTTTCCGATGCGCGCTTGATCGATGACATTGATGCCATCCTGAAAGACACGGGCATGGATCCGGCGTATTTACAGCTGGAAGTAACCGAAAGCTCAGCGATGGACAATCCGGTGCGGACGTTCGGCATGCTCGATGCTCTACGTCAGCGAGGATTGCATGTCTATATCGATGACTTTGGAACCGGACATTCCAACCTGGCACAGCTGAAACGGATGCCGATTGATGCGCTGAAAATCGACAAAAGTTTTGTGGATGATGTGTTAACGGACAATGATGATGCCGAAATTGCTAACGCCATTATTCGTCTTTCACATGCACTGAACCTGCGCGTTGTGGCCGAGGGCGTGGAGACGATTGAGCAGGTTCTCTTCCTGAAAAACCTGGGCTGCGATGAAATTCAGGGATATATCATTAGTAAGCCCTTAACGCCGGATATGGTGAGCGGGCTGTTTGCGCAGCGGTTTGTTTTTTAAGCGATCAATATGAAAGCGGGCTGCATGGAGTGTCTCCATGCAGCCCGCTTTCAGTTCAGCCTCATGGCTACCCGCAATCGCGGTTAGCCCATCAATTGCTCCAGTACAAACGGTAAAATTCCCCCTTTGTTGTAATACTCGACCTCAATCGGTGTGTCGATTCGCAGTTTGAGGGTGACGCGTTCGGTGCTGCCATCAGCACGATGAATCACCAGCGTCACATCCTGCTGGGCTGCAATGCCGGACTCGGCGCCTTCGAGGTCAAATGTCTCGCTGCCGTCGAGCTTCAAGGTCGCGGCATCGACACCGTCCTTGAACTGACAGGGCAGCACGCCCATGCCAGCCAGGTTCGAGCGATGGATGCGCTCGAAGCTCTTGGCGACCACCGCTTTCACACCCAGCAGGGTGGTGCCCTTGGCGGCCCAGTCACGGCTGGAGCCGGTACCGTATTCCTCACCGGCAAAAACCATCAGCGGCATGCCTTCAGACTGATATTGCATGGCCGCGTCGTAGATCGATTTTTCCTGGCTGTCCTTCATGGTGACCCCGCCCTCACTACCCGGGACCATCAGGTTCTTGATGCGCACGTTGGCAAAGGTTCCGCGCATCATCACCTCGTGATTACCGCGTCGCGCGCCGTAGCTGTTGAAGTCGGCCTTTTGAACCTTATGGTCGGTCAGGTAGGCGCCAGCGGGTGAGCTGGGCTTGATGCCGCCTGCCGGGCTGATGTGGTCGGTGGTAACGGAATCTCCAAAAATGGCGAGCGCGCGCGCGCCCTTGATGACCGGGTTGGTGGTGGCTTCATTCACAAAGAAGGGTGGTTCCTGGATGTAGGTTGAAGCGGTATCCCATTGGTAGACGGCACCTTCAGGTGCCGATATGCCGTCCCACAGGGGGTTGTTGGCGCCGACGTCGGCATACCCCTTATAGACACCCTTCTCGGTTGAGAAATGCAGCAGCTCAGCAATTTCCTCGTTGCTCGGCCAGATGTCTCTCAAATACACCGGACCATTTTTGCCTGAACCGATCGGATCTTTTTCGAGGTTGAACGGGACGCGCCCGGCCAACGCAAAGGCGACAACCAGCGGCGGCGACATCAGGAAGTTAGCTTTGACGTTCTGATGAACGCGCGCTTCGAAGTTGCGGTTGCCCGAGAGCACCGAACAGGCGACCAGATCATTGTCGAGCATGGTTTTTTCAACCGCTTCGGGCAAGGGGCCGGAGTTGCCGATGCAGGTGGTGCAACCGTAGCCGACCACGCCAAACCCAAGTTTTTCCAGGTAAGGCAACAACTCGGCGGTCTTCAAATATTCGGTCACCGCACGTGAGCCGGGGCCCATGCTGGTTTTGACGTGTGCCGGCGTGTAGAGGCCCAACTCAACCGCTTTCTTGGCCAGCAGGCCGGCGGCGATCATGACGCCGGGGTTGGAGGTATTGGTGCATGAGGTGATGGCCGCGATGACCACGCTGCCATGGCGCAGTTCGCCACCGCCTTCGATGGAATACGCGCGTCGCAGGTCCTCTTCGGTTTTGCCGTAGCCGCCGGTCTCTTTGGATTGTTGCATCAAGGTGTCGAAAGTCGTTTCGACGTCAGACAGCGCGATGCGATCCTGCGGCCGTTTGGGGCCGGCGATCGAAGGCTCAACCGTGGACAGGTCAAGCGCGAGCGTTTGCGAATAGTCAATATCGCCCAACTTGGGAATGCCGAACAGTTGCTGAGCCTGGTAGTAGTCACGAATGAGGTCTACCTGGGCTTCCGGGCGGCCGGTGGCAGCAAAGTACTGGCACGTGGCTTCGTCAACCGGGAAAAAGCCCATGGTGGCGCCGTATTCCGGTGCCATGTTGGCAATCGTTGCGCGGTCGGTCACCGGCAGGGCAGCAGCGCCTTCGCCAAAGAACTCAACGAACTTGCCGACCACCTTGGCCTTGCGCAATATTTCGGTCACGGTAAGCACCACGTCGGTGGCGGTTACACCCGGCTTGACGCTGCCGGTGAGATTCACGCCCACCACGTCCGGGGTAAGGATGTACACCGGCTGACCGAGCATGGCCGCTTCGGCTTCGATACCGCCCACGCCCCAGGCGACTACGCCGAGGCCGTTGATCATGGTGGTATGGCTGTCCGTACCCACCAGTGTGTCGGGATAGGCGGTGTCGTCTTTTTCCATCACGCCGCGCGCCAGGTATTCCATGTTGACCTGGTGCACAATGCCGACGCCGGGCGGCACCACTTTGAAAGTTTCGAACGCCTGCATGCCCCATTTCAGGAACTGGTAGCGCTCCTGATTGCGCTCGAATTCAATTTTCATATTGAGGTCGAGCGCATCGGCGCTACCGTACTTGTCAACCTGAACGGAGTGGTCAACCACCATGTCCACCGGCACCAGCGGCTCGATTTTCTTCGGGTCTTTGTCGGCACGTGCGGCCGCCGAGCGCATTGCGGCCAGGTCGGCCAGCAAAGGTACGCCAGTGAAGTCCTGCAGGATCACGCGTGCCACGGTAAAGGGAATTTCCTCGGTGCGCTCGCCGTTGGGCTGCCAGTTCGCCAGCTGCTTGACGTGCTCGGGCATGACCTTCACGCCGTCGCAATTGCGCAGCACCGATTCGAGCACGATGCGGATCGATACCGGCAAGCGCGCAACCGATACGCCCAGCGCGGCTTCGAGTTTTTTCAGTGAAGCGAACTGAACGTCGCGCTTGCCGGAGGAAAAGGAATCGAGGGTGTTGAAGGTATCAGTCATGTCGTTTTGGCTAAAAATGAAATGGTTCGCAGGCGTCATCTTACCGGAAGCATGTCCGGCTTAAATCCGACCGTGTGGGTTAAAGCTGTATAGCATGCTGTGGCGTTAAATTTCGATATCGAAAAAAGCCAGCAACTTGATCATGCCTAGATAGGCCAGCGCGGTGGCGGCGCTGGCGGTGAGCAGGCTGATCCAAAACCCCACACCGCTACGCAGCAGCATCGGCAGCAGCACGAACAACAGCAAGGAGGGGAGAACCAGCCAGAAAATGCCGCTGGAAAGCGCGGCGATTTTTTGCGTATCACCGGTGTCGACATACAGCCAGACGAATGCCAGCAGCGAGGTGAGGGGCAATGAGGCCAGCGCCGCTGCCCAGAACGAGCTGCGTTTGGCGATTTCGGCAATGGCGACGAGGATCAGCGCCGACAGGCCGATCTTGAGTACGTATTGCCCCATGTGGGTATTCAGCTTTCGCGGCGCATTTGCGGGAAGAGGATCACATCGCGGATGCTGGGCGAATCGGTCAGCAGCATCACCAGACGGTCGATGCCGATGCCGCAGCCGCCGGTGGGTGGCAGGCCGTGCTCCAGCGCGCGGACGTAGTCAGCGTCGTAGTGCATCGCTTCCTCATCCCCGGCTTCCTTTTGCTTGACTTGGTCCATGAAGCGCTCGGCCTGGTCCTCGGCGTCGTTCAACTCGGAGAAGCCATTGGCCATTTCGCGGCCGGTGATGAACAGCTCGAAGCGTTCGGTGATCTCGGGCTGGGTGTCAGAGCGGCGTGCCAGCGGCGACACCTCGGCCGGGTAGTCGATGATGAAAGTGGGCTGAATCAGCAATGCTTCAGTGGTTTCCTCGAAAAATGAAAGTTGCAGGCCACCGAGGCCATCATTGGGCTTGTACTTGGCCTTCATTGCCTTGAACTGGGCCACCAGCCAGTCGCGGTCGTTCAACTGTTCCACCGTGTAGTGCGGGTGGTAATGACGAATCGAATCGACGATGGTGAGGCGGGCAAAGGGCTTGTCGAGGTCGATTGCGTGGCCCTGATAGGGCACCGTGGTGGAGCCGGTGGCCGCAATGGCAGCGGCGCGGATCAGCGATTCGGTGAGGTCCATCAAGTAACGGTATTCACGATAGGCCTCGTAGAACTCCATCATGGTGAACTCGGGGTTGTGACGGGTCGACAAGCCCTCGTTGCGGAAATTGCGGTTGATCTCGAACACCTTCTCGAAGCCGCCGACGACCAGACGCTTGAGGTACAGCTCGGGCGCAATCCGCAAAAACAAGCCCATGTCGAGCGCATTGTGATGCGTGGCAAACGGCTTGGCTGCGGCGCCGCCAGGGATGGGATGCATCATCGGCGTTTCGACTTCGAGGAAATCGCGGTCGACCATGAAGCCGCGAATCGCCTGGATGATTTTCGAGCGGCGCTTGAAGGTTTCGCGCGTGCCGTCGTTGGTGATGAGGTCGAGATAACGTTGGCGGTATTTCTGTTCCTGATCGGCCAGACCGTGGAATTTTTCCGGCAGGGGTCGCAGCGCCTTCGACAGTAGGCGGATCGATTTCGCCTGGATCGTCAGCTCACCCTTGTTGGTCTTGAACAGAATACCGGTGACCCCGATGAAGTCGCCCAGGTCCCAGTGCTTGAACGCATCGTGCGATTCGATGCCGACATGGTCGTTGGAAATGTAGACCTGGATGCGTCCGCTCATGTCCTGCAGCGTGGCGAAACTGGCCTTGCCCATGACGCGTTTCAGCATCATGCGGCCGGCCAGCTGCACTTCAACGGCTTCGGCCTCCAGCGCTTCCTTGGTTTTGTCGCCATGGGCAGTCGCCAGTTTGTCGGCGTAGTCGCGGCGATCAAAGTCGTTGGGGAAGGCGATGCCTTGCTGCCGAATGGCGGCAAGCTTGGCGCGACGCTCGGCGATGATCTGATTTTCGTCGAGAACGGGGGCGGTGGTTTCGGTGTTCATGGTCAGCGTCA
Organism: Hydrogenophilales bacterium; assembly: GCA_024636775.1. GTDB lineage: Bacteria > Pseudomonadota > Gammaproteobacteria > Burkholderiales > Thiobacillaceae > Thiobacillus. The sequence continues at coordinate 12,234 of JAGXGP010000055.1, forward strand.
GAAAGTGGGTGGGACCTTCAGACCAGGGTGGGCCGCTGCCACGCCGCGGATGCCGCGTACGGACAGAATCTACAGGGCCAACCGGGGTATTGGGTCAATGAGCCGGGCAAAACGTGACACAATTATATCTGATGTAACCCCCTGATTTCCCCGCCGGGTTGTCAGGACGACCCGTTCCCCCATCCGTATATTGCCCATGTCCGACACCCCATTAAGCCTGCTCAGCCGCGTTTTCGGCTATCCCGAATTCCGGGGTGACCAGGCCGCCATCGTCGACAACCTGGTTGCGGGCAACGATGCGCTGGTGCTGATGCCTACAGGCGGCGGAAAGTCGCTGTGCTTCCAAATCCCGGCTTTGCTGCGCGATGGCTGTGCAGTTGTGGTGTCGCCGTTGATCGCGCTGATGCAGGATCAGGTTGCCGCCTTGAAGGAAGTGGGCATTGCCGCCGAGTTTTTGAACTCCAGCCTCGATGGCGCCACGGCAGCGCAGGTTGAGCGTGACTTCGTGGCGGGCAAGCTGAAGCTGCTCTACGTTGCGCCGGAACGCCTGCTCACCCCGCGATTTCAAACCCTGCTCGAACAGGCGCATGTCGCCCTGTTCGCCATCGATGAGGCGCACTGCGTGTCGCAATGGGGGCACGACTTTCGCCCGGAATACCTAGGCCTGTCGGCGCTGCATGAGCGCTTTCCCGATGTGCCGCGGATCGCGCTCACCGCTACCGCCGACACCGCGACGCGCGCTGAAATTCTCACCCGGCTCGACCTGCACGATGCGCGGGTATTTGTCGCCAGCTTCGACCGCCCCAACATTCGTTATTACATCAGCGAAAAAACCGAACCGCGCCGTCAGCTGCTCGATTTTCTGGCGGGCCACAAAGGCGAAGCGGGCATCGTGTATTGCAGCACTCGCAAAAAAGTCGAGGAAACCGCCGATGCGCTCAAGCAGGCCGGTTTCACCGCGCGGGCCTATCACGGCGGCATGGACAACGACACCCGCCGCCGCCATCAAGAAAAGTTTCTGCGTGAAGACAGTGTTGTCATGGTCGCCACCCTTGCTTTCGGCATGGGCATCGACAAGCCCGATGTGCGCTTCGTCGCGCACATGGATTTGCCGCGCTCGGTCGAAGGCTATTACCAGGAAACCGGTCGCGCCGGCCGCGATGGCGAGCCCGCCGAAGCGTGGATGGCGTGGGGCTTGCAGGACGTCGTCACCCAACGCCGCTTCATCGACGAAAACGATGCCGAAGATGCGCACAAGCGCAGCGCCCACGGCAAACTCGATGCGCTGGTTGGCCTGTGTGAAGCCGCCAGCTGTCGCCGCGTTGCACTGTTGAGTTACTTCGGCGAAGCCTCGCAAGCCTGCGGCAACTGTGACGTTTGTATCACGCCACCGACGCTGTGGGACGGCACCGAGGCCGCGCAAAAGCTGCTGTCGACGGTCTATCGCACCGGCCAGCGCTTCGGCGCCGGCCACGTGCTCGACGTGCTGCTGGGCAAGACCACCGAAAAAGTCGAAAAATTCGGCCACGCCGACCTGAGCGTATTCGGCATCGGCGCTAGCCAAACCGACAAGGTCTGGCGCGCAGTGTTGCGGCAACTGGTGGTGCGCGGCCTGATGGAAGTCGACCACACCGCTTACGGAGCACTCAAGCTCACCGCCGCCGCACGCCCTGTACTTAAAGGCGAAGAAACCATAATGTTGCGCGCTATAGAAGTGCGCACCAAGCAACGCAAGTCACGCCTCGCCGCAAGCGGCGGCGCGGGCTACCACGACGACGAAGATCCACTCTTCATCGCCCTGCGCACCTGGCGCCGCGAAACCGCCAATGAAAAAGGCATTCCCGCCTACGTCATTCTGCACGATGCCACCTTGCGCGAGATTGCTGCCCGCAAGCCGGCAACACTGGCCGAACTCGGAGAAATATCGGGGCTGGGGGCGAAGAAGCTTGAGGCTTATGGGGAGGCGGTGCTGGCGGTGGTAGAAGAGGGGTGAACCACACGAACAGGGCGCTTTTTAACGCGTCGCGCACAGGACCGGTATAGCGCGTACGATGGACGTGGTGCAAGGACCTCGTCCTCAACCTCCGCCAGAAGTTGGAAGGTTTTTCGGAAATTCGGGCTTGTACCGATATATATCCCCAGCGTCCGGGGGGCGATTTCACGCCATGGCGCAGCCGGTAGTCATGGGCAGTGCGCTCGCGCAGTCCTCATAAACCTGTAGGAGAAACAAGCGTCGCCTTATCGTGTCTGACCACGGGCTCCCGCACAGCTTTACACAAGGCGGGGCAAGTCGGCCTTCAATATCCCTTCAAACTTCATCAGCCCGAGTCCGTACATGACCCGGATTCGACCCTGTTCCTTGCTAACGAGGTACGCTTAAAAGTGTTTTCGCACCAGCGATTTCCGTCATCGGAATACATGTCGAACAGTCCCTGCGGGGCAGATGGAGTGGTCCCTATGGTGTTTCAAATTGACCCTGTTGCCATTGCATTCATCCATGCTGAGGGGTGCCTGTCATGACCATTGCAAAACAGCGCCTGCCATCACCCTACCGGCTTGAAGCAGACATCGTGTCCGGGCAATTGACGACGTTGGAGTCGGCCCTGGACTGGGCCGCGGTTATCCATGCGGCCACGCCGTGGGTGGCGGCGGTACGCCAGAATCCGCCCCCATTCTGGGCGATGGAGCGCCTGCTGCATGAGTATCCGATTTCGAGTGCCGAGGGATTGGCCCTGATGCGTCTGGCCGAGGCGCTGTTGCGCGTGCCGGATGTCGAAACTGCGATTACGCTGACCGCCGATCAGCTCAGTCATGCCGATTTTGATCAGACTGGCGACCAGGTGCTGGCACGGTTGTCGAGTACGGCGATCACCCTGGGCAAGCGGTTTTTGCCGGATGGCGAGGCATCGGGTGGGCTGTTTGCCAGGCTGAGTGCACGTACCGTCGTGGCGGCAGCGGTGCGCGCCGTGCAGTTGTTGGGGCGACAGTTTATTCTCGGCCAGACCATTGCCGAGGGGATCGGCGAAGCGGCCAAGGCCAGACGCAACATGAAAAGCCTGCGCTACAGCTATGACATGCTGGGTGAAGGTGCGCGCACCGATGCTGACGCCAAGCTGTATCTGGCGAGTTACCAGAATGCGATTGAATCCATCGCAGCCCATTCAAGTCTGGATGTGGCGTGTGAATGCAATGACGGCATTTCTATCAAGCTCAGCGCGCTCCATGCACGCTTTGAGGATGCGCAGATCGAGCGCGTGATGGCTGAACTGGTGCCGCGCGTATGGGGGCTGTGCGAGCAGGCGGCCAGGGCCAACATCAATCTTACGATCGACGCCGAAGAGGTGGACCGGCTGGAATTGTCGCTCGATGTGTTTGAAGCGCTGCTCCAGCAAGTCGCAGCGCATTACCCGCAATGGCGAGGCTTGGGTCTGGCAGTGCAGAGCTATCAGACCCGAGCCGGTGAACTGGTGACGCACTTGGTCGTACTGGCGCGGCAATACAAGGTGCGCCTGATGTGCCGCCTGGTCAAAGGCGCCTACTGGGATGTCGAAATCAAGCGGGCGCAGGAAATGGGTCTGCCGCATTACTCGGTTTTCACCCACAAGCACCACACCGACGTGAGCTATCTGGCGTGTGCGCGCGTGTTGCTGGACGCGCCCGATGCTATCTATCCGCAGTTTGCCACTCACAATGCCGCGACCATCGCGGCCATCATGCAAATGGGTAGGCGCGATGGACAGGATTATGAGTTCCAACGTTTACATGGCATGGCTGAGGGGGTGTATCGCGAGGTGCTAAAGAAACCCTCGATTGCCTGTCGTATTTACGCACCGGTGGGCGCGCACAAGGACCTGTTGTCCTATCTGGTCCGGCGCCTGCTTGAGAATGGCGCCAATACGTCTTTCGTGCATCTGATGGCCGACCCCGCGGTCGGCCTGGACCAGTTGCTGGTTTCGCCGTTGCGCCTCGAGCGCGAATCGTCGCTGCCGTTGCCGCCCAGGCTGTTTGGCCGCGTACGGCAAAACAGCATGGGTCTGGATCTGGCGGTGCAGACGATGCGCGACACGCTGCTTGACCCTTATCCGGGCGTGCAGGTGCCTGCCGTGCCGGTGTTTGAACCAGCAAAGGTTTCGGACGCGCTGGCGGTCAGCGCCGCCAGCTATGCCAGTTGGAGCCAAACCGAAGTGGCGGCGCGCGCCGCCATCCTGCGCCAGGCCGCCGATGCCTTGCAAGCCGAGTTGCCCAGGTTTTGCGGGCTGTTGGTCAAGGAGGCGTTCAGGACCTGGATCGATGCGATCGGCGAGGTACGCGAAGCGGTGGATTTTCTGCGCTACTACGCCAATGAGGCCGAGCGCATCATGCAGGTCCAGATTCAGCCGGGGCGCGAAGACGGGGTCGCCCTGGGCATCACGGGCGAGACCAACGAACTGCGTCTGATCGCGCGGGGTCCCTGGGTCTGCATCAGTCCATGGAATTTCCCGTTGGCCATTTTTGTGGGCCAAGTCGCCGCCACGTTGGCGACCGGCAACACGGTGCTGGCCAAACCTGCCGAGCAGACGCCCGGCGTTGCCCTCGAGGCGGTGAAACTTCTGCATCGTGCGGGGGTGCCGGAAGGCGCGCTGCAACTGGTGCACGGCTCGGGCGAAACCGTGGGCGCGGCACTGGTGGCCGCACCCGGCGTGGCCGGTGTGGTGTTTACCGGTTCGACCCAGGTGGCCAAAATCATCCAACGCGCGCTGGCTGAAAAAGACGGACCCATCGTGCCGTTGATCGCCGAAACGGGCGGCATCAACGCGATGCTGGTCGACAGTACCGCCTTGCCCGAACAGGTCTGTGATGTCGTCGTGCAATCGGCTTTTCGCAGTGCGGGTCAGCGCTGTTCGGCGCTGCGCCTGTTGTGCGTTCACGCCGAGATTGCCGATGAGGTGATCGAGATGATTCAGGGCGCGGCCCGGGAACTGATCAGCGGCGATCCGGCCCACCTCGCCACAGATATCGGACCGGTGATCGACAGCGAGGCGTTTGAGGTGATCAGTCGTCACATTGCACGTTTGAATGTTGAAGCAAGACCGCTACTCGCGCCTGTGGTGGAGGCGCAAGCCGCGACTGAACGAACGACAAACCTGATTCCCCCTCATGCCTTCGAGGTCGGCTC
>JAGXGP010000056.1 GCA_024636775.1 Hydrogenophilales bacterium
GCGGTATTTCGATGACATCCATGCGACCCATCACCGCTCGCAAAGGCAGCACATCAAAAGCCACGCCGATTTGCTTCAGCAGTTCGCGCCGTCGCGGCGATTGTGACGCCAGATATATTCGTTTATCAACCAGCATTTTTCGTTATCTCCCCTATCAATCCCGATGATAAGGGTGTCCCTTGATTATGCATACTGCACGATATAACTGCTCGGTCAGCATGACCCTCGCCAAAGCGTGTGGCAGCGTCAGTTTCGAGAGCCCCATCAGCTTGCTGGCGCGTGCCTTGATGCTGTCATCCAGCCCATCTGCGCCGCCAATAATGAATGCCGGCGAAATCCCTTCTGCCATCCAGTCCTGCATCCAGGTGGCCAGTTCCCGCGTGGTCACTTGCGCGCCACGTTCGTCGAGTACAACCGGCACACAACCCGCAGGTATTGCGGCGAGGATGCGCTCGGCTTCGAGTTGCCGCGCCCGGGCGCCATCCTCGCCGGCCACCCGATGGCCCGGCTTGATTTCGGTCAGCAGCAGCGGCAGATCGGATGTCATCCGCCGCGCATAGTCATCGTAACCCGCATTGATCCAGCCGGGCATTTTGTGGCCGACAGCGATCAGATGCAGTTTCACTTAATGGTCGGCTTGGATATGCCGGGCGCGTGCAGCTTCGCCGGCACCCCACAGTTCTTCCAGGTTGTAATGCGCGCGGGTTGCGGCCAGCATCACGTGCACGATCACGTCGCCGAGGTCGAGCAGAACCCAATCGCCGGTTTCTTCACCTTCCATGCCGCCTACGTGTTCGCCGGCCTCTTTCACCTTTTCGCGCACGTTATTCACCAGTGCACGGGTCTGGCGATTGGAGTCGCCCGTCGCGATCACCATGCGTTCAAACAGCGAGGTCAGTTTGCTGGTATCGAGCACGCTGATGTCGCGGCCCTTGATGTCTTCGAGCGCGTCGACGACTAATTTGATTTTGGCTTCAATGTTCATGTCTGTAAGTAAAGTTGGTATTCGTAAATGTAGTTAAGCACAGTATCGGGCAGCAGATACCGCACGCTGCCTTGCCGGCCCAAGATGTCGCGGATGGCAGTAGCCGAAATTTCCAGCGGGGTCATGCGCTGGAACCATACCGATCCTGCGGGCCCGGCTGTCGTATGATCGGCCACCTGGCGGTTAAAAACTTCGCTTTTAAGCGGTTCCTGCAGGGCGTCAAGCTGCAGTAACTGCGCGCCGGGCCGCGTCACCACGGCAATATTTGCCAACCCGAACAGTCGTTGCCATTGGTGCCAACTCGCCAATCCGAGAAAAGCATCCGCCCCCAACAACAGCCAGATGGGCTGATCCGGCCCAAACTCGTCGCGCAGCGAAGTGAGCGATTCCACCGTGTAACTCGGTTGCGTACGCTGCATTTCCCGTGCATCCACCGCGAAAAATGGATTGCCCGCAATGGCGCGACGCACCATTTCCAGACGATGCGCCGCGGCAATATGGGGTGCCTCGCGGTGCGGCGGCTGCCCGGCAGGCATAAACAGCACCCGGCTGAGTCCCAGTGCTGCCGCCATTTCTTCGGCCAGACGCAAATGCCCGAAGTGTATCGGATCGAAGGTGCCGCCGAAAATACCGATCGGCGGCATCATTCAGCCACGGACGTGGCCATCTCCCAGCACCACCCACTTCTGGCTGGTTAAGCCTTCCAGCCCGACCGGACCGCGCGCATGGATCTTGTCGGTGGAAATGCCGATTTCCGCGCCGAGGCCGTATTCAAACCCATCAGCAAAGCGGGTGGACGCATTGACCACCACGCTGGCCGAATCCACCTCGCGCAGAAAGCGCCGCGCGCGGCCGTAGTCTTCAGTAACAATGGCGTCGGTGTGGTGGGAGCCATGGGCATTGATGTGTTCCATCGCAGCGTCGATATCGTCAACCACCTTGACCGCGATGATCGGGCCCAGGTATTCCTCTTCCCAGTCGGCTTCCACCGCTGCTTTCAGCTTGTCTGCGGCAATTGCGGCGCCCTGCAGGATGCGCAAGGATTCCGGACAGCCGCGCATTTCCACGCCCTTGGCTGCCAACACCCGGCCGATCTCGGGCAATACGGCATCGGCCACGCTGCGTGCGACCAGCAGCGACTCGGTGGTGTTACAGGTGCCGTAGCGCTGGGTCTTGGCATTGTCGACGATATTCACCGCTTTGGCCTGATCCGCCCGATCATCCACATACACATGGCAGTTACCGTGCAGATGCTTGATCACTGGGATCCGTGCCTCGCGGGTAATGCGTTCGATCAGCCCCTTGCCACCGCGCGGAACGATGACGTCGACATAATCCTTCATGATGATGAGTTCGCCCACGGCGGCGCGGTCGGTGGTTTCAACCACCTGCACCACGGTGGCGGGGAGGCCGGCGACTTCCAGCCCTTCGCGCACGCAGGCAGCCACCGCCTGATTGGAGTGCAGGGCTTCGGAGCCGCCACGCAGGATCGCTGCATTACCCGATTTCAGACATAACCCGGCCGCGTCCGCCGTGACGTTGGGGCGGGCTTCGTAAATGATGCCAATCACGCCGAGCGGCACCCGCATCTTGCCCACCTGGATGCCGGAAGGACGGTATTTGAGATCGGTGATTTCGCCGACCGGATCGGGCAGCGCAGCAATCTGCTCCAGGCCTTCGGCCATGCTCATTACAGTGTTTTCGTTGATTTCAAGACGGTCCAGCAGCGCCGAATCGAGGCCATTGGCGCGTGCGTGCTCCATGTCGCGCGCATTGGCTTCGAGCAATTTGGCAGCGTCACGACGGATCGCCGCCGCAATCGCCACCAGCGCATGGTTTTTCTGGTTGGTGTCAGCACGGGCAATATCACGCGAGGCGACTCGCGCCTGTTTGCCCAGCGTTTGCATGTAGTCTTTAACGTCCATCATTTTTTCCAATACTTTTAGGGGCGGCCAGCGAGACGCCCATGCGTAGCAAGGTATCCCAAGGATCACCGATCCGTTCCAGGCCTTTGGCCTGGCGATCGATCAAGGCCAGATCGGCCAGCGCCATTTCGACCCGTGCCAGATCCAGTCGTTTCACCGCACGCTCGATCTGGGGTGCGCGCTGTTTGTCGCGCCCCCATAACGTCCGCATGACGCTGGACAGGCTATCACCCTGTGCAACTGCGTATTTTAACCTGAGCAGCAAACGCACCGCTGATGACACCTGCCACAGGATGGCCGGCACGGCCTCGCCCGCATCCTTGAGGTCGGTCACAATTTGCGCAAAACGCGCTCCATTGCCTGCATACAACGCATCCTGCAGCGCGTCGGCTTCCAGCCGGCTCACGTCGACCACTGCATGTTCAACATCAGCCCGTGTCACGGCTCCGGGCGGAAGCAGCAAAGCCAGCTTGTCGATTTCCTGCTGTGCCGCGAGCAGATTGCCTTCGACCTGGTCGGCCAGAAAGTCCAGCGCAGCACGATCAGCCTTCAGACCCTGTTTGGACAATCTGCGATCGATCCAGGCGGGCAACGCCGCGCGGTCGATGGGACGCGCCTCAACCACCACGCCCGTTTTGGCAAGCGCAGAAAACCAGCGCGTTTGCATGGCTTTCCAGTCCAGACCTGGCAAATTGATCAGGGTGAGCGTGTCCGCAGGCAATTTGGCCGAATAGGCTTCAAGCGCCTTGGCGCCATCGATGCCGGGTTTGCCGGAGGGAATGCGGATTTCTGTCAGCCGACGTTCGCCAAACAACGAAAGATTGTCGCCACTGGCGAAGATTCCCTGCCAGTTGTACCGGCCCAATACGGTGTATACATTGCGGTCGCTATGTCCCGCCTTTCGCGCTGCTGCACGGATGGCATCGCTCGCTTCTTGTGCGGCCAGCGGCTCGTCACCCACCACCACATACAACGCAGCCAGGCCACGTTCAAGCTGATCGGGTAGACGCTCAGCCGGAATGTTCAACTGCCGTCGCCGGGCTTGATCGACTGGAGACGTCGCAGAATCCGACGCGTGGCGTCATCTTCCATATCGCGATTCAACAACCCCTCCTCTGCTGACTTGGCCAACAACTGTGAATCGTCGTAGCCCAGATCGCGGTTGAGTTCAATCACTTCCGGCACGGCCAGCGCACGGTCGTTCCTGCCGGTAACGGTATAGCTCACGTTTAAACCCAGCCGATATTCAGTGACACGCCCGGCGCCGGACAGCGACAGAATGGATTTGCTGCGCGTTTCGCTGTGGATCTTCAACACGGCTTCCGCTTCGGTCGCGCTGGCGGCCAGCCGGGTCGCCTTATTGGCTTTCAACGATGCAATGATGTGCTGCGCCACGGCACTATTGGACGGCGCATCGACATACAGGCTGGCAAATGGGATGCCTTCCAGACGACGCAACTGAAAACCGCACCCGGCGACGAGTACAGCAGGCAAGGCGGCAAGGAAAATTCGACGGTTCATATGACGATATTAACCAAACGTCCCGGCACTACCACCACTTTTTTCGGGGGCTTGCCTTCCAGATACTTCTGCACGGCCTCGGATTCCAACGCGGCGGCCTCAATTACCTCGCGGGAAGCCGCGGCGGTCACACGGATCTGACCGCGCAGTTTGCCGTTGACCTGCACCATGAGTTCAATCTCATCCTGCACCAGCGCGGCCTCGTCCACGACCGGCCACACCATCGCAGCGCCCGGTTTGAGTTCGGCGTAAAGCGCCTCAGCGATGTGGGGCACAATAGGCGCCAGCATCACGGCGACGGCTTCCAGAGTTTCCTGCCGCACGCTGCGGGTGACAACATCATCGCCCCCCAGCCTGGCCAGCGCGTTCATCAGTTCCATCACCGCCGCAATCGCGGGGTTGAACTGCTTGCGGCGCTCGATATCGTCGCCCACCTTCTGGATGGTCTGATGCAACTGGCGGCGCAGGGTTTTGGCGGCATCCGGCAGCGCCCCGCCAACACATGCCGCAACCTCACCACCCTCTACGTGTTCATACGCCTGCCGCCACAAACGTTTCAGGAAGCGGTGCCCACCTTCCACACCAGCGTCAGACCATTCCAGACTTTGTTCGGGCGGCGCAGCAAACATCGTGAACAGTCGGGCGGTGTCAGCGCCGTAGCGGTCAATCAAGGCCTGCGGATCCACGCCATTGTTTTTGGACTTCGACATTTTCTCGATGCCGCCCACGATGACCGGCAGGTCATCGGTCATGCAGATTGCAACCCCATCACGCAACGTCACATCTGCCGGGTTGAACCAGGTTTTCTTGCCGTCAGCCGATTCACGGTAATACGTGTCGGCAATGACCATGCCTTGCGTCAGCAGATTCAGGAACGGTTCGTCACTCGTCACCAAGCCTTCGTCGCGCATCAACTTGTGGAAAAAGCGCGCATACAAAAGGTGCAAAATCGCATGCTCGATGCCGCCGACGTACTGATCGACCGGTAACCACTGGTTGGCGCGCGAATCCAGCATGCCGCCATCGAAATCCGGGCAGGCATAGCGTGCGTAGTACCACGACGACTCGACGAAGGTGTCCATGGTGTCGGTCTCGCGGCGTGCGGGTTCGCCGCAAGTCGGGCAGTCGCAATTGACGAACAGCGCGCGCTTGTTGAGCGGGTTGCCCGAGCCATCCGGCACCACGTCTTCCGGCAGCACCACCGGTAATTGATCTGCCGGAACCGGCACATCGCCGCAGGCGTCGCAGTGGACAATCGGAATCGGGCACCCCCAGTAGCGCTGGCGCGAAATACCCCAGTCACGCAGGCGGAACTGGGTTTTCTTTTCGCCGAGGTTCAGCGCTTCGAGGTCGGCGGCGATGGCATCCACCGCTACCACGTAATCCAGCCCCTCGTATTTTCCGGAATTGATGCAGCGACCACGTTGCTTGTCGCCGTACCATTCCTGCCAGGCATCCAGCGTGAATGACTCGCCTTCCACCGTAATGACCTGCTTGATCGGCAGGTTGTATTTCTGCGCAAAACCGAAATCCCGCTCGTCGTGCGCGGGCACCGCCATCACTGCACCGTCGCCGTAGCTCATCAACACGTAGTTGCCAATCCACACCGGGATCGACTCGCCGGTGAGCGGATGGGTCACCATCAATCCGGTGTCCATACCCTTTTTTTCCATCGTCGCCATGTCGGCTTCGGCCACACTACCCTGCTTGCACTCGGCGATGAAGGCAGCCAGCGCCGGATTGTCCTGCGCCGCACGAGTGGCAATTGGGTGTTCTGCGGCGACTGCACAGAAGGTTACGCCCATGATGGTGTCGGCGCGGGTAGTGAACACCCATAGCTTTTCGTCCTGACCATCCGATTTGTACGGAAAGGCAAAGCGCACACCAACACTCTTGCCGATCCAGTTGGCCTGCATGGTTTTCACTCGCTCGGGCCAGCCTGGCAGATTGTCCAGCCCGGAAAGCAACTCGTCGGCATACTGGGTGATACGGAAGAAATACATCGGGATATCGCGCTTCTCGACCAGCGCGCCGGAGCGCCATCCGCGCCCGTCGATCACCTGTTCATTGGCCAGCACGGTCTGGTCAACCGGATCCCAATTCACGGTGGCCAGCTTTTTGTATATCACCCCCTTTTCGAACAGGCGGGTGAACAGCCACTGCTCCCAGCGGTAGTAATCCGGTCTGCACGTGGCCAGCTCGCGCGACCAGTCGACAGCAAACCCCAGCGCCTGCAACTGCGTGCGCATGTGGTCGATGTTGGCATAGGTCCACGCGGCGGGCGGCACACCGTTGGCGATGGCGGCATTTTCTGCGGGCAGGCCAAAGGCGTCCCAGCCCATCGGCTGCATCACGTTGAATCCGCGTAGCGTGTGATAGCGCGCCAGCACATCGCCAATGGTGTAGTTGCGCACATGGCCCATGTGCAGCTTGCCCGACGGATAGGGAAACATCGACAGGCAATAGTACTTGGGGCGATCGGATGCTTCGCTGGCGCGGTAGGTCTGGTTGGCGGCCCATTGCGCCTGCGCGGTGTGCTCAATTTCCGAGGGAAGGTATTTTTCTTGCATTGCAACAACCGCACAGTTTCAAGGCGGCTGATTATACCCGCCCGACTGGCAGCTTCGCCCGCTCATCGAGGCCAGACCGGCCACTGGCAAACAACAACATAACCACTACTATAATATGGACACTGTCCGGCTTGAATTGAGTCGGTGACCTTTCAGCCTATAAGGAAACCCCATGAACAAGTTGACTTCATACACCGTGTTTGCAACTTTGCTGCTGGCTTCCCTGCCTGCTACAGCGGTCGACGTGCTACCCGTTAAGCAGATCGGCCTGGAAATGGCGCGCGACATCGCCATGGCCTCGGTCGAGGCCTGCCGCAAGGAGGGCTACAACGTGTCTGCTGTCGTGCTCGACCGCGCTGGCAACGTTCAGGTCGCCCTGCGCGATACGCTTGCTGCCCGACACACGCTGGAAATCGCCGAACGCAAGGCCGGCATGACCATCATGTCGGGGATCGATTCGGGTGCTTTCCGTGCCGCGCGCGGCGACATCCGCCCCGAACTCAACCACATGTCCGGACTGATCGTGATGGACGGCGCGCTGCCCATTCGGGCTGCCGGCAGCCTCATAGGGGCCATAGGGGTATCCGGAGCGCCCGGTGGCGAAAAAGATGCTGCCTGCGCCGCCGCCGCGCTAAAAAAACATGAGGAACGGCTCGAATTTGCCCAGTAAAGCCGAAACCCAGCGCCGTGGCCCGCAAGTGACAAGCCCCTGCCTGCACAGGTAAAATGCGGCGGTTACGCTTTTACATTACCTCTTCAGGGAGTCCCAGCATGTCCAAGAATCATCCCGTCATTGCGGTCACGGGCTCATCCGGCGCCGGTACCACAACCGTCAAGCGCGCGTTTGAGCACATTTTCTTCCGCGAACAAATCAACGCTGCCGTGATCGAAGGCGACAGCTTCCACAGCCTGTCGCGGGTTGATTTCAAGTCGGCGGTCAAAAAGGCCGAGGCCGAAGGCAACATGACGTTCAGCCACTTCGGCCCACAGTCCAACGATTTCGCCAAGCTGGCCGAACTGTTCGAGACCTACGGTAAAACCGGCGGTGGCAAGAAGCGCTTCTATATTCACAGCGACGAAGAAGCCGCCGAACACAACGAGCGCCTGAATACCAGCCTCAATCCAGGTGAGTTCACCCCGTGGGAAGATGTGCCTGGCGGTTCGGATGTGCTGTTTTACGAAGGCCTGCACGGCCTGGTGACAACCGACAAGGCCGACATCGCCAAGCATGTCGACCTCGGCATTGGCGTGGTGCCCATCGTCAACCTCGAATGGATCCAGAAAATCCACCGTGACAGTGCCGAGCGTGGCTATTCGGCCGATGTCATTGTCGACACCATCCTGCGCCGGATGCCGGACTACGTGAACTACATCACCCCGCAGTTCTCGCGCACCGACATCAACTTCCAGCGCGTTTCCACGGTCGACACCTCCAACCCCTTCATTTCGCGCGACATCCCGACGCCGGATGAAAGCTTTATCGTCATCCGCTTCCGCGAACCCAAGGGCGTTGATTTCCCATACCTGCTGAACATGATCCCCAACTCCTTCATGTCGCGCCGCAACACCATCGTGGTGCCGGGCGCCAAGATGGGCTTTTCCATGGAACTGATCCTGGCACCGATCATCCAGGACATGATCGCGAACAAAAACAAATAACGCAGGTTTTGCACCAATCAAAAACGGAGCCGAAGGCTCCGTTTTTGATTGGTGCGGGAAAAGCTTCGTTCAAGAAGCGAACACCCGCACCGTCACCGCCTTGCAGTCAGCTTACGCGTCAGGCACTGTCTCGTTGCCCGGCGTCGCTTCCGCCTCTGCTGTGTCGTCAGAGGAATCCTCGGGTGAGGCAGCGCCCCCTTCTTCGGCCGCCTTGGCCGCAAGCTTTTGCCGACGTTTCTCGTCCTGCTTCTGCTTCTTGGCCAGATCCCTCTGGCGCTTCTCGTACTGGTAATTGGGTTTGGCCAAGAGACCTCCTTTGATAGCCGCTAGGGCCGAATGAAACGCTGTCCATCTCATGGGAGCAGGGGTAATTCCTGTCCGCAAGGCAGAACTATACCAAGGCACGGGCCATCAGGGGGCGACTTGCGTGCTGGATTCAACCCGCAGCACTCGAAACAGGCCCCTATTCAGCCACTTAAGCACACTCCGCATCCCATGCGAACTGGCGTAGCAAGTGCGATTCCGCTCACTGGTAAGTCATGAATACCGTTTTCGCGTCCTGGTGCGCCCGATCCAGCGTGCAGATCGACGGATCGTCGTCATGCCCGCTAAAAAAGTCGTCTGCCTGGGCGCGCATTACCATCTCGATGGCATCTTCATCATCCAAATCGTATTTTTCCGTGATGAGCGTGGTGACTTCGTCCAGAAATTCTTCGTAGGTCATAGGGGTTTGTCCGGGGTTGAATCGTGGCTTGCCTGTGCTTTCATCAGGTTGACGTAGAGCGTCTCAACCCGGGTACGTGCCCAGGGCGTGCGCCGCAGAAATTTCAGGCTGGAAGCAATACTGGGTTCGAAATTGAAACAGCGGATATCGATCTGCTGCCCCAGGCCATCCCAGCCATAGTGACGCACCAACTCATTCAAGACCCCCTCCAGCGTAATGCCGTGGAGGGGGTTATTTAATTGCGTTTCTTTCATGGCAACTCAAATCCATTACGATTAATCTCACTCGACGACACTAGGTCTTGTGACCCGCCCTACTCGACTATTTTTCCCCGTCCCGCTTTCACGGTCGCACGCCGTGTTTTGCCCTCAAGCCGCTTTTTGACCGAAGAGCGGGTCGGCTGAGTCGGCCGGCGTTTTTTCGGCAGCACAGCAACGCTGGCGATCAGATCATGCAGACGGCGCAACGCCTCGGCACGGTTTTTCTCCAGGCTGCGAAATGCCTGCGCCTTGATGACCACGACGCCATCCTTGCTGATCCGCTGATCGCCCAGCGCCAGAAGCCGCTCGCGTATGGCTTCCGGCAGCGTCGAGGCCGCGATGTCAAAGCGCAAATGCACCGCATTGGAAACCTTGTTGACGTTTTGCCCGCCCGCGCCTTGTGCAC
This sequence comes from Hydrogenophilales bacterium, assembly GCA_024636775.1. Classification (GTDB taxonomy): domain Bacteria; phylum Pseudomonadota; class Gammaproteobacteria; order Burkholderiales; family Thiobacillaceae; genus Thiobacillus. The sequence continues at coordinate 10,051 of JAGXGP010000056.1, forward strand.
GAATCGCGGTGATTTCGACCTCGTCCGGCAAGAGCGTGAAGTGTGTGTGCATAAACGATGGTTGAAGGAAATGAAAAAAGGCTAGCGACAGCGTTTGGCAATTGAACCCATACCGTTACTCTGCCCCGGTTACAGTGAAACGGGCTACAGCGGGAATTTAGCCAACCACTGGCGCGCGAACGTCCGTCCCTGCGCTTCACTCGACGGTTTCAACTGCAAGGCCAGCGCATCGTGTGCGACTTGCGCCCGCTTGGCAAAGGCTGCGTTGTCGAACCATTCAGGCCTTGTTTGGGCGAAATGCACCGCCAGGGTGTACCCCTTATAGGCCTGGGCCACGTCCACCGGCATGCCCTCGCCGCGTTCATAAAACCGACCCAGGGCCAGATGGGCCGCAACCATGCCTTGTTCAGCCGCCTGTTCCAGCAATTGAACGGCTCGGCCTTCATTCCGAGGCACACCGTCCCCCTTGTGCAGCATCCAGCCGAGATGATAACAAGCGGGCGCGTAACCGTTTCGCGCCGACCGGGTGAACCAGGCTACGGCCTGCACTTTATCCTCGGGGACGCCCCAGCCATGCGCATGGAGGATGCCCAGCCGGTACTGCGCACGCGGATGATTCGCCGATGCGGCACGACTTAGCCAACGGGACGCCTCACGGTAATCCTGGCTGAAGCCGGGCGTCCAGCCATGGAAATCACCGTTTTCATAAGCATAACCAAGCTCGAACTGGATATCGGTCCATCGGGTCACCCCTAACGCGAGAACGCCGCACAACGCCAGTGCCACGACCCATCCCGCCGCCCGCCCCGCTCGACTCATCCGGTAATTGCCCGCTGTGTGTTCATGCCCGGTTCAGGCAATCAAACCATCGAAAAACCCACCAGCGCGATTTCATCCCCATCCTTGACCGGTGAAGACTTCTCGACGAACTGCTTGTTGCAGGTGATATTCAGTTTGGGGTTGCCGAGCAGCATTTTCTTCCACATGTCGCCGCGTTGGGACAATACGAACAGCAGACGCTCGATATCGGTCACGTCGGGCGGCAGCTCGATTTCGTCGGCCGCCATGCCCAGGGTATCGACCAGATCGCCGAAAAACAAAATCTTCACCATGGAGAGGCCTTTATAATTCGTGATTGACCGTCCGATTTTACCCTTGATGTCGACCTCCCCCGAAGGCCACGCCCATTTGCTGGAAAGCCTCAATCCCGAACAGCGCGCTGCGGTGACGCTGCCGCATGCGTCCGCGCTGATTCTGGCGGGCGCCGGTTCGGGCAAGACGCGCGTGCTGACCACCCGCATGGTGTGGCTGATCCAGACCGGGCAGGTGTCACCGCTGGGGATGCTGGCGGTGACCTTCACCAACAAGGCTGCCAAGGAAATGCTGACGCGTATCTCGGCGATGCTGCCGATCAACACGCGCGGCATGTGGGTCGGCACCTTTCATGGCCTCGCCAACCGGCTGCTGCGCACGCATTACCGTGAGGCGGGGTTGCCGCAGTCGTTCCAGATTCTGGATAGCCAGGACCAGTTGTCGGCGATCAAGCGGTTGATGCGCTCGATGAACATCGACACCGAGAAATTCGAGCCGAAGAAGGTGCAGCGGTTTATCAACGGTCACAAGGAAGCGGGACGACGCGCGCGCGACGCCGAGGCCTTCGACGATTACTCAATGCGGTTGGCCGAACTGTACGAAGCCTACGACGCGCAATGCCAGCGCGAAGGGGTAGCGGACTTTCCCGAACTGCTGCTGCGCGCCTACGAACTGCTGTATCGCAACGAACCGCTGCGGCAGCATTATCAAGACCGCTTCAAGCACATTCTGGTCGACGAATTCCAGGACACCAACACGCTGCAATACCGCTGGCTGAAGCAGTTTGCCGGGCCGCGCGCCGCGTTGTTTGCGGTGGGGGACGACGATCAGTCGATCTACGCGTTTCGTGGCGCCAACACCGCCAACATGACCGAGTTCGAGCGCGAGTACGCACACGGCAACGTTATCAAGCTGGAGCAGAACTACCGCAGCCACGGCCACATTCTCACCGCGGCCAACACCCTGATTGCGCAGAACATGCACCGGCTCGGCAAAAACCTGTGGACCGCGGAAGGCGAAGGCGAGCCGATCCGCGTGTTCGACGCCTATTCCGACCAGGAGGAAGCGCGCTTTGTGGTGGAAGAAGTGCGCGCGCTCAACCGCGAAGGCACCAACCTGTCCGACATGGCGCTGCTGTACCGCTCCAACGCGCAGTCGCGGGTGCTGGAACATGCCCTCTTCTCCGCCAGCGTGCCGTATCGCGTGTACGGCGGGCTGCGCTTTTTCGAGCGCCAGGAAATCAAGCACGCACTGGCTTACCTGCGCCTGTTGACCAACCCGGAAGACGACGGCGCATTTTTGCGAGTGGTGAACTTTCCCACCCGCGGCATCGGCGCGCGCACGCTGGAACAGCTGGCGGAGAATGCCGCGCGTTCGGGCGCCAGCCTGTGGCAGGCGGCGTGTACCAGCAGCGGCAAGATGGCCGGATTCGCCAAGCTGATCGAGGAGATCAAGCAGGTCACCCGCGACTTGCCGCTTGCGGAAGCCATCGATCACGTGATCGAAGCCAGCGGGCTGGCGGACTATTACCGGGCCGACAAGGACGGTGCAGACCGCCTGGAAAACCTCAACGAACTGGTCAACGCAGCGGCGCTCTTCTCCGAGGAAAACGACGTCTTGGAAACAGGTGAGGGGCGCGACGATACGCCGGGCGTGGCCGCGCCGGGAGGGACGGAGACGTTACCGGTGCTTGATGCTTTTCTGGCCCACGCCGCGCTGGAAGCGGGAGAACACCAGGCTGGCGCCGGTAACGACGCGCTGCAGCTGATGACGGTGCACGCCGCCAAGGGGCTGGAGTTTCACGCCGTGTTCATCACCGGGCTGGAAGAAGGCCTGTTTCCGCACGAACAAAGCGCAAGCGAGGAAAACGGCCTGGAAGAAGAACGCCGGTTGATGTACGTGGCGATCACCCGCGCGCGCCGCCGTTTGTATATTTCGCACACGCAGTCACGCATGCTTCACGGTCAGGTTCGTTACAACGTGCCATCCCGTTTTCTGAGCGAATTGCCAGAACAGGTGTTGCTCAACCTCAATCGCCGCGAACCGGCTTATGCCTCCGGCAGCGCACACCCCGCTCAAGGGCATAAAACGTCAAGCGGCTACAGCGCACCCGCCGCGCCACGAAGCCCGCAACTCGGCAACGACACCGGTTTCAACGTGGGGCAGAGCGTCGCCCATGCCAAGTTCGGCACCGGCATCATCATCGACTTTGAGGGCCGCGGCTCGGATGCGCGCGTGCAGGTGAAGTTTCGCAATGAAGGAACGAAGTGGCTGGCGCTGGCTTACGCCAACCTGTCAGTGGTCTGAATGGTCAGCTGGATTCAGTGGAACCACATTGTCGTCGGTCGGAGCCTTGTCGTCGGCCCATACCGCAAAAATCGCCTGATACGAGGCGTACAGTGAACCAAACAAAATAGGCATCGCGATCAACAGCCCCAGCAGCATCGGCGCCAATGCGGCAAAGAACAGCAGCAGGCCGAGCGCCAGGCTGTTCATGAGCATGGCCGTCCAGTTTTTTGCGACGGCACGCAGACTTACCCCCAATGCGGTAGTGGGACGCGCACCGCCAAACAGGATCAGCGCAGGGGCGAACCACGTCGCCATGATCAGTGGAACAAACAGCAGCAGGCCGGTGAACATCGCCGGCATGGCCTGATTCATCACTGCCTGCATTTCTGCCGGGGAGGCCTTGCCGTTCTTGGCGGTATCCAGCACGGCCTGCGGGTCAAAGCCCATGCCGAGCATGACCTGTCCGATCATCAAGGTGCCGAGCAGTTGCACCGCGCCCACCGTCATCAACGGAATCGCCGGCCCCTGCACGCCTGCCATGAATTGCGGCAGTTCGAGTTCGTTGCCGCGATCAAGTGCGCGATACGCTGCCATGAACCCCGCCACCATCAGGGGCGAGGCCAGCTCGGACAGCGAGCCACCCACCACGGGGATCAGGCCGAGCGCCATCACTGTGCCGAACAGCACGCCGAAGGCAGCGGACAACAACAAGGGGGTTTTGCGATACAGGCGAAAGCCAGCAGCTACCCACTGGAAGCCTTCGCTGGCCGCAACTTTGCGCGGAATATCTTGATTGGATGCGGGAGTCATGCGGCGGATTTTAACCGACACAAGCGCTTTATTCCCGATCCAGAGCGGTCTGCTTTAGAACTCTTTCACCACCCACATCGGTGGCCGCATGCCGGAATCCAGGCTGTCCTGACGGGCAAACTGGCCATCGCCTTTTGAGTCGATGAGGTAATACGGTTTGCCGATCTTGGGGATGACTTTGATCATGTAGAGCTTGCCGTTGGTACGGTATTCGACCACGCTTCCCTGGCCGCTCGGCTTGATCGTCACCGCGGGTACGTCATCGGGTCCTGGCGCGCCGCCAGGCACAGGCTTGAGACCGGGCGGGCGGTCGGATGGAGGCGCCGCGACAGCCAGGCTGCTCAACATCAGGGCCAATAACAAGATGGGGTAACGCATAAATAACTCCGGTAGTCTGATGATTTGAAGTTTAGCCGAACAGTCGATGTTTTACAGGCTGAGCTGGATTTCGCGCTCGGCCAACGATGGCATGAAACCGCGTTTTTCATAATGGTTGAAGATGGCGTCGACCACTTCCTGCGGCGTATCAATGATCTGCATCAGATCGATATCTTCGGCCGCAATCATGCCTTCTGCGGTCAGGGTGGCCTTGAACCACTCGATCAGCCCGCTCCAGAAGCTGGCCCCCACCAAAATGATGGGAATGCGCGGAATTTTTCCGGTCTGGATCAGGGTCAGTGCTTCGGACAGTTCGTCCAGCGTGCCGAAACCGCCGGGCATAACCACATAGGCCGCCGCGAATTTGACGAACATGACCTTGCGCGCAAAGAAATGCTTGAAGGTCTGGCTGATGTCCTGATAGGCATTGCCGCTTTGTTCGTGCGGCAGCTGGATGTTCAGGCCGATGCTCGGCGACTTGCCAAAATACGCGCCCTTGTTGGCGGCTTCCATGATGCCGGGGCCGCCACCGGAAATCACCGAAAACCCGGAATCAGACAACTTGCGCGCGATTTCCTCGGTCAACATGTAATAGGGATGGTCGGCGGGCGTCCGCGCGCTGCCGAAGATCGAAACTGCGGGGCGGATAGACGCCAAGCGCTCGGTCGCCTCGACGAACTCTGCCATAATCCCCAGCATTCGCCACGATTCGCGCGCCGAGTAGTCATTTTCGGCGGTACGCGCCGGGTCTGCGGAAATCGGTATTTTATCCAAGTGCATGCTGTGCGCCTCGTGAGTGCTTCTAAATTGAACCAGCCCAGTGTAAGCCCATCCAGAAAAACCCTGTTATTGGTAGACGGTTCGTCCTATCTCTATCGTGCGTTTCATGCGCTGCCCGATTTGCGCAACCCGGCGGGCGAGCCGACCAATGCGATCAAGGGCGTGCTGTCCATGCTGCACAAGCTGCGCCGCGACCATGCAGCCGATTATATCGCCTGCATTTTCGACGCAAAGGGTAAAACCTTCCGTGACGATCTCTACCCTGAATACAAGGCGACACGGCCACCGATGCCGGACGATTTGCGCAGCCAGATCGAGCCGTTACATACCGCGATCCGCGCTGAAGGCTGGCCGCTGATCGTGATCGACGGCGTCGAGGCCGATGACGTCATCGGTACACTGGTGGTGGAAGCCGCCAAACAGGATATCCGCAGCATCGTCTCCACCGGCGACAAGGACATGGCGCAACTGGTCAACGACCACGTCACGCTGGTCAACACCATGAGCGATGAAACGCTCGACGAAACAGGCGTCACCAACAAATTCGGCGTGCCGCCCAACCGCATCATCGATTACCTGACCCTGATCGGCGACACCGTGGACAACGTCCCGGGCGTCGCCAAGTGCGGCCCCAAAACCGCGGTGAAATGGCTGACCGAATACGACTCGCTCGACAACCTGGTGGTGCATGCCAATGCGATCAAGGGCGTGGTTGGCGACAACCTGCGCGCTGCGCGTGACTGGCTGCCGCAGGCGCGGGCGCTGATCACGATCAAGACCGATGTCGACCTGCCGTTCGATCTCGACAGCCTGACGCTGCAGCTACGTGACGTGGACACCCTGCGCCCGCTGTTCGAACGCTATGTGTTTCGCGCCTGGCTGCGCGAACTCGACGTGGCCGGCACCGAAGCGCCCGCCGAGCCCGAACAGGACAACAGCGGCGAGCATCGCGCCGGTTACGAAACGATTCTGACGACAGCCGCGCTCGACGCCTGGATCGCCCGACTGGAAGCCGCGCCTGCCTATGCGCTCGACACCGAAACCACTGGCCTCAACGCCATGCAGGCCGAACTGGTGGGCATCTCGTTTGCGACCGAAGCCGGCGTCGCCGCCTATGTGCCGCTGGCGCACCACTACGCCGGCGCACCCGAACAGCTGGACCGCGACGCCACGTTGGCCAAACTCAAGCCGTTGTTGGAAAACCCCGCGCCCAAAATAATCGGCCAGCACCTCAAATACGACCGCCACATATTTGCCAACTACGACATCACCCTGGGTGGAATCGAACACAGCGGCGTGCTGGACGACACGCTCTTGCAGTCCTACGTGCTGGAAGCGCACCAGCCGCACGAACTGGGCAGCCTGACCACGCGCCATGTCGGGCTGGCGACGATCAGCTATGACGACGTCACCGGCAAGGGCGCATCGCGCATCGGCTTTGAGCAGGTCGCTATCGAGCAGGCGGGCGGATACGCGGCAGAAGATGCCGACGTCACCCTGCGCGTGCGCGATGCCCTGGCGCCGCAGATCGCCGCGTCGGACAAGCTCGAATACGTGTATCGACAGAGCGAGCTGCCGGTGGCCGCGATCCTGTTTCGGATGGAGCGCAACGGCATCCTGCTCGACCGCAACCTGCTCGCCATCCAGAGCGGCGAACTCGGCAAGAAGATGCTCGATCTGGAACAGCGTGCCTATCAGGAAGCCGGCCAGCCGTTCAACCTTAGCTCGCCCAAGCAGATCGGCGACATCCTGTTCACCCAGAAAGGCTTGCCGGTCGTCAAGAAAACGCCCGGTGGCGCACCGTCCACCGACGAGGACACGCTGGAGCAGCTGGCGCTCGATCACCCGATCGCGCGGGCGATACTCGACTACCGCGGCATGGCCAAGCTGAAGTCGACCTACACCGACAAACTGCCGCTGATGGTGCACCCCAAAACCGGGCGGGTGCATACCAATTATTCGCAGGCCACCGCCGTCACCGGGCGGCTGTCGAGCTCCGACCCCAACCTGCAGAACATCCCCGCGCGTACCGCCGAAGGCCGCCGCATCCGCGAGGCCTTCATTGCACCGCCCGGACATCTGCTGGTGTCGGCCGACTATTCGCAGATCGAGTTGCGCATCATGGCGCACCTGTCCGATGACCCCGGCTTGCTGAACGCGTTTGCCCACGACCTCGACATCCATACCGCCACCGCCGCCGAAGTGTTCGGCGCCTCGCTGGACGAGGTCTCCTCCGACCAGCGCCGCATGGCCAAGGTGATCAACTTCGGCCTGATCTACGGCATGTCGGCCTTCGGCCTGGCCGGACAGCTCAACCTCGATCGTGGCGCGGCGCAGGCCTATATCGACCGCTACTTTGCGCGCTATCCCGGTGTGGCCGATTACATGCAGCGCACCCGCGAAACCGCGCGTCAACAAGGCTATGTCGAGACCGTCTTCGGCCGCAGGTTGTATCTGCCCGAAATCAACGCCAAGAACCCGCAACGCCGTCAGGGCGCCGAGCGCGCCGCCATCAACGCGCCGATGCAAGGCACCGCCGCCGACCTAATCAAGCTGGCGATGATCGCCGTGCAGGGCTGGCTCGACCGCGAAAAGCTGGCCAGCCGCCTGCTGCTGCAGGTGCACGACGAACTGATCCTCGAAGTGCCCGAGAAAGAGCTCGACCGCGTACGCGCCGAACTGCCCGGACTGATGTGCAATGTGGCCGAACTCAAGGTACCGTTGCGCGTGGGCATGGGCGAAGGCAGTAACTGGGAAGCGGCACACTAGGTTTAGCACGCGCCCTTAAATAAAAAGGGCAGGCATCGCTGCCCGCCCTGTCTCAAATCACGAAACCGTAACCGGTTCCGTCAGGATGCAAACCCTTATTTCTTCAGGCTGTCGCGAATCTCGCGCAGCAGCACCACATCTTCCGGCGTGGGAGCGGGCGCTGCGGGCGGCGCTTCTTTCTTCATGCGATTGAGCTGCTTCACCAGAATGAACACCACAAACGCCAAAATAATGAAATTCACCAGGATGGTCAGGAAGTTGCCGTAGGCCAGCACCGGAACGCCCGCTTCCCTGAGCGCCTCGAGCGTCCGGGGAACGCCGGCGGGAACGGTGTCGAGCGGGATCAGCAGGTTGCTGAAGCTGAAGCCGCCAAAGACCGCGCCGACCACCGGCATGATCAGGTCCTTGACGATGGAATCGACAATCTTGCCGAACGCCGCCCCGATGATGACGCCCACCGCCAGATCCATCGCGTTGCCCTTGACCGCAAATTCCTTGAATTCGGTGACAAAACTCATGCTTTTCCCCTGTTTATTGATGAAGTACAGCGACGCTCATACTAGTTGGCTGAACGGCTTACTCGAATAAAGAAATGTAAAGTCTGATCAGCTTGGACGAGGCCCGCGACAAGGGTAAAATGCCAACGCTTATGCGCATCGGCAACCACCTCCTCAAGAATCGCCTGATTGTTGCCCCCATGGCCGGGGTAACCGACCGGCCTTTCCGTCAGCTTTGCAAAAAGCTGGGCGCGGGTATGGCGGTATCCGAGATGGTGACCTCGAACTCGCTGCTGTACGGCTCGGCCAAAACAGCACGTCGCGCCAACCACGAAGGCGAGGTCGATCCAATCAGCGTGCAGATCGCCGGCGCCGACCCCGCCATGATGGCTGAAGCCGCGCGTCACAACGTTGACCGAGGCGCACAAATCATCGATATCAACATGGGCTGCCCCGCCAAAAAAATCTGCAACGTGATGGCAGGTTCGGCGTTGCTACAGGACGAAATACTGGTTGCACGCATTCTGGACGCAGTCGTAAAAGCCGTTCCAGAAGTCCCGGTAACGCTGAAAATTCGCACCGGCTGGGACCGTGAACATCGCAACGCATTAAGCATTCTCAGCATTGCCGAAAATGCCGGCGTGCAGGCGCTTGCAATGCACGGCCGCACCCGTGCCTGCGCCTATACCGGCGATGCCGAATACGACACCATTCGCGCAGTGAAGGCGGCGGCGCGCATTCCAATCATTGCCAACGGCGACATCACCACTCCGGAAAAAGCGCAGTTTGTGCTGGCATACACCGGTGCGGATGCGGTCATGATCGGCCGCGCCGCACAGGGCCGGCCATGGATATTTCGTGAGATTGAACATTTCCTGAATACCGGCACCCACCTGCCGCAACCCGAAGTGTCTGAAATTCACGCCGTACTGCTCGAACACATCCACGATCTGCATGCGTTTTATGGCGACGTGGCAGGGGTACGTGTGGCGCGCAAACACATCTCCTGGTACACGCGTGGACTGGTGGGGAGCAGTGCTTTCCGCCACACTATGAACCGGCTCGACTCAGTGTCTGATCAACTCAATGTTGTAAACGAATATTTTGCTTTGGCAGCACGGGCGGACAACCGGTTACGCTACGAAAACAACGACGAAAACAACAACACGCAAGACCTGCCCGCGGCCTCACGGCTAGCGGCATAACTTGCGGTAATAAGGGGAACTTCAATGATAGAAGAAAACGAGATCGCCGCCTGCATGCGGCGATCACTCAATCGCTATTTCAAGGATCTCGACGGGGAAACGCCGAGCGAAATCTATGGCATGGTCTTGAGTGCAGTGGAAAAGCCTCTGCTCGCCTATATCCTGGACCGCGCGGAAGGGAACCAGACGCGCGCCGCCGACATGCTCGGCATCAACCGCAACACCCTGCGCAAAAAAATGCGCGAACACGGACTCTCTGATTAAAGCCAACATGACTACTGCTGCCACCCCAAAAATACAGCGCGCCCTGCTTTCCGTATCGGACAAAACCGGCCTGGTCGATTTCGCCCGCGCCCTTGCCAACGCAGGCGTCGAACTGTTGTCCACGGGTGGCACCTCCAAAGCGCTGCGTGATGCGGGCCTAACCGTTATCGATGTCAGCGAGTACACCGGCTTCCCCGAAATGCTCGACGGCCGGGTCAAGACGCTGCATCCCAAGGTACATGGCGGCATCCTGGCGCGGCGCGATCTACCTGAGCACGTCGCCACCATGGCCGAACACGGCATGCCCTACATTGATCTGGTGTGCGTGAACCTGTACCCGTTTGCGGCCACTGTTTCCAAGCCGCATACGCTGGATGAAGCAATCGAAAATATCGATATTGGCGGCCCGGCGATGGTGCGTTCGTCAGCCAAGAATTACCGCCACGTCACCATCGTCACCGACCCCGCCGACTATGCGACGCTGGTTGCGGAAATGCAGGCCCACAACGGCGCGCTAACCGACGCCACCCGCTTTGGTCTGGCGAAAAAAGCCTTCACCCACACCGCCCAATACGACGGCCACATCAGCAATTACCTCACTGCGCTGAACGATGCCGGCGAAAGCGAAACCTTCAGCGAACAATTGTCGCTGCAGTTTTCCCGCGCGCAAATCTGTCGCTATGGCGAAAACCCGCATCAGGCTGGCGCCTTTTACGTTGAAGCCCATGCGCCTGCCGGCACCATCGCGACTTCGCGCCAGTTGCAAGGCAAAGAACTCTCCTACAACAACATCGCCGACACCGACGCCGCGCTGGAATGCGTCAAGCTGTTCGACAGCGCACCCGCCTGCGTCATCGTCAAGCATGCCAATCCTTGCGGCGTAGCCTACGGCGCAAACTTGCTGGAAGCCTATAACCGCGCTTACCAGACCGATCCCGAATCCGCCTTCGGCGGCATCATCGCCTTCAACGGCAGGCTCGACGGCGAGACGGCGCAGGCCATCGTCGAGCGTCAGTTTGTCGAAGTCATCATCGCGCCCGAAGTCAGCCCCGAAGCAGTGGCCGCCGTGGCCGCCAAAAAGAACGTACGTCTGCTTGAATGCGGTGCTTGGTCCGGCGCTGTCGCCCAGATGGACATGAAGCGCGTAGCTGGTGGCCTGCTGGTGCAGGATGCCGATGTGTTGTTGCACGGTGAATTGAAAACCGTTACGCAGCGCACCCCTACGCCTGAGGAGATGGACGATCTGCTGTTCGCCTGGCGCGTCGCCAAGTTCGTCAAATCCAATGCGATTGTCTACGCCAAGGACCGCATGACTGTTGGTGTCGGTGCCGGCCAGATGAGTCGCATCAATTCCGCACGCATTGCCGCCATCAAAGCCGAACACGCTGGCCTGCCGGTACCCGGATCGGTGATGGCCTCGGATGCCTTTTTCCCTTTCCGCGACGGCATCGACCAGGCGGCTGCTGCGGGCATCAAGGCCGTCATCCAGCCCGGCGGCTCGATGCGTGACGACGAAGTGATTGCTGCTGCCAACGAACATGGCATCGCCATGGTGTTCACCGGCACCCGACATTTTCGACATTAATCAGCAGGTAAGTCGAGCGCAGTCATTCCATTTTTTCTGCGTTCGCCTTTCCTCTAATCGCATACGGTTTAGTTCTCTATGAAAATTCTTGTCATTGGCTCTGGCGGACGTGAACACGCACTGGCCTGGAAGCTTGCGCAATCGCCTCGGGTCTCGCAAGTGTTCGTCGCGCCTGGCAATGGCGGTACGACAAACCAGGATGGTCTGATCAATGTGCCGTTGACGTCCATTCCGTCTCTGATTGAGTTTGTACGCCGCGAAGATGACATCGCATTCACGGTGGTGGGGCCTGAAGCTCCGTTAGCCGCGGGTATCGTCGACACATTCCGTGCGGCCGGACTCAAAATATTCGGCCCAACCCAAGCCGCAGCCCAGCTCGAAAGCTCTAAGGATTTCGCCAAGCAGTTCATGGCACGTCATGGCATCCCCACGGCTGCGTTCGGCACCTTCACCGATGCTGTCTCCGCGCACGCCTACATTGATCACCACGGCGCACCCATCGTGGTGAAAGCCGACGGCCTGGCTGCGGGCAAGGGTGTGGTCGTTGCAACGACAGCCGAAGAAGCCCACGCGGCCGTGGATGCCATGCTCGCCGGCAACAGCATGGGCGAAGCCGGTCACCGCGTGGTCATTGAAGAATGCCTGTTGGGTGAGGAGGCCAGCTTTATCGTGCTGGTTGATGGCGAACACGTGCTGGCAC
>JAGXGP010000057.1 GCA_024636775.1 Hydrogenophilales bacterium
GTGGACGACATCGCCGAGCCGGACATGGTGGACAAAACCTGGCGCATCGCCACCGGGGCGCCATTGGGGCCGTTCCAGATATTCGACATCGTCGGACTCACGACGGCCTACAACATTTCCTTGACGAACCCGGATCCGAAGCGGCAGGCCTTCGCGAAGTTGCTCAAGGAGCGCTACCTCGACAAGGGCAAGCTCGGCACATCGACCGGTGAGGGCTTTTACAGCTATCCGAAAAAATAGGTCGCCCGCCAAGGGTCAGGCGGCGGCCGCGCCACGTGTTGCGCCCGCCGGCGCGAAGCATCCCCAGGGCATGCCGCGCCGCGTACCAGACCGCGGCCCACCGCACTGGAGGAGCCGGGTTCTCTGCCAAAGTCATGAGGATTGGTCGTCACACGCGGGTTGTTGAAGTCAATCGTTTTAACGCCCACCATGGCCGTGGTGTGACAGCTGACCAGGTCGAATTGGGTGTACACGCCAAGTTCAGTCGCCCCACTGTAGGCTGTCAAATTCACACCGCCGTGGTAGCAGAGAGTGATAAATGCGCGGTGATCTTCGCGTCGAGGCACAAAAACCTCATCGGAAACGGTGCGGACCTTGTCGGCCCTTTCGTTGGCCTTTCATGCCGACTACGGCTGGTGTGCACCGGGGAAGAGAGCTCGGCGCATCCTGCTCCTCGCTGGTATAGACCCTTCTGATCGACCATTTTTTCCAGACTCTGGGGGAGCACGCTGTAGGTCAAGGCGCGGCTGGTGGTACCAATGCGACCATCAGCCTTGGAACCAGACCGCCACCGAGTCAAGCCGCTGTGTCGCTTGCGCGTACCGCACGCACAGATAACGTTATATCAGCCTGTACTGATATACATCAACCCTGGCTTCTGCCAGGTAGGACAGAATTTCGGCTGGCATAAAGGCACGTCAATTTTGTTTAGAAAGTTCAGAACGATGAAACATCGCATCCTGGCACTCATCGCCACTGCATTGCTAGTTAGCTCAACTTTGGCGTTGGCGGCGACGACGGCACCGCTTAGCACGCCGGAGCTCAAGGCCACGATCGCATCCAACGGCAAACCAACACTGGTTTTTTTCCTCAATCCCATGGGCTCGCCTTGCCAGGCACAAAGAGCAGTGTTGGATAAATTAATTGAACAGCAAAAGGGAAAGTTCAACCTGGCGAACGTCAGCGTCACGAATCAAGGTGATCGGCAAGCGTTTTATGACTACGGTGTCAGAAGTTTGCCGTCCCTGGTGCTGGTCGACAAAGCCGGAAACATCAACAAGGTTTTTGCGCCAGGCATACAGGACATCCAGACCATAACCCTCGCGCTCAATAAGCTGAAGTAATGGACTTCAGCGCGATCAACCTCGTCATGGCCATTGGCGCTGGCTTGGCCAGCGTGCTTTCGCCTTGCGTGTTGCCGGTCATCCCGATTGTGATGGCCGGCTCGGAGCGGGATGATCGCCTGCGTCCATTGATGGTGGTGACGGGCCTGTCATTGTCATTTATGGCCATGGGTGCCATCTCGTCGCTATTTGGGGCCTTGTTGATCGGCAAGACTCGGTACATTGAAATTGCAGGTTCAACCATCATTGTTGTGATGGGGTTGATAGTGATTTTTGATATGAGCATCTTCAAACGATTCACTAGCTTCTCATCCATTCAGGTCAAGGGTCAGGGCCGCCTGGGCGGACTGATTCTCGGTTTGTCACTGGGACTGATCTGGGTGCCGTGTGTCGGCCCGTTTCTGTCAAGCACCCTGGCCATGGTGGGCACCAGCGGACAACTGGCCACCGGCATCACCTTGCTCGGCTTTTATTCACTGGGTCTGGCGATACCGATGCTGATCATTGGCTATTCGTCACAGTGGCTGCAAAACAAGATCAAAAGTCTGTTAAGGCATGAAACGATCCTGCGCTACGTCACGGGTGGCACACTGGTTGCCTTTGGGCTGTATCAAATCATTCAGGGCAACATGGCGTTCTGAAGCAAGGCGGTGCCATGGTGCTTGAGAAGAACCCCCGGTGATTTGAACAACGGCTCCCTGTTTTATTGAAAGTGCAATCACGCATGGCCACTCAAACCCGCATTACTATTATCGGCGCCGGTTTTGGAGGATTGTCCGCTGTCCGCGAAATCAGGCGGCGTGACGCGCAGGTGGAAATCACGCTCATCGCGCCAAGTGCCGAACTGCATTACCTGCCCGGCACCATCTGGATTCCGAGTGGCTTACGCTCACGCGAGCAGCTGGTGGTGCCACTCGCCAACTTTTTCAAGCGGATGCGTGTTGCGCATGTTGTCGCTGAAGTAACTGGCCTGAGTGAAGGTGGCCGTGTGGTGCAGACTACCGCAGGCGAGGTGTGCAACGACGCGCTGCTTATCGCCAGTGGTGGGCGGTTTATCAAGAAGCTTGCGGGCATTGAATACGCGATCACGCCTTGTGAGGGCATCTCGGCGGCCGAGCGGATTCGTGATCGTCTCAAAACCATGTCTGGTGGAACCATCGCCTGCGGTTTTGCCAGCAACCCTGCGGAGCCGAGCGCTGTGCGTGGTGGCCCGATGTTTGAATTTTTGTTTGGCATTGACGAACAGCTTCGAAGAGAAGGCCGACGTGACCAGTTCGAAATGGTGTTCTTCAACCCATCTAAAGAACCCGGCAACCGACTTGGCGCCAAGGCGGTGCAGCATCTGCTTTCTGAGATGCTCCGGCGCAACATTCGCCCCCAACTGGGCCATAAACTGGTGCGCTTCGAATCCGACCGGGTGGTCACGGAAGGGGGTGAATTTAAAGCTGACCTGATTCTGTTCATGCCGGGTATGACAGGCAACGCCTGGTTCGACCAGACGCAATTGGCTCGTTCGCCCGGTGGTTTGCTCCAGGCCGACGAGCAGTGTCGTGTGGTTGGCACTGAACACGTGTATGTCGTAGGCGATTCGGGCAGTTTTCCGGGCCCGGACTGGATGCCAAAACAGGCGCATATGGCCGATCTACAAGCGGCTGCAGCGGCTGAAAACTTGTTGGCGTGTCTACAGGGCCACACGCCGGTTGCCACCTTCAAGGTGGAACTCCTATGCATCATTGATGCCATCGATCATGGCACCCTGGTCTGGAGGACCCCAAAGCGCAACGTCATCCTGCCCCCCATGCGCCTGTTCCACTGGGTCAAGCGCTGGTTTGAGCACGCATATTTGAAGAAATACCGATGAATAACTCGGTGTGAGCTTCATCACAGACGAATAGTTGAATCTTTCCTGGCATGTCAATTTTTTACCACTTTAAAACGAGACTCAACCAAGGTACCTATGCGAATAGCCGTTAGCAGCCAAAATTTTCGTACCGTTACCGGACATGCCGGACGGGCACGTCGCTTCATCGTATTTGAAGCCAATGGTCAGGAACCGCCTCGGGAGGTTGAGCGACTTGATCTTGATGCCAATATGGCAATTCATGGCCACGACCATGGATCTGGACATCCACTTGATAGCACTGATGTACTCATCACCGGTGGTGCGGGTGAGGGCTTTATTCGGCACATGGGAGCGTGTGGTGTTCGGGTCGTGGCGACGGATGAGAGCGTTCCTGAATTGGCCGTACAAGCGTTCCTTGAGGGTCGCGTGAAATCAGCCAGTGAAGATTGCCATCACGACCATTGTGATGGTGGCGAACAAAGTCATTCCTGCAATTGCCATAGCTGAAATGTGTGAGCTGTTCGCAATGTTAACCCGGGTGCCAAGTACGGTAACTCTATCGTTGGAAGAATTTTCAAGTCACGGGGGACTGAAAGGGCCGCATAAGGATGGATGGGGGGTTGCTTGGTACGAAGCCGGCGAAGTGCATCTCACCAAGGAGTCGATCCCGGCATCCACCAGCCGAGGCATGAAATTGGTAATGGAACATCCGTTTCTCAGTGATCTTGTGCTGTGCCATATCCGCAAGGCGACTCAAGGGTCGACCGCCACGAGAAATTGCCAGCCGTTCATCCGAGAATTAGGAGGTGTTTGGCACAGCTTTGCACACAACGGGGATCTGCCCGGAATCCGCGATGACAATCATCGCGGACGTCGATTCTTTCAGCCTGTGGGAGAGACGGATTCGGAACTGGCCTTCTGCGACTTGTTGGAGCGACTGCTTCCGTTGTGGAGGTCAGATTCTTCGCCCCCATTGACCGCGCGGCTAAAAGTGATCAGCGAATTTGCGAAGACATTGCGATCTTTAGGGCCTGCTAATTTTCTCTACACCGACGGTGAAGTTCTGTTTGCTCACAGCCATAAGCGACATCAGTCGGATGGAACTATTCGTGCTCCTGGATTGTGGCAACTCAAGCGCCATTGCAGCGAAGGTGGTTTTTTTGACGCAGATGGTCTGTCGCTTACCGTTAAAGGCATCGAGCAGGATGTGTTGCTATTCGCCAGCGTTTCGTTGACAAAGGAAAACTGGGAACCAGTTCCGGAAGGAACTATCGTCGCCGTTCAAAGTGGGCGGGTTTTGTCACATTGACGGCCAACCCGATTGCCGAATACAGCAGCTAAGTTCACCTCTGCTGAGCTACTAATGTCAACGTCGGGTTTGGAGCGACGAGTTCAAGGGGCCGAATGTCGCTTGTGTCTTTAGCCGGCTTCCAACCATGTCCAAGAATCAGCGTCAACTTTGGTTTCCTCCCGCGCCAACCTCAGAATGCACATCGCCGTTTTTTATATGCAGAATATGGCTGTAGCCCACGTCACTGCTGCGTAAGTCGCTATTAATTTAGAAGTGAATTATTTTGGCGGATTGGTCGACAATGCCTCACACCCGTTGCGGCGCGATCATCTCGGCATAGTCATATAGTGCGCCCAAAATCGCCTCGCCGCGTTCATCGGCGGATTCCGCCAAGCTGTCGAGTTCTTCGAACAGGCGGTCAATGGTGAGTGCGCCGCCCTCGCCGTCAAACAAACGCGCGCTACGGTAGGTTTCCCAACGCGCCTGCTCCTGGGCGCTCAGACTTTGCGGGAAGTTGCGCGCGCGGTAGCGCCAGAACAGCTCTAGCAGACGCGCATCGTCAAAAGCGGGACGCGCGCTGGCCAGGTCCTGGCCCTTAAGCTGGCGCAACTCGTTCAGGCGACGGCGGTCGGCGTTGCCGACAAAGCCACCGTAGAGGTCTTCGTCCACATCCGGCGCCACCGTTGGCGGGCGCTTGAACACCGCCGGCCAGATGGCGCTCATGTCGGGCAAGGCTTGCGCGTGCGCGGCGTTCGCCAGTTGCGCGTCCAGATTCAATCCCCAGCGCTGCGCCATGGCGGCTGGCAAAGTCTTGGTGTTGCCGATCACGGACGGGGACTTGTTCAGGTGAATCGACTTGAGGGGCAGGCGCTGCAGCCCCTGCGGCAGATCCGCCGTTTTGGTAAACAGGCGCAGGCGAATCTGCTCGGCGTTCAGGCTGGCCAGCTCACGCGGGTCAAACGCCAGATCCCACGCCAGCAGCTCGTTCTTGTTGGCCGGGTGCATGGCCAGCGGCCACATCAGCGCCAGGCAGCCGCGCTCAGGCGCAAACATGCCCGAGATGTGCAGAAAAGGCTTGGCATTCGTCAAGGTCGTGGGCAGGCCCAGTTCGGCCATCACCCGGTCTTTTTTGTGCAGGGCAAAACAGAAATCAAACAACTTGGGCTGCGCCGCCCTGATCAGCCGCGCCAGCGCGATGGTGGCGCGCACGTCGCTCAAGGCATCGTGGGCAGCCTCATGCAGCAGGCCATTGGCGGCACTCAGGTCGGTGAGCTTGAAGCTGGGCTTGCCCTCGCCGTTAACGGGCCACTCGATGCCATCCGGTCGCAGCGCATAGGCGGTGCGCGCCACGTCCAGCAAGTCCCATCGGCCACAGTCGTTTTGCCACTCGCGGGCGTACGGGTCAATCAGGTTGCGCCAGAACATGAAGCGCGTGATCTCGTCGTCAAAACGAATGGTGTTGTAGCCCACCCCGACGGTGCCGGGCAGACTGAATGCCTGCTCAATCTGCGCGGCAAACTGGTATTCAGGAATGCCTTTTTCCAGACACAGTTGCGGCGTGATACCGGTGATCAGGCAGGCTTGCGGCTCCGGCAGAAAATCGCTCGCCGGCTGGCAATACAGCATGAGCGGCGTACCGATCTCATTCAAATCGGCATCGGTGCGAATGGCGGCAAACTGCGCCGGGCGTGTGCGCCGGGTATCGGCGCCAAAGGTCTCGTAGTCGTGCCAGAGGAAGGTATGAGAGGCGGGAGAGGGGGTCATTTGGGGCGGCCTGCTTTTGAAATTGGCTGATTCACCGCTTGATTATCGCGAGGCGGTTGCAGGATCCGCAACCGAGCCTCTCAGCGCCGGCGCGCCGACTTCACACCCGGCAGCTCTGTCACGAAGCCCAACACCTTTTGCAGCCGCCCGGCATCCGACACCTCGACCGTGAAGGTCATCCAGGCCACGCCCTTGATGGATTGGGTCTGCACCCCCACCACGTTCATCTTTTCCTTGGTGAAAACTTCGGAAATATCGCGCAGCAGGCCTTGGCGGTCGACGGCGTGAACGGCCACGTCCACCGGGTACACCGCACTGCCGGCGGCTCCGGTTGCGCCGGTGGCAGCCGTTGGCGGCTGGCCCCACTCCACATCGATCACACGCTCGCCATTTTGGGCAATCATCTCGCGCAGGTTGGAGCAATCAGAGCGGTGCACGCTGACGCCCTTGCCGCGGGTGACAAAGCCACAAATGGCGTCTGGCGGTGCCGGTTTGCAGCACTTGGCCAACTGTGTCATGAGGGAGTCGACACCCACCACCAGCACACCACCCTTGGCCGGGTTGCTGGCACTGCGCGGCTTGCGCAGGAGTGGCTCTTCATCAGCCAGTTCCGGCTCGGGCGGGTGCAGCAGTGTCTCAATGTTGCGCAGCGAGAATTCGTCCTTGCCCACCACTTCAAACAGCTCGTCGGCCGAGTTGAAC
>JAGXGP010000058.1 GCA_024636775.1 Hydrogenophilales bacterium
CCCTTGTCTGACGACCATAGCAGAGTGGAACCACCCCTTCCCATCCCGAACAGGACGGTGAAACGCTCCCGCGCCAATGATAGTAGGCACTGCGCCTGTGAAAGTAGGTCATCGTCAGACTCCTTATTCGTACTCCAGCATCACGCTTGGAGTACTCTAAAACCCCCTCCCGCAAAGAGGGGGTTTTTTATTGGGTGGAATAAACAGTCTCGTTCGGTGTAGCCAACAGGTAAAATTTGGAAGTGACGAATCTAACGCATAAAGCCTTATTTCCCTTACTGCGCAGGCTGTCTGATGGCCGGTTTCATTCTGGGCAGGATCTGGCACACGAGTTTCAGCTTTCCCGCGCCAGCATTTTTAATATCATCAACCAGGCCGAGGCCATGGGACTTAAAGTCCATGCTGTGCGCGGACGGGGCTACAAGCTGCCCGTGCCAGTGGATTGGCTCGATGAGGCTGCAATTGTTGAGCTTCTTGGTGATGTGGCTCACGACTATGAAGTCCGTATCCTGAATAGTGCTGCCTCGACCAATATCGTACTGATGGAGGCTGCATTACAAGGTGCAGTTGATGGTACGGTGTTGTGTGCGGAACACCAGTCTGCAGGCAAGGGGCGGCGTGGAAGATATTGGCATGCCGTATTGGGCGGTAGTCTGACTTTTTCAGTGCTGTGGCGATTTGAGAATGGCCTGCAGTCGCTGGCGGGCTTGAGCTTGGCAGTGGGCTTGGCCATTGCTCGGGCTATTAATCGTCACACGCGGCATGCGGTACGTTTGAAATGGCCCAATGATGTGCTGGTGGATTACCGTAAGTTGGCCGGGATACTGGTTGAAGTGCAAGGAGACCTGCATGGCGCTGCTTTTGCGGTTGTTGGGATAGGGCTGAATGTACGCATGAGCCCCGATCAACGTGACGCAGTGGACCAGGCTGTGGTGGATTTATATGAAATGGGTATCACCGTGAGCCGCAATCAATTGCTTGCGGATTGTTTGCAGGAGCTGCATCTCATGTTAACGCTTTTCCGTGCACAAGGGTTTCCCGCATTGCGCGCAGACTGGATCGCCCTTGACGCCTATGCGGATAAAGCGGTTACCCTTAAGTTGCCTGACTTGAAAGGGGTGGTGGGAGTGGCAGCCGGTGTGGATGAAACAGGGGCGTTTTTATTACGAGATCCGCAGTCAGGCATTCATGCTTACAGCGGGGGGGAAATCAGCTTGCGACTCGATACACGTACGCGATGAGTAGCCGACGATTGCTGCTTGACGCAGGTAACACGCGGCTGAAATGGGCGGTGATTGAAAACCGAAAATGGCTGGCGCAAGGCCATGCCCCTTACAGTGATTTGTCCGCGCTCACTCCGGTTCTAGAGCAGCATGCCGTCTGCTACATTGCCAGTGTGGTGCGCACGCAGCATGAGGTGCAGATTACTGCGCTGCTGGCGTTCTATTCGATATCCCCCATCTGGTTAACGACCGAGTCGACGTTTTCGGATGTGAAAAATACGTACCTCAGTACTCGCCAACTGGGCGTGGATCGCTGGATGGGGTTGCTTGCATCGCGTCAGCGCAGTCAGGTGGCAACGCTGGTTGTCTCAGTGGGTACCGCGATGACAGTGGATGCGTTGTCGGAAGAGGGTGAGTTTCTTGGCGGCATCATTGTTCCGGGAATGGTGATGATGCAGCGGGCCTTACAGCAAGGCACATCCAATGTAGCCGAGGTAAGTGGCAGCTGTCAGGTTTTTCCACGAACAACGGCGGATGCCGTTCAGAGCGGCATCATTGCGGCATTATGTGGCGCAATTCAGCAGCAATTTGAGCATTTGACTGAAGTTGCGGGGAAGCCGCCACACGTCATTCTGACGGGGGGTGATGCTGAAATCTTGTTGCCTTATCTTGATCTGCAGGTTGAATTGGCTCCTTTGCTGGTGCTGGAAGGAATGGAACGCGTGACCCGAGAAGGTGAATTGCAATGAAATGGATGACATGGGGCCTATTGGCAGCCAACTTGCTGGTAGCGGGGTTTTTTATCGGCCGCGAGTACTTGCCGCAAACCGGGTCGAACGAGACTGCGCCCATGAATGTGGATCGACTGAGTTTGCGCAGTCAGGCCGGTTCGACTTCAAGCGACGCGCCACCGAAAGGTGTTAAGGCTCCCAAGGCATTTTGTATTGAATGGCGGGGCTTGAACCAGAGCGAGTTCACACAGGTGCGTGAACAATTCAAGACCTTGGCCAACGAGCGAGTCATGTCCTTCACGGAGGTGCCGGTGAATACGCGCAACTGGGTCATTTTCCCGCCTTTGCCCAGTGCCGAATCGGCCGCGGCCAAACTGAATGAACTGGTGGCGGTGGGAATAGAGGACGCCTTCGTGGTCAAGGATGCGCCCTGGCATAACGCCATTTCACTGGGCTTGTATGCGAATAATGAGTCGGCACAGCGGCGCGTAAGTGAAGTTGAGGACAAAGGTGTGCTGGGTACCCGTGTCGAAGTCCAGCCGAAACAAGGGACGGATTATTACTTCATGGTACGCAGTGAAGATCCGGACGCGTTGAAAAGCCTGGGTGAAATCAAGCAGGCCTACCCAAACAGCCGCCAGTCTCGCGTTGCCTGTCCGCATTAAGATACGTCATATAGCGCTCAGCGCAATGCCGATAAAGATGGCAGCACCGAACCAGGTGTTGTGCAGGAAGGCGCGAAAGCATTGCTTGGGGTCGCGCGAGCGGATCAGGCTCATGTGATAGACGGCAATCGCTGCGGCGGTAATCAAACCGGCATAAAAAGCGATACCCATATTGCGTTGAAAACCCACCCAGGCAAGGAGCGCTAATGTCAGGCCGTAACAGATGGCGATGGCGACTAGGTCAAAGCGACCAAAAGTGATCGCCGAGGTTTTGATCCCGATTTTGAGATCGTCTTCGCGGTCAACCATGGCGTATTGCGTGTCGTAGGCAATGGCCCAGAAGGTATTGGCCGCCAGCAGGATCCAGGCCTCCATGGGCACCTCACCCAAAATCGCGGCGTAACTCATAGGGATGCCAAAGCCGAACGCGATGCCGAGGTAGGCTTGGGGGATGGCAAAAAAGCGCTTGGTAAATGGGTAGCTCGCCGCCAGAAACAAGGCGATGACGGACAAACCCAGCACCAGCGTATTGAGCGGCAGGATCAGCAGAAAAGCCAGCAAGGACAGGCCCGCAGCCAGCAGCAGCGCTTCTTTGCTGGACACCTTGCCAGCGGCCAGCGGACGGTTGCGGGTGCGCGCCACAAGCGGGTCGATTTTGCGGTCCGCATAATCGTTGATGACGCAGCCGGCCGAGCGCATCAGTACTACGCCCATGATGAATATCCACAGAATCATCCAGTTCGGGTGCCCGTTACTGGCCAGCCATTGGCCCCAGAGGGTAGGCCACAGCAGCAGCAGAATGCCCACGGGTTTGTCCAGCCGCATCAACTTTTCATAAAGAGACAAGCGTTCGGTCAGGGTCATAAGCTATCTATCGCAGGGAGAAAAACTTCGGTGACCAGCAACGGATGCTGGTTGAGGCAAAACACTGAACGTCGGCCCCACAGATTGTTGACGGTCAGGACCAGATGTCGGGCGATGGTGCGAAACAAGGGATGCTCGCGATGCAGGTGTCGGAAGGCCAGTGGCTGGCGGTGTATGCGATGGTTGCTGAACAGGGCTTCGCCAAGCGGCCGGTTGCCCAATCGGCTGACGCTGTTCCAACCGCCGCGCAGGCTGGGGTAGGGCAGCACGCTGTGGGCGAACACTACTGGGCGGTCATTACACATCAACAGGACTTCGCGTACGTAAACACGCGTGCCCGCTGCCACGCCCAGCAGCGCATATTCATCCGGATTGGGGCGGGCGAGACCGGTGGTCAGCGGCACCACGCGAAACGTTTCGCACCGCGATTTCAGGCGCTGGGTCAGCGAGCCGTGGTCGCTGAGCCAGGCGCGCAGCGACAAGGGATGGGTATGCGGGTGAGCAAGCCAGCTTGATTGGGCGAGGGGCAATGACGGTAACCAGCTTACGGGAAGTTCGCATTATGCCAAGCTTGATCCCGTTTCGGACATGAGTGGGCTTTGATATCGTCAAGTCGTCCAATAGCAATACGGAGAGGCCAATTCTCCGGTGCTTCCTGTGCAGTGCTAGCATGTGATCCGTATTTCATTACATCCATTTAGAGGATACCGATGCGATTGCCCGTTTTTCCATATCGCAGTGGCGCTGTTCTACTGGTGGCCTGCATCCCACTCGGCGGGTGTTCAACGGGCCAACTGATCGCGCGTGGCGCCTCTCCGTTGATTGATAACGGTCTGATTGCGATGAACCGTGAAACTGATCTTGAAATTGCGCGTGCAAGTATTCCGCCCAACCTCAAGATGATCGAAGCGCTGCTGCTTGCGGACCCCGATAACGCCGCCTATGAGCTGCAAGCGGCAATGGGTTTTTATGGGTATGCAATGGGCTTTGTCGAAGACGACGACCCCGATCGCGCAACCGGTTTGTATCGCCGAGCTTTTGATCATGCGAGTGTTGTGCTCTCGGCTCAGGGGATGTCGGCGGAGCTGCTGACAGGAGATTCCACTCAATTTGATGCTGAGCTTGCGAAGCTGAATGCCCGTGCTGTGCCCGCCTTGTTCTGGACAGCATCATCCTGGGGCAAGTGGATCGAGCATCAACTTGACGAACCCGCACGACTGGCTGAATTGCCGCGTGTCGAAGCGCTGATGCGCCGGGTATTGGCGCTCGATGAAACCTATTATCATGGCGGTACGCATCTATTCTTCGGCGCATATTATGGTGGCCGGGCACCCATGTTCGGCGGCGATTTCACCCGTGCAGCCCAGCATTTCGATCAGGCTGCCCGGATCAGTCATAACCGCTTGTTGCTGGTCGATGTCTACCGCGCACAATATCTATTCAGGCAGATGGGTGATCGCACCGCATTTCACGCGGCATTGATCCGGGTGATTGACGCGCCAGTCAGTACCGATCCCGATTTGAATCTCGCGAATGCCATTGCCAAACAAAAAGCAGGCAAACTGCTCGCCCAGGAGGACACACTATTTTGAACACCGTATTAACATTATTGCTTGCAGCCCTGATGCTGGGGACGGGTGGTGCCCATGCCGCAGATACGTATGTGCTTAAATTTGCCACACTTGCCCCGCAGGGGTCGACCTGGATGAAAGCCTTCGACGCTTGGAGCAGGGAGGTCGCAACCCAAAGCCAGGGTCGGCTCATGATCAAGTTCTACCCCGGCGGCATCTCGGGTGACGAGCCGGACATGCTGCGCAAAATCCGCTTCGGACAGTTGCAAGGTGCGGCGCTCTCGGGTCACGGTGTCGGAGAGATTTTTCCGCCCGCGCGCGTGCTTGAAACGCCATTTCTGTTTCGTGATCACGCCGAGATTGACGCCGTGCGCGCCAAAATCCAGCCCGTGATCGACGCCGGATTTCGTACCAATCAGTACGAGCTTGTCGCCTGGATGGAAGTTGGCAATATCCATTTTTTTTCGACCAAGCCTCTCGCGACTCTGGATGAACTCGCACGCCGCCGCATCTGGCAATGGCAAGGAGACCGATTCATTGATGCGTTTTTTAATGCGAATGGTTGGTCCCCCGTGGCGTTGCCGATCACCGAGGTGTATACCGGCCTCTCCACCGGACTGGTTGATACTGTGGTGAGTACGCCGCTTGCCAGTATCGCCATGCAATGGGCGGGCAAAACGCCGTACATGAGCAGCCAACCCATGGCGACGGGGATCGGTGCGGTGGTCGTGTCGAGCAAGTTCTATCTTGCGCTGCCCCCTGATCTGCAAGCGCTGCTGAAAAGTACGGGCGTTCCGCTTTCGAAAAGACTGATTTCCGACACCCGGCGCGATGATTTTAAATCGCTCGCCGTGCTGGCAAAGCGCACTCAGCCAATGGTGGGCTTGCAAAAAATCGATCTCGCCGAGCAGACCGCACTTTCCCGCAAAGCCGTCAACGTGTTGGAGGCCAAGGGGTATTTGTCCGCTGATCTCGACCGGCAGGTAGATGCCGAACTGGCCAGATATCGCAGCGGAAAAAATTAAGGTGGGCGTGCTGCGCGCTTGTCGGTGGCTGGAACAAGCACTGACCCGGATCGAACTCGGCGCTGCGCTATTCGCTTTCGCTGCCATGCTGGCGTTGTCGGCGGCCGACATCATCGGGCGCAATCTGTTCCATGCGACCTTGCCCGGTGGCGACCTGTTGTTGCGCCAACTGGTGCTATGGGTGGCTTTGCCCGGTGCCGCGCTCGCCGTCGCCGCACAACGTCATTTGCACCTGGATCCCGCCAACCTGGCGATGCGCCCGCGCTGGAAAATGTGGACTGCGATCCCCTTCAACCTTGCCGCCGCTCTTGTTTGCACGCTGCTCACGCATGCTGCCTGGGCTTACTGGCTGGATGAGTGGCAGTACCAGTCGGCTGATGCGATCTGGCTGGTTTGGCTGGGTTTGATCCTGCCGATCGCATTCGGGCTGCTGGCCGTCCATTTTGTTCTGCGTGCCGTGCTGTCGATCCAGGTAGAAGCGACGTGACTACGCTGCTTCTTATTGTGCTGGCTTTGGTTGGCATGCCGCTCTTTATCGTGATGGGCGCAGCAGCGCTCACCGCGACCCATCAGGCCCAGCTCGACCCGGCATTGTTGATGGTTGAATTTGCACGGCTTGCAGCATCGCCGAATCTTGTGGCCATACCGCTCTTCGTGCTGGCTGGCGCGACGCTGGGACAAGGGGGTGCGCCGCAGCGACTGGTGCGATTTTTCAACGCACTGATGGGCTGGATGCCAGCCGGGATTGCCTGGGTCACGACGGTCACGTGCATGGTTTTTACCGCATTTTCAGGCGCATCCGGCGTCACCATCCTGGCGCTTGGCGGTTTGTTGTATCCGATGCTGAAACACGAGCATTACTCGGACAGATTTGCGCTTGGTCTCGTCACCTCTGGCGGCTCGATGGGGTTGCTGTTGCCGCCCAGTCTCGCGGTGCTGCTATATGGCGTGGTGGCGCAGGTGAATATTGGTGATCTGTTCGTGGCCGGCCTGTTGCCCACTTTGTTGCTGTTTGTAATGGTGGGCGGTTATGCCCTGTTTCGCGGTGCACGGGGTGCGTCGCGCCACCCCTTTCAATGGCGTGAGTTGGCCGCTGCAGCGCGGGCGGGCTGGGCTGATCTGCTGTTGCCTGTGGGCGTGATCGGGGGGCTGGCAGCTGGGTGGCTGACCATTGCCGAACTCGCCGCGTGCACTGCCATCTACGCACTCGTGCTCGAAACGCTGATTCACGGAACCCTGCGCGTGAAAGCGCTGGTGTGGGTTGCCTACGAAGCCGCAACGCTGGTGGGGAGTCTCTTTATCATTCTTGGCTTAAGCATGGGCCTGACCAACCTGCTGGTTGATGCGCAGGTGCCCATGCACTTGCTCGACTGGGTCTCGACGCAGATCACAAGCCCGCTTGAGTTTCTGATGTGGATGAATATCGCGCTGCTGGCGGTCGGATGCATGATGGATATTTTTTCCGCCATCGTCATCGTCACCCCCCTGCTGCTTCCACTCGCCACCCATTTTGGCGTTAACCCGGTGCATTTGGGGATAGTCATCCTGGCCAACCTGGAAATCGGCTACCTCACGCCACCGGTGGGGATTAATCTCTTTCTGGCCAGTCAGCGCTTTAACAAGCCCGTGCTCGCCGTGTTCCGCGCCACATTCCCGTTTCTTGTCCTGATGATGGTCTGGCTGCTGTTGCTGACCTATCTTCCGGTGCTGAGTTTGTGGCACCAGAGCGACTGATGCGCAACGATCAACTCCCCGCAAGGGCCTGGCGGCTGCCAAGCCAGCGCTCTACGTGACGTGCGGTGATGTCGGGATGGTGGGCAAGACAGCGTTGCGCCAGATCGCGCGCGGATTCGAGTAGCGCAACATCGCGTTCGAGATCGGCAAAGCGCAACATGGGCAGGCCACTCTGTCGATGTCCGATGAGTTCGCCCGGGCCCCGCAGCAGCAAATCCTGACGTGCTATTTCAAAGCCGTCGGTGAGCTCGAAAATGACTTTGAGTCGAGCCCGTGCCAGTTCGGATACTGGCGTTTGATACAACAACACACACACCGATTCGCGGCTGCCGCGCCCAACCCGTCCACGTAGTTGGTGCAATTGGGCCAAGCCCATGCGCTCAGCGTGCTCGATGATCATCAATGCCGCATTGGGGACATCAACGCCGACTTCTATCACGGTGGTGGCGACCAGCAAGTCGATTTGATGGGCCTGAAACGCCGTCATCACGGCTTGTTTTTCAGCCGATTTCAAGCGGCCGTGGACCAGGCCGATACGCAACTCCGGCAGTTGCGCCACCAATGCAGCATAGGTGTCCTGCGCAGTTTGCAATTGCAGCTTTTCGGACTCTTCAATCAAGGGGCACACCCAGTAGGTCTGGCCGCCCGCAAGGCAGGCTTCGCGCACGCGTTCCAGCACATCGTCGCGGCGGGCGGCACTGACCAGCTTGGTCATGATAGGCGTGCGTCCGGGGGGTAGCGCGTCGATCGTGGACACATCGAGGTCGGCAAAAAAGCTCATTGCAAGCGTACGGGGGATCGGTGTCGCGCTCATCATCAACTGATGCGGCTCGGTGCCTTTGTGCATCAGCGCCAGCCGTTGGCCGACGCCAAAACGATGCTGCTCGTCAACCACGACCAGACCCAGACGATCGAAGCTGCCGGCTTCCTGAAATAAGGCGTGGGTACCAAAAGCCAGATCAATTTCGCCTGCGGATATGGCCTGCCAAGCGGCAGTGCGCTCGGACTTTTTCTGGCTGCCGGAAACCCATGCGCAGCGTACGCCGAGTGCAGATAATTGCGGCGCCAACTTGCGAAAATGCTGTTCGGCGAGAATTTCGGTGGGTGCCATGAATGCCGCTTGCTGGCCGTTTTCAATCGCCTGCAAACAGGTGAGTGCGGCCACCACGGTTTTGCCGCTTCCGACATCGCCTTGCAGCAGGCGGCGCATCGGGTGGGGACGATTCAGGTCAGCACTGATTTCCTGCCAGGCGCGGGTTTGGGCCGAGGTCAAATCAAATGGCAACTGCCGGGTAAATGTGGTCGTCAGATGCTGCTTTGCAGGCAAAGGCGTGGTGCGCAGGCTTTGCCGCTGGCGTCGCGAAGTGGCCAGCGACAATTGCTGCGCCAGCAGTTCGTCGAACGCCAGTCGTTGCCAGGCAGGGTGGCGGCGTGACTCAAGCTCCGACAGCGCGCAGTCGACCGGCGGCTGATGTAACAACCGAATGCTGGATTCCAGATCCGGTAGTTTCAGTTCGGCCAGCCAGTCGGCGGGCAGCGTGTCGCTGATCGGCGCCTCCAGCGACCGTGCGACCAGTTTTCGCAACGTGGCTTGCCCCAATCCTGCGGTGGTCGGGTATACCGGTGTGAGCTGGGCTGGAAGGGGCGTCGATTCGTCGGCTTTTGCGAAACGCGGGTGAACCATTTCCAGCCCGAGAAAGCCCCCGCGTACTTCGCCCATGCAGCGGAAACTTTCGCCAGGCTGAAACAGCTTGAGATGGCTGGGATAAAAATTCAGGAAGCGCAGACCGAGCACGCCACTGGCGTCCTCCATGGTCACCGTCAACATGCGGCGCGGCCGGTAGGCGACCTTGGCATCGCGCACCACCGCCTGTACCTGTGCCGATTGCCCGGGCAGCAGATCACGGATCGGCGTGATGTGTGTTTCGTCTTCCCACCGCAGGGGCAGGTGCAACACCAGGTCGGCGTCGCGAGTGAGGCCGAGCTTGGCGAGCTTGGCGGCGGTCGCCGGGCTGACCGGAAAGGAAAACGGCGAAGCCGCTTTCAACTTGGAAATTTAACCGGTCACCATCACGGCGTCAGCCTCGACCAGCGCGCCACGCGGCAACGCTGCCACGCCGACTGCGGCACGCGCCGGGTAAGGCGTTACGAAATACTGCGCCATGATTTCGCTGACCTTGGGGAAATGGCCGAGATCCGTCAAAAACACATTCAACTTGACCACGTCGGACAGTGAGCCGTCAGCTGCAACCGCCACAGCCGCAAGGTTTTTGAACACCTGGTGTATCTGCGCTTCGATGCCATCGACCATTTCCATGGTGGCGGGATCGAGGCCGATTTGCCCCGACAGATAAACCGTGTGATCAACCCGCACGGCTTGTGAATAGGTACCGATCGCGGCAGGGGCGTTGGCAGTCTGAATGATGGTTTTGTTCATGCGAAGGATTCCTGTAGCGGGACTTATTGGATAGGGGCTGCGCGGCCGTCTTTTTTGCCTTTGATGCGGTAAATCCTCACCACATCAGGCTGCGTGCGCAAGCCGCGCATGACGCGGGCAAGATGCATGCGGTTCTCCACTTCCACCGTGAAGAAGAGGATGGTGTAAGGGCTGCCATCTTCTTCTTCCATCGACACATTGCCAATGTTGGAGCCGTGTTCGGCGATGGCAGAAGCCACTTTGGCAAGCACGCCGCGCTGGTTACCCACGACAACCTTGATCAGGACGTCGAACATGTGGCCAGGTTCGGCCTCCCATTCGACGTCCAACCACTTGTCTGGATCGGTGCGGAAAGCACGAATCGACGGGCAGTCATGGGTGTGAATAATGAGGCCGCGATCCTTGTGGATGAACCCAAGAATAGGATCGCCTGGTATCGGGTGGCAACATTGCGCCAGCTCGACCGCGATGCCTTCGGTGCCACGAATGCTGATGGCATGCGGGTGGGCTGGCTCGCCGGTTTTCTCGCCCAGCACATGAAGCAACTGGTGTGCGACCACCAGCGGTAATTTCCGACCCAGACCAATGCCAGCGAATAATTCCTGACGGGACTGCACCCCGTATTCCTTGATCAACCGATCCCATACGGATTCGTCGGGTTCGACCGCATCGGGGTGAAGTGCAGCAATGGCGCGATTGAGCAGGCGTTCGCCCAGTGCCGCGGCTTCTTCGACGCCCGTGTTACGCAGGTAATTACGGATGTGCGAGCGCGCCTTGCCGGTCACGACGAAGTTCAGCCAGGCCGCATTGGGGCTGGCGTTTGAGGCTGTGACCACTTCGACATGGTCGCCATTACGTAACTGGGTGCGCAGCGGCATCAATTCATAGTTGATCTTGACAGCGATGCAGCGATGGCCGACATCGGTGTGGACGGCAAAGGCAAAGTCGACAGCCGTGGCGCCGCGCGGCAGCGCCATGATGATGCCTTTAGGGGTGAACACATAGACTTCGTCGGGGAACAGATCGACTTTGATGTGTTCCAGAAACTCGGTCGAATCGCCATGGTCGGCCTGAATGTCGAGTAGCGACTGCAGCCAGCGATGGGTGCGTGACTGCACATCATTCAATACGGCATCAGACGACTTGTACATCCAGTGCGAGGCGATGCCGGATTCAGCCAGCCGGTTCATGTCGGTGGTACGGATTTGCACCTCGATTGGAGTACCGCTGGGACCGAACAGGATGGAATGCAGCGACTGATAGCCGTTGGCTTTGGGGATGGCGATGTAGTCCTTGAACTTGCCGGGTATCGGCTTGTACAAGGCGTGCAGCACCCCCAGCGCAACATAGCAGGCCTGCAGGTCATGCACCACGACGCGAAAGCCGTATATGTCGAAGACTTCGGAAAAGGCGAGGTTTTTTTCCTGCATCTTGCGGTAGATGCTGAACAAGTGTTTTTCGCGACCGGTGATGGTGGCATCGACTTTCGCCTGTTCCAGTTTTTCCTGCATCACCACCTTGACCTTGTCGACCAGTTCACGGCGGTTGCCTCGTGCGGCTTTGACTGCTTTGGCCAGCACCTGATAGCGGTTGGGGTGGCTGTAGCGGAAGCCGAGGTCTTCCAGTTCCTGGTAGACCGTGTGCAGGCCCAGACGGTTTGCGATAGGGGCGTAGATTTCAAGCGTTTCGGCTGCAATGCGGCGGCGTTTGTCGGCCGGCATGGCATCCAGCGTATGCATATTGTGCGTGCGATCAGCTAGCTTGATCAGGATGACCCGCACATCCTGCGCCATTGCCAGCAGCATTTTGCGGAAGTTCTCTGCCTGTGCATGCTGCTCGGACGCAAACGAAAGCTTGTCGAGCTTAGATACGCCTTCGACCAGCATCGCCACCGACTTGCCGAACCGAACTTCGATTTCGCCTGCGGTGGCCGGCGTGTCTTCGACCACGTCGTGCAGCAGCGCAGCGCTCAGGGTCTGGGCGTCAAGATGCCAGCCGGCGAGAATGCCGGCAACCGCCAGTGGATGGGAAATATAGGGTTCGCCGCTTTTTCGGAACTGGCCTTCGTGGGCGCTGCGGCTGAATTCGTAGGCACTTTCGATGACGTCGATTTCATCTGCTGACAAATAAGCCAGTGCCGGCCGCAGTGAATCAAATGCGTGCATCATCACCGGCGCGTGGCAGGCGCGCGCCGGATGAGGGACAGGCGAGTGCTCAGGCACGACCCCGGTTGAGGATTTCACGGCCGACTTTGCCTGCGGCAATTTCGCGCAGTGCGGTGACAACGGATTTATCTTTCGTCTCGACCATGGGCTGCGAGCCTTGTGCCAGCTGGCGCGCGCGATAGGTGACGGCGAGGGTCAGTTCGAAACGGTTGGGGAACATGTGGATACAGTCATCAACGGTGATACGTGCCATGGGAATACTCCTGCTTCGG
>JAGXGP010000059.1 GCA_024636775.1 Hydrogenophilales bacterium
ACGTAGGTGAGACCAGAACTCCCTTCGGTGAGGTAGGGCGTGTCAATCTGTGAAATATTGCCCAGACACACCACTTTGGTTCCCGGCCCCGCACGCGTGATCAGCGTCTTCATCTGCTTGGGCGTGAGGTTTTGCGCTTCATCAATAATAAGAAACTTATTGAGAAAAGTGCGGCCACGCATGAAATTTAACGATTTGACCTTGATGCGACTGCGGATCAAATCCTGCGTGGCTGCGCGTCCCCAGTCGCCCCCTTCGTCGTCGCTCTTGTTCAACACGTCGAGGTTGTCTTCCAGGGCGCCCATCCACGGCGTCATTTTTTCTTCCTCGGTGCCGGGCAAAAATCCGATGTCTTCGCCCACCGGAACGGTGACCCGGGTCATGATGATCTCGGTGTAGATTTTCTTGTCCAGCACTTGGGCCAGCGCTGAGGCCAGTGTGAGCAAAGTTTTTCCGGTTCCAGCCTGGCCGAGTAGGGTGACGAAATCGATCTCGGGATCCATCAAAACGTTGAGCGCAAAGTTTTGCTCGCGGTTTCGCGCGGTGATGCCCCACACATTGTTTTTCTGGTGGCTGAAATCGCGCACCGTCACCATTTCCGCCTGCTTGCCTTCCACCTTCAACACCTGGGCATAAAGCGGGTTTGGGCCTTCCTGATAGACAAACTCATTTGGGAGCAAACCCGAAACCTGCGGACCCTTGATGCGGTAATAGGTGTGACCGTTGGCCTGCCACGACTCCATATCCTTGCCGTGGGTGTCCCAAAAGTCGGCAGACAGTTCACGGATGCCGGAATAGAGCAGGTCGGTATCTTCCAGTACCTTGTCGTTGAAATAGTCTTCGGCAGGCAGGCCCAGCGCACGCGCCTTGATGCGCATGTTGATGTCTTTCGACACCAGAATGACCTGTCGTTTGGGTTGGTGGCGGGAGAGGAACAGCACCACGCCGAGGATCTGGTTGTCGACCTTGCTGGTCGGCAAATTCATCGGGATATCGCCGGAGATTGCTTCGGTTTGCAGGAACAATTTTCCGGTGGCGGATTTGTGGCTGTGCTGTGAGAGCGGCACGCCCTCTTCGATATTGTCGAGCTTGCTGACGAGTTCATCGATAAAGCGGCTGGCCTGGCGTGCATTGCGCGACACCTCGGTCATCCCCTTTTTGTGCATGTCGAGTTCTTCCAGCGTGGCGATCGGCACATAAATATCGTGCTCTTCAAAACGGAACAGGCTGGTGGGATCGTGCATCAGCACATTGGTGTCCAAAACAAACAGCTTGGTCTGAGCGGCAGATTTTCTCGGCATGGTGTTGTGGTGGTGGCCCGGTGAAGAGAACGTGTTCATCCTACCCCAAGCTGAAGTCCACTTGTTCAATGAAAAAACTAAACTTTAAACCTGACGGTCAACACGATTTATTAGGACCATTCCTCAGTAGAATGGTCGGTTCTTCAAAGCGGTGTCTCGTGATGAGCGCATGGTTTTCTGATAATCCGGTTTTCATTAATCACAGCGAATGCGCAGGCTGTGGCTTGCACATTCATCACTTCTGATGCGACGTTTGAACTGGCTGATTCTGGTGTGGCTGTGGGCGCAACCGCTGCATGCCCAGGTCGGTGCCCATATCCTGCTGCAGGATTCGCCGCTGGCCGGATTCCAATATCACGCAGGCAAGATGCTGTGGCCGCTGATGCAGGTGGGCGATGCGCTCACGCTGATACGCGAGCCTGACAATGTCCATGATGCGAAAGCAGTGCGGGTGGAATGGCAAGGTCACAAGATTGGCTACGTACCGCGCCGCGAGAATGCCGATGTGGCGCGCTTCATGGATGGTGGGCAAATGCTGGTGGCCCGTATCAATCGACTGGCCGAGGTGCGCGATCCGTGGTCGCGGGTGCGTTTCGAGATTCTGGTTCCGGTGCAGTCAGGCACCGTGCAGCCGGGCGGGCAGAGAGCACCATGAAACAGTGGGGTGTTTGGGAGTGGGTTGGGCTTGCCGGGGCGATGCTGCTGGCCTCGATCACCCAAGCCTCAGCTGAGCCTCCGACACTACCCTTATCCAGCCTCAAGCTTCCGCCTGGATTCCAGATTGAACTGTTTGCCCGGGTGCCCAATGCGCGTCAAATGGCACTCGGAAAAACCATGCTTTTTGTCGGCAGCATGCACGCTGGCAAAGTCTACTCGATTCCGCTGCACGGTCCACGCAAGCTACGGGTGATCGCGGATAAGCTCGAGATGCCGGTTGGCGTGGCATTTCGTGATGGCGATTTGTATGTGTCGGCAGTGAACCGAATCTTGCGTCTGCGTAACATCGAAGCACACGTGAATCGACCGCCCAAGCCTGAAGTGTTAAGCGAAGCTTATCCAACCGACACGCACCACGGCTGGAAATTCATTGCCTTTGGTCCCGATGGCAAGCTCTACGTGCCGGTGGGCGCACCGTGCAATATCTGCGAGCCCGACCCGGACCGCTTTGCGACGATTACCCGGCTTGATGTGGCGAGTGGAATGATTGAAGTGGTCGCGCGCGGGGTGCGTAACTCGGTTGGATTTGACTGGCGTCCACAAAGCAGCGAACTGTGGTTTACCGACAATGGTCGCGACTGGCTGGGCGACGATGCGCCGCCGGATGAGCTCAATCGCGTGAGCCAGACCGGCCAGCATTTTGGCTACCCGTATTGCCACGGCGGCACGATGGTCGACCCCGAACTGGGGCGTAAACGACGTTGCGATGAATTCGTTCCGCCAGTGCAGAACCTGGGCGCCCATGTGGCGAGCCTGGGCATGCGTTTTTACACGGGGAAGGCCTTCCCCGAGCGTTACAGGAATGCCGTATTCATCGCCGAGCACGGTTCCTGGAACCGCAGCAGCAAGAGCGGCTACCGGGTGAGCGTGGTGCGGTTGCTGGACAACCGCGCGGTCAGCTACGAGCCTTTCATCAGCGGATGGCAGCGTAACGAATTGGCCTGGGGTCGCCCCGCCGACGTGCTGGTGATGCCCGATGGCAGCTTGCTGGTGTCGGACGATCAAGCCGGGGCTATCTACCGCATCACCTACCGCGGTCAACGCTGACCCTGTGCCGGGCTGCCTCTGACCATGGGCGGGCTGCGTCGGCCTGTTAGAATCGCCCTCATGAAATTGCTTGTTTTGGATACCTCCACCGAATACTGCTCGGCCGCGTTGTGGCTCGACGGTGCGGTGCGGGCGCGGCGGGTGCGGGCCGATCAGCAGCACAGCAGCCTGTTGCTGCCGATGGTGGATGAACTCCTGAGGGAATCAGCACTGAGTCTGCGCCAGCTTCATGGCATTGCTTATGGTGCCGGCCCCGGCTCGTTCACCGGGCTGCGCATTGCCTGCGCGGTGACTCAAGGCCTGGCATTTGGCGCCGACTTGCCGGTTGTGGGCATCTCCACGCTGGAATCCATCGCCGAACAGGCCGGCGCTGACAAGGTGCTGACGGTGCTCGATGCGCGTATGGCCGAGGTCTATTGGGCGGCATATCAACGCGACGCAACGGGTTGGCGCTGTGTCGTCGAGCCTGCGCTGGCGCTGCCTGAATCGGTGTGTGTTCCGGACGGCGGCGACTGGGTAGGCGCCGGTAATGGATTCGTTGCATTGGGCGAAGTATTGCGACCGCGTCTGAGCGCGCAGCTGGTACGCATTGATGACACGATCATGCCGGATGCTGCAGCGATGGCCCCGCTTGCCGCTCAGGCGTTTGAGCGAGGCGAGAGCACAGACGCCGCATTGGCTGCGCCGATTTATCTGCGCGACAAAGTCGCGCTGACGGTGGATGAACGTCGCGCGAGAAAATCCGCATGAGTGCCATTCCCGAATTTCCAATACATGAAATCGCACATCATCTGCGTCCGATGATCGAGGCCGACCTGCCACGTATTCACCGGATTGAACTCGCAAGCTACGAATACCCCTGGACGCCCGGCAACTTCTCTGATTCATTAAGTGCCGGTTACAGCATGTGGGTGCATGAGGCCGACGGCGAAGTGATCGGGTATTACGCCATGATGGCGGCGGCTGGCGAAGCCCATATCCTCAACCTCACCATTGCACCGAGTTGGCGGGGGCACGGTTTGGGCCGTGATCTGTTAGAACATTGCCTGGCCCGCGCCTGCGATCATCGTGCAGAAAGTGTTTTTCTCGAAGTGCGCACGTCCAACGTGGTTGCGATTGCGCTTTACCATAGCAACGGCTTTGTCGATTTGGCATTCAGACGCGCCTACTACCCTTCGCGCGATGGCCGTGAGGATGCACTCATCATGACGCGCGAACTGACATGTTAAGTCGTGACGACATCTTTAATGAACTGGGCATTGGTCCGGTTTGGCGGTTGCGCGATGCGCCGGGTGATATGCCGGACAATTCGCCGCATGCGCCGGTTTCACTCCCGATTCAGAATTGGGAACAGCTGGCCGATGCGGTGGCGCATTGCACCGCCTGCAAATTGCACACGACCCGAACGCAAAGTGTGCTCGGCGTGGGGGATCGCAACGCAGACTGGCTCATTATTGGCGAGGCACCGGGCGTCGAAGAGGATGAGCAGGGCGAGCCGTTTGTCGGCCAGGCGGGTCAAATGCTCGATGCCATGCTAGGTGCCATAGGATTGGCGCGCGGAAACAATGTCTACATCACCAACGTGTTGAAATCCCACCCACCTGAAAATCGCGACCCCGAGCCGGATGAGTTGGCTGCTTGCCGGCCTTATCTGCAGGCGCAAATCGAACTCATCCAGCCGAAAATCATTCTTGCGCTGGGGCACGTTGCCGCCCAAAGTCTGCTCGAGACCACCGAGACGATTAGTCACTTGCGTGGACGGGCGCATCAGTTTCAGGGGGTGCCGCTGGTGGCGACCTATCACCCTGCTTATCTGTTGCGAAAACCGACCGAGAAGGCCCGCGCATGGGAGGACTTGTGTCTCGCGCGGCGGCTGGTGCAATCCCCTCCCGCATTAATAAACCCGTAATTATTGGTCTGACTGTTTATGAAACTATTGCATGCTGCTTTGCGCTTTCGCGTGAACTATTTTTCTGATCTGGGCCGCCATCAAGTGGTGGTGTGGATGCCGGGCGACACTCCCCCGGTCGATGCGCAGGTCGACGTCGGTCCCAAACTTGAACAGGAAGTGCCGAACGAGGTATTCCGCAGCGATGTTGCGCCGCTCAAAATGGGGCGCTTCTATCCGTCCATGCTGTTGCACGCCGATGACGTACCCGCACCGATGTTTCGCGTCATGAAGTTGAGCGGAGATAATTTCGTCGCCAATTTCAGCCATCCGTTGCAAGGCCGTATTTTCAGTATCGACAGCGGCAAAAGCGATGTCTCCACCCAGCCCGTGGGCCAGGTTGCACAATTGCTGGAGTGGAGCGGCATGGAGGCACAAATGCTGACGCCGACCGGTTTTGAAGGAGCCGATGCGTTCAGCCGCGAAGACGAGACGCCTGATGCCGCGTTCTATGCCGAGCCGAGAAAAGTCACCCACGTTGATGCCGTCTGCGCGCGCCG
>JAGXGP010000060.1 GCA_024636775.1 Hydrogenophilales bacterium
CGGATTTTATCAGTGCTCGATACTCGGTGTGCAGGAGGTTGCGCCTGCAGAAACGGCGTCCTACGGCATTGTCGACGCGACCCCTATGGGTGAGCGTGTATCACGCGTCAATGCCATCGTGGAAAAACCCAAACCCGAAGAAGCCCCTTCAACGCTGGGCGTGGTGGGGCGCTATATCCTCACGCCACGTATCTTTCACCATATTCAACATCTGAAGCCGGGTGCGGGCGGCGAACTGCAGCTCACAGATGCCATTGCCGCTTTGCTCATCGAGCAGCAAGTGCTGGCGTATGCGTTTGACGGGATTCGCTACGACTGTGGCAGCAAGCTGGGGTATTTGCAGGCCACCGTTGAATACGCCATGAAGCATCCCGAAGTGCAGGACGAATTTTCACGTTATCTGAAAGACCGGGTCTGCTGAAAACCAGCGGTCTTAACCTGCATGAAGCGCGCTCGCCACCGTTGACGAATAAGCCGATTCCCGCAGCCAAAGCTCCAGCTTTTCAACCGACATCGGTCGACCCATCAAATACCCCTGCGACTGATCGCAACCAAGAATACTCAGTGTGTCCCAGGCACCCTGGGTTTCCACGCCTTCGGCTGTAACCTTGAGACCGAGGTTGTGGGCGAGATCGATGGTGGAACGTACGATCACGGCGTCGTTATCGTTTTCTTCCATGTCCGTCACAAAAGACTTGTCGATTTTCAGTTCATCGACTGGCAGACGCTTGAGGTAGGCGAGCGAAGAGTAACCCGTGCCGAAATCGTCAATGGAAAGCGTTACGCCCATTTTATCGAGCGCGGTGAGGATGATGAGGCCGTCACTGGGGTTGGACATCACGGCACTCTCGGTGATCTCGAGCGTCAGGTATTTTGGATTGATCCCGCTGTCCGCAAGCAGGCGGGAAACGTTGGCAGGCAGTTCCATGTCATGCAGATTGCGCGCGGAGAGGTTGACGGCCATGTTCAGCATGTAGCCGCGCTGATGTAACGAAACGAGTTGGCCAAGTGCGGCATTGAGCACCCAGCGGCTGAGCGGGCCGATCAACCCCGCATCCTCGGCTAACGGAATAAACGTGTCAGGTGGCAAAAAGCCGCGCTGAGGATGGTTCCAACGCACCAGCGCTTCAAGCCCTGAGATACGCCCACTGCGGTGGTTGATTTGCGGTTGGTAATGCAAGCACAGTTGGTTGGACTGGATGGCTTCGCGCAATTCACTTTTGAGTGAAAGATCACCGCGGCTGGTGCGGTCCTGATCTTGCGAATACAGGGCATAACCATTGCCTGAGCGCTTTGCCACATACATCGCAATGTCGGCGCACCTTAGCAGGCTGCTGGCGTCGTCGCACTGGGAGGGATAAAACGAAAGTCCCAGACTCGCGCCAATATCGATACTCTGGTTTTGCCAGTGAAACGGTTTGTCCAGGGCAGCAAGTACCTTGTTTGCAATGAACGAGGCTCCCTTGGGGTCAAGGTTATGAATCAGCACGACATATTCATCGCCGCCCAGCCGGGCGACAGTATCTTCGTCGCGCACTGTTTCAATCAGCCGGCGCCCCACCTCCCGCAGTAGTTCGTCCCCAACATCATGTCCGAGGGTATCGTTAACCTCTTTAAAACGGTCGAGATCCATTAGAAGCACGCCAAACGATTTATGCTCACGTTTGGATATTTCGATCTCCTGCTCCAGCCGGTCATGCAGCAGCGATCGGTTGGGCAAGCCTGTGAGGGGGTCGTACATGGCCTGATCGGCAAGTTGTTTGGCCTGAAACGACACGCGCCGGATGACGAATCCGGTAATGAGCAGGCCGATGAGCAACGCCGCCGTGCCCAGACCGATCATCAGGTTGCGCACGTTTTTATAGGAAATTTCGGCATTCATGACCGCGACTTCAGTCTGGTTGCGCTGAAGTTCCAGCAGGGCACTCACCTGAGCGGCGATGGCGCGTTGTGCCGGTATCGCGAACTTGCGGATGCGGGCGAAAACGTCCTGTTCGTTACTGTTGAACATGGCCATTTCCACCACTGCTTGCACTTCGGGCTGGGCTTCGCGGGTCAGTTTGCGTATCAGCGCCAGAATGTCACTTTCCTGGGGATTGAGTGGCAAGTGCTCAAGCCGGTCACGTGCCTGGATGTAGAGGATGCCTTGGGCATTGAAGCGCTGAATTTCAGAGTCTTTGTCGAACGGGTCATCAAGTATGGGCAGGGAATGCAGGGAGAGCGCCCGCTCGCGTAGCGCACTGTGCATTTCTGTGGCGAGTTCGATTTTGACGTTGTTGTTTAGGGCAATTTGCTTCAGGCGCTGGTTGGCCTCAGCTACATAGCGCAAGCCGGTTGCACTGAGCGCGACCATCAGAGTCAGCACGATGATAAAACCGATCCCGATCCGGGCGCCCATCCCGATGTGCTGCGAGCTTGTTTTCATTATTCGCTTGGATTTGCGGGCTTGAAGGGAGATAAAGTGTATAGCCTTGATATCGGCAGGGTTGTGGCTTTACTTAAACGCAGCGATGCGATCCCTACGGCGGGGTGGATGGGTCAGCGATGGCTTCCGTGCAGCCAAACCGCTGCCTCGAGGGCGTGGCTTGCAGCCATGCCCTGCCCCAGTAAGCCGGCCACCATGCCGGTAAGGCAGTCACCTGATCCCGCCTGCGCGAGCCAGGGACCGCCGCTGGTATTGATGGCGTAGTGGCCATCGGGATGCGCAATCACAGTGCCGGCACCTTTCAACGCAACTGCCGCTTGAAATTTTTGACTGAGTGCGTGGGCAATCTCGATCCGGTTTGCTTGTACGTCGTCCACGGTCAAGTTGAGCAGCCGCGCCGCTTCACCAGGATGCGGTGTGAGCAGGGTGGGTTGACTGCGCTGGCTCGTTTGATGGGCCAACTCCTGATCGTTGGCCAAAAGATTCAGCGCGTCGGCATCCAGAACCAGAGGACAGGGTGCCGCAAGTGCGGCTTCCAGTAGTGCGCGCGCGCGGGTGCTTTGCCCCAGCCCGGGGCCGATGGCCAGGGCATGCATCTGCTGACCCAATAGCGTTTCAGGGGACCCAAACATCAGCCGGGGTTCACCGTAATCAACCACGATGCGATCATCCAGCGTTCCCAGCGTAATGCTGCCCGCACCTTGTTTCAACGCAGCGCGCCCGGCAATCAGGCAGGCGCCGACCATGCCAATGTCCCCGCCGATCAAACCCACATGTCCATACAGTCCCTTATGGCTGTTTTGGGAACGAGCAGGGAGGCGATGCCAGGGCGCCAAGTGCGTCAGCGCGAATCCTGGCGTGGCGGGCATGGTTGTCGGATCGACGCCTAGCGTGTCCAGATGCAGCACGCCAGCATAATCCGGCCCTTCAGCAGTGAGGAGTCCGGGTTTGAGGCCAAGAAAGGTGAGCGTATGGTCAGCGCGCAATCCGCATCCGCGTATCCGGCCGCTGTCGCTGTCGAGACCACTAGGCATATCGATGGCGAGTTTGGGGCAGTTCAACTCCTGAGCCTGGGCGATCCAGTGTGCGGTTTCGCCGGTGATGTCGCGCTGTAGCCCCACGCCGAACAATCCGTCTATGACCAGGCTGAAAGCTTGTGAACGGGGGATTTCGTTCAGGAACGTGCCACCACTATCACGCCAGCCAGACCATGCGTGCGCCGCATCCGGCGGCAAACGGCCTGGGTCGGCACGGCTGACGACCAGCACGCGGAAGCCTTGCGCTTGAAGTAGCCGCGCAGCCACCAAAGCATCGCCCCCATTGTTGCCGGGTCCGGCCAGAATCAGGACCGGGGCCCCCGACTCATTGGCCAGCGTTCCTGCCAGTTCGGCAACGGCAGCGCCGGCTTTTTCCATCAAGGCGTCCTTGGGATGGGCCGCCAACCCATGCTGCTCGATGGCCCGGATATCGGCAGCCATGAACAGGGGCGGAGAAATGAGTGCGTGTGGGAAAATCAGCATGGGGCTGCGGGACCGGTGTGAGTGTATTGCAGTCATCTTAGCCCTGCCGGCGGAAAGTCAATCCTGGTTCGATTCGAGGAGGGGGTTCACCTGGTCTAAAAAGACTATCCATTTCGGATGTAAAGATGGCCTTTGTGTCTGCCGTTAAGTGTTGGGCCGGACATCCGGTGATCTATACGAATGGTGATTGCAATGCAAAGACGACAATTTCTGGCCGGGCTGACGCTCCTTCCCGCCTTGCCGCTCATGGCTTATGCCGAGGATTCAGGCCTGAGCATTGGAATCTATCCGGGTACCGGGAAAGCCGACATTTTCATGGACGAATTCAGGGATGCGGCGATGCCATTTGCCCAGGCGCTAGCTGCATCTTTGGGTCTAAAACCCAGACTCACCTTATTCCGTACCATCAAAACTGCCCTCCGCTCACTGGACAGGGGGCGGCTGGATATGTACTTCGTTCCGCCGTCTCTGGCCGTTTCCGTGCTGGACAAAGACTATTCACCGGTGGCGCGGGTGAAAGATCGGGCCGCCGGCGTTCTGGTCCGTCACAAGGGCGCGGAGGTGACCACGGTAGCCCTGACCGAAAAAGAGTCCTGGCTGGATGTGATGGGTCGCTACACCCTCAAACGTAACCATCCTGGCGCGGTCAAGTTTTACAATTTCAAAACCCAGGAAGCTGTGTCCCTGGCGTTAGAGCGCAATCATGCCCAGGCCGGCAGCCTGCGCAGCAAGGCTGCTGAAAAACTGCTCGAAAAGGGTGGTTTCGAAATCTGGCATCCCTTGCCAGACACCCCCGATTTCACCCTGATGGCGAGCAATCGCCTCTCTGCGAGTGAGCAGAATAAACTGGGGGCCACTGCCGTCGCGCTGAGCCAGGATGTCATTCAGTCCTTGCAAAAAACCATTCACAGCAAGGTGACAGGCTTTGTGGTCGACAAGGAGGCGGATTACAAAATGATCAAAGTAGCGATCAAGGAAGCTGGCTATTGAGCCGCGCTTTAGAGTGCTTGAGGCGTTATGGCTGATGGCTTGCAAGCCTGTCATGGGGGCCTATATTTAGATCGCTGGGTCCTTCATGGAGTGCTTGGATGAATACACGAAATTGCAATCCTGCGGGTGGCATCGTCGCGCAGTGCAAGGACGAAGCCAGCTGCAAACCGGTTTCCTGTGAAGTCTGTTTGACGGAAATTCCGGCTGATGCGGTCAATGTGATGGACACGCAGGACTATGTGCATCATTTTTGTGGTCTGGCCTGCTTTGAGACTTGGCAGAAGCAGGCCGGAACGCGCCAAAAGGAC
Source organism: Hydrogenophilales bacterium (assembly GCA_024636775.1). GTDB lineage: Bacteria > Pseudomonadota > Gammaproteobacteria > Burkholderiales > Thiobacillaceae > Thiobacillus. The sequence goes on from JAGXGP010000060.1 coordinate 5,244, forward strand.
ACGTCGTAGGCGTCGGCCAATCGGCTAAAATAGCGTCTTTGCCTGTTTGCAAAGTCGCACATGTCTTCCATCGTATCGCTCCCCGGCAGTGCCGCGCTGTCCGTTTTCCGCATTGACAAAATTCGCCAGGAAGCCACCCGGCTTGGAATAGCACTGGGTACTCTGACTGCGCGTTACTGGCATTTTCTGGAACTGGACGCCGAGCTGGATGCGGCTGCCAGCCAGCAGCTGGCCAACACGCTGGATTACGGCACCCACACTGACCATCCCGCAGAAAATGAAGTGCAACTTGTCGTGACGCCACGGCCGGGTACGATTTCGCCGTGGTCGTCCAAGGCGACCGACATTCTCAAAAACAGTGGCATAACGCAATTGCGACGGATTGAGCGCGGCGTGGCGTATCGCTTGTGCGATCCGCAGGGCATTGTGTTGTCTGGACAGGCGCTGACCGCGCTGCTGCCACTCTTACATGACCGCATGACCGAATCGGTAATGGGTTCGTTGGACAATGTACATGTCCTGTTTCAGCATGTGGCCCCGCGCGAGTTGGCTACGGTTGATGTCATCGCAGGCGGCCGGGCTGCACTGGAAGCGGCCAATCGCAGTCTCGGTTTGGCGCTTTCAGATGACGAACTCGATTACCTGGTCGACAACTTCACCCGCGTCGGGCGCAACCCCACCGATGTCGAGCTGATGATGTTTGCGCAGGCCAATTCCGAGCACTGCCGCCACAAGATTTTCAACGCCTCGTGGGTGATCGACGGCGCAGCGCAGGCCAAGTCACTGTTCGGCATGATCCGCGACACCCATGCGGCGCATCCCGCAGGCACGGTGGTGGCATATTCGGACAATTCTTCCGTCATCGAAGGCGCTCAGATCGACCGCTTTTATCCGCGTGCCGACGGCAGTTACGCCTACAGCAGCGAACTCACGCATGTGCTGATGAAGGTGGAAACGCATAACCATCCGACGGCGATTTCACCGTTTCCCGGTGCGGCCACCGGCAGCGGGGGCGAAATACGCGACGAAGGCGCGACCGGAACCGGTTCCAAGCCCAAGGCTGGCTTGGGCGGGTTTTCGGTGTCGAACCTGAATATTCCCGGCTACACACAGCCCTGGGAAACCGATGCGTATGGCAAGCCTGAACGCATTGTCACGCCGCTTGCGATCATGCTCGAAGGCCCGATTGGCGCTGCGGCGTTCAATAACGAATTCGGCCGGCCCAATCTTGCGGGCTATTTCCGTACGTTCGAGGAAAACGTGTCCGGGCAACGCCGCGGTTACCACAAGCCCATCATGCTGGCGGGCGGTGTCGGCAGTATTCGCGACGATCATGTCGACAAGAAAATGCTGCCGACCGGCACGCTGCTGATCCAACTGGGTGGCCCCGGCATGCTGATCGGCCTCGGCGGGGGGGCGGCGTCCTCGATGGACACCGGTTCCAACGCGGTGAATCTCGACTTTGATTCGGTGCAGCGCGGCAACCCCGAAATGGAGCGGCGCGCGCAGGAGGTGATTGATCGCTGCTGGCAGTTGGGCGAGGCCAATCCGATTCTGTCGATTCATGACGTGGGTGCAGGCGGGCTGTCGAACGCGCTGCCCGAACTGGTGCATGGCGGTGGCCGTGGCGGTCGCTTCGAGTTGCGCGCCGCACCATCGGAAGAGTCCGGCATGTCGCCGCGCGAAATCTGGTGCAACGAGGCACAGGAGCGCTACGTGCTGGCGATTCCACCGGATCGCATCGGCGAATTCCGTGCGATTTGCGAACGCGAGCGCTGCCCGTTCGCGGTGCTGGGCGAAGCCATCGAAGACAACCAGCTGCAGGTGACGGACAGCCATTTCCAGAATGCGCCGGTGGACATGGATCTCGAGGTGTTGCTCGGGAAACCGCCCCGCATGACGCGCGACGTCGTGCATCAGGCAACCCAGCCCGCTCCGCTGGCCCTGGATGGGATCGAATTGAAGGATGCGGCCTACCGCGTGCTGGCGATGCCGGGTGTGGCATCGAAAATGTTCCTGATTTCCATTGGTGATCGGTCGGTCGGGGGGCTCACTGCACGCGATCAATGCGTGGGGCCGTGGCAAATCCCTGTCGCCGACTGTGCCATCACGCTGGCGGGCTATCAGACGACGCAGGGTGAGGTGTTTTCCATCGGTGAGAAAGCGCCACTGGCGCTGATCGATGCGCCCGCATCGGGACGTATGGCGATCGTCGAGGCGATTACCAACATGGCTGCAGCGCGCGTCGATGGCCTGACACAGGTGAAGCTGTCGGCCAACTGGATGGCGCCTGCGGGTCATCCCGGCGAGGATGCGGCGCTGTTCGATACCGTGGCCGCCGTCTCGAATTATTGCCAGGCTTTGGGCGTTTCGATCCCGGTCGGCAAAGACTCGATGAGCATGAAAACCGTGTGGGATGCCGACGGTGAGAAAAAGTCGGTGACGTCGCCGATTTCGCTGGTGATCTCGGCATTTGCCAACACGCCCGATGCAACCGCGCACCTCACGCCGCAGCTGCGTACTGACGTGGGCGAGACGGATATTGTTCTGATCGATCTCGGGCTGGGCAAGAACCGCCTCGGTGCGTCTAGCTTTGCGCAGGCTTACAAGCAGGTGGGCGACCGTTGCCCGGATGCGCCGACTGCCGCTGCGCTGAGTGCGTTCTTCGACACCGTACAGGCGCTGAACACCGATGGGAAACTGCTGGCCTATCACGATCGATCCGATGGCGGTTTGTTTGCGGCCTTGTGTGAAATGGCGTTTGCCGGTCACTGCGGATTGGATCTGGATGTGGATGAGTTATGCCTCGACCAGATTCGTCATGAAGTCGAGGACGAGGGGCTCTCGGAGCCGGAAGCACTGAACGACGCGGGTTATAGCACCCGTATGTTCAACGTATTGTTCAACGAAGAAGCCGGGGCGCTGCTGCAAATCCGCCGTGCTGACATGCAGGTGGTGATGCAGGCCTTTATCGACGCAGATCTTCGCAGCGAGTTTCACATTGTTGCGCAGGCCAATGCGCTCGACCGGGTGCGGGTATTGCGTAATGACAAGCTGATTCTCGACGAGGTGCGCACTGATCTGCAACGTGGCTGGGCACGTACGAGTCATGAAATGGCCAAGCTGCGCGACAATCCTGCGTGTGCCGACCAAGAGTTTGCTACGCATGTGGATGCCACCGATCCGGGGCTGCACTATGCCTTGAGTTTTGATGCGCAGGATGATGTTGCCGCGCCGTACATTTCCAGCGGCAAGCGCCCCCGTGTCGCGGTACTGCGCGAGCAAGGGGTCAACGGCCAGGTCGAGATGGCGGCCGCATTCGATGCCGCGGGTTTTGCCACAGTCGATGTCCATATGAGCGACATCTTGTCTGGCCGTGTCACCCTGGGCGACTTTACCGGTCTGGCGGCATGTGGGGGCTTCAGCTACGGCGACGTGCTGGGCGCGGGTGGTGGCTGGGCCAAGTCGATCCTGTTCAATCCCCGTGCGCGCGACCAGTTTGCGGCATTTTTCGATCGTGCCGATACGTTTGCATTGGGCGTGTGCAATGGCTGCCAGATGATGAGTCAGCTACACGATCTGCTTCCAGGGGCTGAAGCCTGGCCGCGGTTCGAGCGCAACCTGTCGGAGCAGTTCGAGGCGCGTTTTGCACTGGTAGAGGTACTGGCTTCGCCGTCGCTTTTCTTTGCGGGCATGGCGGGCTCGGTAATGCCAATTGCGGTATCGCATGGTGAAGGTCGGGTTGCATTTCGTGACGCGGCACATGCGGGGCAAGCACTGTCCACCTTGCGCTATGTCGATCACCATGGCGCGCCCACCGAAGCCTATCCACAGAACCCGAATGGATCAGCCGCCGGACTCACGGGATTTACCACCGCAGAGGGCCGCTTCAGCATTCTGATGCCGCATCCCGAGCGTGTATTCCGTGCCGCGCAATTATCATGGAAGCCGGAAGGCATGCAGGGTGCAAGCCCTTGGCTACGCATGTTCCGCAACGCGCGGCGCGCGGTTGGGTGATGCCGGCTGAATATGAGAAAATAGCGGGCTTTGCCGCATTAACTCACGTTGTCCACTTATGAACCCTCCCGATACCCTCCTGACAGATGACCACCTGCGCGCGCAGGTCAAATTGCTCGGCACCTTGCTCGGCCAGGTGCTACTGCAATTCGCCGGTGAGGATGTGTTCGAGGCGGTAGAAACCCTGCGTCGTGGCTTTGCCGAATTGCAGCAGCAGGAAGATCAAAAACGTCGTACCGAATTGATGGAAATGATTGACGCCATGCCTGCCGACAAGGTGGAACTGGTGGTGCGGGCTTTCTCCAGCTACTTCAAGCTGGTCAACGTGGCGGAAGAAAGCTTTGCGCACCGCAATCGCCGCCGCATGTTGTCGCACGGCATGACGTTGTGGGAGGGGTCTTTTGATCGCACCCTGGCTGAGCTCAAGGGGCAGGGCGTGTCAATCAGTGCCTTGCAGGAGATGGTCAATCGATTGCATTATTCGCCGGTCTTTACGGCCCATCCAACAGAAGCCCGCCGCCGTGCAGTGATGGAAAGCATGCGCCGCATTTTTCTGATTTGTGATCAGCTCTACAGCACCAGCCTGGGGGTAAATGACCAGCGTGACCTGGAAACCCAACTTGCGGCCGAGATTCAGGTGATGTGGCGTACCGACGAACTGCGTACGGCCAAGCTCGAAGTCCGCGATGAAGTGCGAAATGGACTGTATTACGTCCGTGAAAGCTTGTTCGATGCCGTTCCCAAAGCCTATTACTATTTTGAAAAAGCGTTGCGCAAGCATTACGGCGTCAAAACGGATGGTGCCGCCCTGGTCAACGTGCCAAGCTTTATCCGCTTTGGTTCGTGGATAGGTGGCGATCGAGACGGCAATCCGTTTGTAACCGCCGATGTGACCGAGTGGACGGTGCACACACAGATGCAGGCCGCGCTCGACGAATACCGGGTGCGTGTACTGGAATTGCGGCAGACGCTGACGCATAGCAGTGGCTGGTGTACGCCTTCAACCCCTTTCCTTGAACGGCTGGCCGAGTACGAAGCCGAGTTCGGCGAACAGGTATTTCGCGGGACGGCCGTGCAGATATACAGCCGCGAGCCCTATCGCCGCATGGCCGCGATGATGCTGGCACGGCTGGATGCCAATCTGTCTTACGTCCACCAGTGTCTGGCAGACGTGCCGAGCTTTACCTCGCATATGGCGTACGAGAACGCCCCTGCGTTCCTGAACGATCTTTATCTGGTGCGTGATTCGCTGATCAGCCATGGTGACCGCATTGTGGCCATGCAGGATTTGCATGCCCTGATCCGTCTGGTTGAAAGCTTTGGCTTTCATCTGCTGCAACTGGATATCCGTCAGGAGTCGACGGTGCATACGCGTACCGTTGCTACGGTGCTCAAGCAGGTTGATTCCGATTTCGACTACCTCGGTGCAGCTGAACCCGAGCGCCTGCAGCGATTGGCAGCCTGGGTCGGCCACATCGATCCGATTTTGGTGAACGACGTTGCACTGGGAGATGCCGAGCGTGAAACGTTTGCCGTGTTCCGGCGCATGGCCAAACTGCAGGCCGAAGTGGGTGACGAAGTCTTTGGCACCTATGTGATTTCGATGACGAACAGCGCTTCGCATGTGATGGAAGTGATGCTGCTGGCCCGACTGGTGGGATTGTGCGGCCACAATGGGCGTGACTGGTTCTGTCGTATTCAGGTTGCCCCGCTGTTCGAGACAGTGGAAGACCTGAAAAACAGCGAATCCATCCTCGACCAACTGCTGTCGAACAAGGTTTATCGTGCACTGGTGACCGCCAATGGCAACCACCAGGAAGTCATGCTCGGCTATTCGGATTCGTGCAAGGACGGCGGCATTCTGGCGTCAAACTGGAACCTCTATCAGGCCCAGCTTTCCATTATTGCGCTGACCCAGCATTTCGGGGTTGAGTGCCGGCTGTTCCATGGACGCGGCGGTACGGTGGGACGCGGTGGTGGCCCCACGCATGACGCGATTCTGTCGCAACCGCCAGGCACAGTGAACGGTGAGATCAAGTTTACCGAGCAAGGCGAGATGCTGTATTACAAATACAGCAAACCTGAAACCGCCACTTATGAAATCGGTATGGGCGTCACCGGCCTGCTCAAGGCCAGTGCCACGGCGCTCGCGTCCAGTGATGCGCGCTATCCGCAGGATTATCTCGACTGGATGAGTGAAATCGCCGCAGCCGGCGAAACGGCTTACCGTGCCATGATCGGGCTCCCGGGTTTTATCGACTACTTTTACGACAGTACACCCGTCACTGAAATTGGCTTGTTGAATATTGGCAGCCGCCCATCGCATCGCAAAAAAGCCGATCGTTCTCTGGCATCGATCCGCGCCATCCCTTGGGTGTTCGGCTGGGCACAGTCGCGCCACACGCTGCCCGCCTGGTACGGGATCGGCAGTGCGCTGAAGGAATTTATCGACAAACAACCGGATGGTCTGGTGCATTTGCAGGCGATGGTCCGCGAGTGGCCATTCTTCCGCAGTTTGTTGTCCAACGTGCAGATGGCCTTGACCAAGGCCGATATGGAAATATCCGAGGAATATGCGCGCTTGTGTGACCACCCCAACACGATGGGGGTGTTCCGTGCGATCGCCGACGAATATGCTCTAACCGTCGAGGGCGTTAAACAGGTTGCACAGATTGCTTGCTTGCTTGAGGATAATCAGCCATTGGCCTTGTCGATTTCGCGCCGCCGACCCTATATTGATCCGATTAACCACATCCAGGTGCGACTGCTGAAACACTATCGTTCCGAGAGTGTGTGGGATGCAGAACAGGAGTCCTGGCTCACGCCCCTGAAACGCTCGATTAATGCCATCGCTGCCGGGATGCGTAATACTGGCTAAATATGGATACAGAAAAGACAGTAATCATCCCCCCTGTTCAGCGCAAGCGGCGCGGCCTGATCATTTCAATTGGCGTGAATATAGCGTTGGTTGTGTTGGTCTGTGGGTTGGCGTTATACGCTTTTATGCTGAATGTTGACCTGGGCGATTTGAAGCGGCGCATGTCCAAGGAAGTTGAAACCCGGCAAATGGCTGAGCGCTATAGGGTTGAAACCCGCAATCAACTCACCGAAAGTTTGCGTGAAATTGAGCTGTTGAAAGCGCAACTGGCCTTTAAGGAAACTGATTATCAGGCAGCGGTAAAGGCAAAACCGGCCCTGCCAGTGTTTGTCAACTTTCGTTCGTCAATGTTAGGGCAGGGACTGGTTGCGGTAATCGAAAACACCAGTGACCGCTATCTGACAGTAGTACTCAGTGTACGTAACCCCACCTTGTCGACGTCCAAACGATTCAAGCTCGATCTGGAACCCCAAGCCAGAACCGATTTTGGGCATATGGAAGGCTGGCAATTTGCTTCGGGGGATGAGCTGTCATTGTTCAGCGATGATTTTGGTGCACTAAAGCTGTCTGTGCCGTAGGGGGTTGAAGCGAGAAAGTCCTGTTAGGTCAATGCTGTAACGCATTCGTTGGACTGGATTTCATGTGCTCGATGTGATAAAAAGATAATAATATCCACTGTAAGGATGTCCTCATGACGTCAACAACAGCGGCGCTGCTGCAGAAATACAGCGTTCCCGGCCCGCGCTATACCTCGTATCCCACCGCGCCCTATTTCCACACTGAATTCGGCGAAACTGACTGGGCCGATGCGTTAGGAGCCTCCTCTGCGGACCGCGGGATTTCGCTCTATGTCCATATCCCATTCTGCGATTCGCTTTGCTACTACTGCGGCTGCAATATGGTGGCCACGCGCGACTATCAGAAAACCCAACCCTATTTGGCGACACTCGACCAGGAGATGGCACGTACCGCACTGCGGGTTGATCCCCAGCGCGTGGTGCGCCAACTGCACTGGGGCGGCGGCACGCCGACCTATTTGAATCCGGACGATATTCGCCGCCTGATGGCGATGATGCGCCTGCATTTCACGTTGGCAGCCGATGCCGAAATCAGCTGCGAAGTCGATCCGCGTGAACTGACGCGTGAGCATCTGGTGGCGCTAAGAGAATGCGGCTTTAATCGCCTGTCGTTCGGTGTACAGGACATGGACCCGGACGTGCAGCAAGCGGTCAACCGCATCCAGTCTGAATTCCTGATTCAGCAGGTGCTCGACTGGTCGCGCGAACTGGGTTTTTCCAGCATCAATCTCGATTTGATCGTCGGCCTGCCCAAACAAACGGTTGAAAGCTTCAGCCGCACGCTGGAACGGGTGACGGTGTGGGCGCCGGATCGGCTGGCGGTGTTTGGCTATGCGCACGTGCCCTGGATTAAGAAGCACCAGAATCTGATAAATGAATCTGATCTACCTGATGCAGCTACCCGTCTTGGGTTGCAGCAGGCAGTCAATGAGCATTTGGGAGCGGCGGGCTACATCAATATTGGTCTTGATCACTTCGCACGTCCGGAAGATGAATTGGTTCGTGCACAGAAAAACAAAACCCTGTGGCGCAATTTTCAGGGCTACACCACGCAAAAGGACAGCGACATTCTCGCTTTCGGCGCGTCCAGCATCAGCCAGACGGCCGATGTTTACATGCAGAATGAAAAGAGTCTCAAGCGCTACCAGGAATGCATTGCCGCGACCGGGTTTGCCGTCGAGCGCGGCCTCAAACTTACCCGTGACGACCAGATTCAGCGTGAAGCCATTACCCGCGTGATGTGTGATCTGGAACTCGATTTCGTTGCGTTCGGCAGTGAATGGGGGATTACGTTTAGCGACTATTTCGCCGATGCGTTGACCGAACTGCGTCCACTTGCCGATGACGGGATGGTGCAGATCGAGGCGGAAAAAATAAGTGTTACACCCAGCGGGCGTTTGTTTCTGCGCAATATCGGCATGTGCTTTGATCGCTATCTGAAACAAGTTGCCAGTGAGAAGCCGCGTTACTCTCGCACGGCTTGACGGATTTCAGAAGGGGTGTTCCGGGACGATCTCGAGAGGAAATACGCTGGATTCAACAAGCCGACTCCAAGTCAGATGAGTAAGGATCATGCTTGGGATGCCCAGATTTTCGGGGTCAGTTTTTTTTCCAGGTTGTTGAGGGGAGCGGGTTTGGCGATGCCATATCCTTGCATGTAATCAATCCCCAATTTGTTTAGCGTCTGCAGCGTTTCCGTGTTCTCAACAAACTCAGCAATGGTTTGTCTACCCATAACATGACCAATGTGGTTGATGGATTCAACCATGGCGAAGTTGACGGCGTCGGTATGGATATCCTTGACGAACATGCCGTCAATTTTCAGGAAATCAACCGGAAGATTCTTGAGGTAAGCGTAGGAGGAAAATCCGCTCCCAAAATCGTCCAAAGCAAAATGGCAACCATGATTTTTCAGTCGCCGGATAAAGTTTTTTGCGTTGGCAAGATTGGCGATGGCCTCCGTTTCGGTAATCTCAAAGCAGATTTTATCGGGGGGAATCGAAAATTCCTTGAGTTGTCGTTCAATGTGGCGCAGACAGGTTTCATCACCCAATGAATTTCCGGACAGGTTGATCGAGCCGAGTTCCAGCGCATTTAATTGATCAGGGTGCTCGGCCAGCCAGCGAAAGTACTCGCTGATGACCCAGCGATCGATTCTCGCGATGAGGTTATAGCGTTCGGCGGCGGGTAAAAAAACTCCGGGCGGGATGAGCTTGCCCGACTCGTCAATCATCCGGATCAGGATTTCGTAATGACTGTTCAGGTCGGCTATGTTTGAATTGTGCACGATAGGCTGGTAATAGAGCACCATGCGCTGCTCTTCCAGCGCTTGGGTGATGCGCGGCGTCCATTCCATTTCTCCATGCCGTGTGAGCAAGGCCAGATCTGCCTTGTCGTGCACGTAAATGCGGCCGCGCCCCGCTTCCTTGGCCATATGGCAGGCGGCGTCTACCCGGCTGATCACATCGATCACCGAGTTGCTTAGGTGGTTGATGCCGATCATTCCGATGCTGACACCGATTCCAAATGTTTTCTCCTCCCATGAAAACCGGAACTGGTTTGTCATGTCCTGAACTTTGTTGGCTACCAGGAGTGCCTGTTGATTGGGGCAGTTTTCCAGCAGCAGTCCAAATTCGTCTCCCCCGATACGGGCCAGGGTGTCGCCATGGCGCACCAGTTCGGAGAGCTTTGTTGTGTATTGCTTGAGCAATTCGTCACCCGCAATATGCCCGCAGGTGTCATTGATGACCTTGAATTGATCGAGGTCTATGTAGAGCAGGCTATGTTCCTTGCCGGCCACTTCAGCATCCCGAATGGCCCGCTTCACCTTGATCTCGAAATCGCGGCGGTTGAACAACCCGGTTAATACGTCATGCGTGGCTTGATGGGAAAGTTGCTGGGTCAGTTCATGGGCTTGGCTGATGTCGTGGAAGACGAAGACGATACCGGATGTGTGTCCGTCATGATCCCGAATAGGGGCTGCGCTGGGTTCGACAAATAGATTCTTTCCATCTTGTCTGGCAAAGATGAGCGTGCTGTATTGACTGGGTAAACGTCCTTCGCGGAGACAATACTCCACCAGGCCGGTTGCCGGTTGATGGCTTTCTTCGATCAACAGCGTGCCGAGATCGGAGAGGCGTTTCTGCTTGGCTGCGATTAACGTGGTGTCGAACAGACTTTCGGCAACCGGGTTCAGGTAGTCGATTCGACCTTCGGTATCGGTCGTAATAACGGCGTCACCAATCGAGGAGAGGGTGACCTGGGCTTTCTCTTTTTCAGAGAAGAGTTTTTGGTTGGCTTCTTCCAGTTGTTCAATCAAGTTGTTGTTGTCGATTGCGGTCGCAATCTGGCTGGCCAGCAGGGTCAGCATGTCGAGATCATGCTTGTCGAAATCGCCGCCACCAATTTTATTGATGCCGGCAATGCCGCCTAGAAAATTGTTGCGGCCGATCAGCGGGACAAGAATGACGTTGCCGACTTCCTTTTCCCATTGGTTGCGTTCTTTCTCGCTGAGTTCATTCAAAACGCCTTGCCACCATGGGCGGCGATGCTTCCATACCCAGCCGCAGATGCCCAGGTTGATGTCCAGGCTTTCACCCACGATTTCGTCTGCGTTGACGCCAGAACCGGCGCGATAGGTGTATTGGGTGCTGTCTTCATCCATTACGGGAATCAGAACCGTTTCAGCCTGAATCAGTCCTTGGGCAAACGTGGCCACCAGTTGAAAAATGCTTTCGAGGTCGAGCCGTTCGCGGACTGCAGTGACGACTTCCTTGAATAGAGCAATCTGCTGATTGCGCAGATAAAGCTCGTATTCAATGTCTTTATGTCGGGTTGGGGAAACCGGGTCTGGGAGCGAGATAGGCGGCACGGCTTCAAGCGATCTATTGGGTCAACGTTGTAACGTCCATGGAAGGACAGAACTTGAGGTGTAGGCCTGTGTTGCAGGCTTAGCTGCAGCCACTGCCATCATCGCGCTTGGGGCAGCCTTCAGGCCGTTTAGGCGGAGGGAGTGGGCAGCGATTGATCTCATCCGCGCTACGCTGGAAATAACAGGTCATGGCACTGGATGCGATGCCCAGCAGCCAAAATACGAAGAAGCCGATGGTGTAGGCGGCGATGCGTTGTTCGATCAGCGGTTCGCCGCGATAGAGGATTTCCAGCGGGTCGAACAGGGTGGTAAAAAGGATGTCGGCCACCCCTGCAACGAGGAAGGATGGCCAGAGTATGGGGATCAGGCGCTTCAGCATGGCGTGCTCCTCGTGGCGATAGTAATCATTCCTTGGGGTCGTTCATCTTGCGCTTGATCCAGGCCGACATGAAAAAACCGATCCCGATGATGAAGAGGATGGTGAACAGGCTTAACAGACCAATCGGTTGGGTAAACAGCATATCGAGTACGACGTCCATTTCAGTCTCCCTGAGTTTGAACAGTGGATACAGTGCCTGCCGTCAGTGTGACAGGCGCGGCGAGTGGCGTGTGCAGCACGCCGGATAAGCGCCAGGTGGAAGCGGCATCGGCCAGCTCGGCGTGCCATTTTCCGGCGCGCATGGTGGGCATCGACGTACGGTAATGCCCGCTGCCGGCATGGTTGAGCACGAGCGTTTGATCCATCCCCTGACGGGTCGGGTGGGCCAGCGTGAGACTGAGTTGATCCGGAAAAGCCTGCAGGCGCCCTGTCAGGGTGATCCCCAATGCGCCCGCTTCATGTGTCAGCGTGGCAGTCAAACCCAAGGCGCGCGCAGCGTCGTCCCGCGCCAGTGTCTGATTGATGGCCAGCCCGGCCTTGTAGTAATCACCCACCACCAGCCCGTCGGCACTTTGATAGGCGATCCAGACCGTGGCCAGCCCGGCGATGACGGCGGTGGCGGGCAGGCTGATCAGGAACCACGGCCAGGGTTCGCGATACCAGGGCTTGCTTGTTGGGGCGCTAAGCGAATTCATGATGATTTGTCCAATTCAGTCTAGCGGTTGAAGAACTTGGTTTTAACATCGTCCATGATGCGCGGATCGTCGATCGACTTCACGATGAAGTGCACCTCGATCGAACGGCCTTTCAGTTCGACCGGGTCGGCGACGAGGCTCACGGGAATGTCGATGGTTTGCAGGGGCGCTGCTGTAATTTTCTGGGTGGACATCACCACCTGCATGCCGGGGATGCCCTGCGCCTGAATGGTGTAACGGTGAGTCAGAGCATCCTTGTTGATGATTTGCAGACGGTAGACGTTTTCGATCATGCCTTCGTCGGTTTCCTTCGATAGCGACGCGCGGTCGCGCACGACATCGACGCGTAAAGGCACCCGGGTCGCGAGGCTATAGACGAACGCGCTGCTGATCACCAGCATCAGCACGCTATAGATGATGGTGCGTGGGCGAATGACGTGCTTGAGAATGCCGCTGTCGGGGTATTTCCCCTTCACTACATTCTCAGTGGTGTAGCGGATCAGCCCGCGCGGGTAGCCCATCTTGTCCATGATCTGGTCGCAGCCGTCGATGCAGGCGGCGCAGCCGATGCATTCGTATTGCAGGCCGTTGCGGATATCGATGCCGGTGGGGCAGACCTGGACGCAGACATTGCAGTCGACGCAGGTGCCGAGTCCAGCGGCAGCGTAGTCGGTTTTCTTGCTGCGGGAGCCGCGCGGCTCACCTCGTGAATTGTCGTAGGTGACGGTCAGCGTATCGGTGTCGAACATCACGCTCTGGAAGCGTGCATAGGGGCACATGTACTTGCATACCTGCTCGCGCATGAACCCGGCATTGCCCCAAGTGGCAAAGCCGTAAAACAGGATCCAGAAACCTTCCCATGGGCCGACACTGGCATGAAAAATTTCACCGGACAGGGTTTGGATCGGGGTGAAATAGCCGACGAATGTGAAGCCGGTCCATAGCGCCAGCGCAAACCACACGGCGTGTTTCAGTCCACGCTTTTTCAGTTTGTTGGTGTTCCACGGCGACTTGTCGAGTTTCTTGCGCGCGAGGTGGTCGCCTTCCAGCCATTCTTCCACCCACATGAAGATTTCGGTGTACACCGTTTGCGGGCAGGCGTAGCCGCACCATAGCCGCCCGGCAACTGCCGTGAACAGAAACAACGCCAGCGCCGACAGGACCAGCAGACCGGTGAGATAAATGAAATCCTGCGGCCAGAAAACCAGGCCAAAGATATAGAACTTGCGCGCGGCCAAATCAAACAATATGGCCTGTCGGTTATCCCATTGCAGCCAGGGCAGGCCGTAGTAAAGCGCTTGGGTCAACAGCACCAGCGCAATACGCCAGTTCGCGAATACGCCATGCACCGCGCGCGGCTGAATCTTCTGCTGGATCGCATAGAGCTGCTGCTCGATCGGCGCTTCTGCGGAGGGGGACGGTTTTTCCTGGGCCAAGGTGTTTTCCGTTGGTGGGCTCGCCAGTGAATCGGCGAGCCCAGGGTTTATTTCTTTTGCGACAGTCCGTACACGTAGGCTGCCAGCAGGTGCAGCTTGGCTTCCTGGTTGGACGTGGTGCCGAGCGTTTGCGTCATCGGCGGCATGGTGCCGCTGCGGCCCTTGCTGATGGTCTCGATGATTGCGGCTTCAGAGCCGCCATACAGCCACACCTTGTCGGTGAGATTGGCCGCGCCCAGTGCGTGCATGCCGGTGCCGTCCGGCATATGACAGGCGGCACAGTTCTCGGCGAACTTGGCCTGGCCAGCGCCGGCCAACGCGGCATCGTGCTTGCGCCCAGACAGCGACAACACATAGTTCGCCACTGCCTTGGTGCCATCTTCACCCAGCGCTGCGCCCATCGGTGGCATCATCCCGTTGCGGCCGTTGGTGATCGTGGCCACGATGGTTTCAGGTTCGCCGCCGTAGAGCCAGTCGCCATCGGTCAGGTTGGGGAAGCCCTTGGAGCCTTCCGCGTTTGAGCCGTGACACTGAGAGCAATAGGTCAGGAATAGGTTCTTGCCAATGGCACGCGCATTGGGGTCGGCGGCGACCGTGGCGATGTCCTGCTGCATGAACCCGGCATACACCGGCTGGAACTTGGCTTCGGCCGCTTTGACTTCAGCCTCGTATTCGCCAAGCGAGGTCCAGCCCAGCACGCCGGCGTAGTTGCCCAGCCCCGGCCACAACACCAGATAGACCAGCGCGAACACCATGGTGCCGTAGAACAGGCCCAACCACCAGCGCGGCAACGGGTTGTTCAGATCCTGCAGATCACCGTCCCAGGTGTGTTTCATCAACTCGGGCTTCTCGCCGGGGACGAGCTTGCGGGTGGTTTGCTTCTTGAGAAACACCCAGGTGCCGATGATGCTCAGTAGGGTGAGCACGCTGATATAAATGGGCCAGAAGCCACTGGTGAAGTCACTCATTTTTTATCTCCCTCGCTGTTGGGCGCGTTGTCTTCCTCGAAAGGCAAACGGCCGGCATCTTCAAATGCCTGTTTGTTGCCACGGCTGTAGGCCCACCAGACGATGCCGATGAACACCACGATGAAGATGGCTGTGACGATGCCGCTGATTAATCCGCTATCCATGGCGACTCAATTCTTCGGGGCATGCGTGCCCAACACTTGCAGGTAGGCGATGAGCGCGTCCAGCTCGGTCTTGCCTTCCAGCGCGGCGGGCGCGTCGCTGATTTCCTGCTCGGTGTAGCCGTGCCCGACGATGTTCAACATACGCATCTTCTTCTGGATAGCCGCATCGTTGAGCGGACGGTCGAGCCAGGGGTAGGCCGGCATGTTGGACTCCGGCACCACGTCGCGCGGATTCAGCAGATGCGCCACGTGCCAGGCATCGGAATAACGTCCCCCAACGCGATGCAGGTCGGGACCGGTGCGCTTGGAACCCCACAGAAAGGGGCGGTCGTAGACGAATTCACCCGCTACCGAATAGTGGCCGTAGCGTTCGGTCTCGGCACGGAACGGACGAATCATCTGTGAGTGACAGCCGACACAACCTTCACGGATGTAGATGTCGCGTCCTGACAATTGCAGCGCCGCGTAAGGTTTCAGCCCAGCCACCGCGGTGGTGGTGGAGGTCTGGAAGAACAGCGGCACGATCTGCACCAGACCACCGACGCTGACGATGAGGATGGTCAGCACAATCAGCAGACCGAGGTTTTTTTCTATGCTTTCATGCGAAATCATGGTCGGTCTCCTTAGGCGTGAACAGCTTGCGGGATGGCAGCGTCATTCACCGCGCGACCGAGTCGCGTGGTCTGCCAAACGTTGTAGGCCATGATCAGCATGCCGCTGAAGAACATGGCACCACCGACCAGGCGAATGCCGTAGAACGGATACATGGTGTTGACCACCTGGGCGAAGCTGTAGGTCAGTGTGCCGTCGGCATTGGCTGCGCGCCACATCAGGCCCTGCGTCACCCCTGCGATCCATAGTGCAGCGATGTACAGCACGACGCCGATGGTGGAGAGCCAGAAATGCCATTCGATCAGCTTGGTGCTGAACATCGACTCGCGGCCGAACAGGCGCGGAATCAGGTAATACATCGAGCCGATGGTGATCATCGCCACCCAGCCCAGCGCACCGGAGTGCACGTGGCCGATAGTCCATTCGGTGTAGTGTGACAGCGCATTGACCGTCTTGATCGACATCATCGGGCCTTCAAAGGTCGACATGCCGTAGAACGACAACGCGGTCACCATGAACTTGAGAATCGGGTCGGTGCGAAGTTTGTGCCAGGCGCCCGACAGCGTCATGATGCCGTTCATCATGCCGCCCCAGCTCGGCGCCAGCAGCATCAGCGAGAACACCATGCCGAGCGACTGCGCCCAGTCAGGCAGCGCGGTGTATTGCAGATGGTGCGGGCCGGCCCACATGTAGATGAAGTTGAGCGACCAAAAGTGGACGACCGACAGGCGATACGAATAGATCGGGCGACCGGCCTGCTTGGGAATGAAGTAATACATCATCCCGAGGAAGGCGGTGGTGAGGAAAAAGCCCACCGCGTTATGGCCATACCACCACTGGATCATGGCGTCCTGCACGCCGGCGTACATCGAATACGACTTGGTCAGCGTCACCGGCAGTTCCATGCTGTTGACGATATGCAGAATCGCAATCACCAGGATGTAGGCGCCGAAGAACCAGTTGGAAACATAGATGTGTTTGGTCTTGCGCTTGATGATGGTGCCGAAGAACACCAGCGCGTAGGCCACCCACACCACCGTGATCAGCAGGTCGATTGGCCATTCCAGTTCAGCGTATTCCTTGGAGCTGGTGTAGCCCATCGGCAGGGTGATGGCAGCCAGCACGATGACCAGGGTCCAGCCCCAGAAGGTGAACGCCGCCAGCTTCTCGGCCCACAGCCGAACCTGACAGGTGCGCTGCACGATGTAATACGACACCGCGAACATCGCCGATCCGCCAAAAGCAAAGATCACTGCGTTGGTATGCAGTGGGCGCAGACGGCCGTATGACAGGTACTCGATGCCAAACGTCAGGTCTGGCCAGATCAGTTGCGCCGCCAGGATCACCCCGACCAGCATCCCGACAATGCCCCACACCACCGTCATGATGGCGAATTGTCGGACGACCTTATAGTTGTAAGTTGTCGCTTCCATACACGTCTCCCGTGATTGCTTGCTTGATTAGTACATGCGAATGCAGTGATGTAATCACATATAAGGATAAATATATCTATTTATTACAGCGCATGTCAAGGTGGGGTATCTCCTATGCTGAAGTTGCCTAGGGAAAGTGTTGTTTGATTGCGAAAGCTGACGCATCTCTCGTTTTGCGGAGGTGTGTTGGAACTAGACTGGGTATAGATCAGATCGAACCTAATTCATATGCATCATGTTTCCCAACCCTTAATGACGCGTATCTGTTTCATCCGCCATGGTGAAACCGATTGGAATGTGGCGCGACGCATTCAGGGCCACACCGACATTCCACTCAACGAGACCGGGCGGGCACAGGCGCTGGCAATGGCGTTCAATGCTGCACATCAGCGTTTTCAGGCGATTTACAGCAGTGACCTGTTGCGGACCATGGAAACGGCACACGTGCTGGCGCAGCGAGAGGATCAGGATGTGAAGCCTTTAGCGCAGCTGCGCGAGCGGCACTATGGCGTGTTTCAGGGCATCACGGCTGCGGAGGGGGCTGAGCTGTATCCGGAGGCTTATGCGCATTATGTGGCGCGGGATCTTGATTATGATTTCGAGACCGGCGAATCGTTGCGTGCATTGGCCGAACGGGTCAGTCATGGCATCGACTGGCTGGTGCGGCATCACAGCGGGCAGACGATTGCCGCGGTCAGCCACAGCGGGGTGCTCGATGTGATTTATCGTCGCGCCACCGGTCGGCCGTTGCACACGCCCCGCGATTTCGTCATCCCCAACTGCGCGCTCAACTGGTTCCACTTCGACGGCCAGGGCTGGCATCTGGAATCGTGGGCCGATCGCCATTATTTGCACGACGTACTGACGGAGTCCCCGGAATGAGCCAATCCATCCATCAAGTGGTGTTTTTTCGCCACGGCCACAGCGAATGGAATCTGACCGATCGCTTTACCGGTTGGACCGACATCCCACTGACCGAAGTAGGCCTGGCCGAAGCCGCCGCAGCGGGGCGGCAGCTGGCACTGGCCGGCTACGTCTTCGACGAGGTGCACGGTTCGGTATTGCAGCGCTCCCGCCAGTCGGCGGAGGTCATTCTGGCCGCGATAGGCACCCCCGAGGTGCCTTTTTTCACCAGCTGGCGACTGAATGAGCGTCACTACGGTGCGCTGCAGGGCATGAACAAGCAGGAGATTTTTGCGACATGGGGCGAGGAGGCTTCGCGCCGCTGGTGGCGTGGTTATGTCGAACCGCCTCCCCCGCTGGAGTTTAACGATCAGCGCCATCCGCGTTTCGATCTGTTGTATGCGGATATTGATCCCTGCGATTTACCCGCCAGCGAAAGCCTGCGCGACTGCCAGCAGCGCACGCTGCCTTACTGGAACGAAGTTCTAGTACCGTGTGTGCGGGCGGGTAAACGTCTGTTGGTTATCAGCCACGGCAACACCCTGCGCGGGCTGGTGATGCATCTGCAGGGTCTCTCTCCCGAAGCAATGGAGCAGGTGGAAATCCCCTCCGGCGTGCCCCTGGTGGTGCGCTTCGATGCTGAGCTGCGCGTGCTGGAGCAGACGTGGCTGGAAGTGCCGGAGGTGACCCTTAAAGAGCCAGACTCTCCACACCCAGATCCTGCGCCACGCCGGCATGCGTGATTTGTCCGCCGTGAACCTGCAGGCCTGCCTTGAGCTCGGCTGCAGTTTCGGCTGCTGCCAAGCCTTGTTCGGCTAGCGCCAATATATAAGGCAGGCTTGCATGGGTAAGCGCATCCGTAGCAGACCGTGCCACAGCGCCCGGCATGTTGGTGACGCAATAGTGAACGATGCCATCAACCACATAAAACGGGTCGCTGTGGGTGGTGGGGCGCGAGGTTTCCGCGACGCCGCCCTGGTCGATGGCCACGTCTACCAGCACTGACCCCGGCCGCATTTTTTTCAGTAAAGCGTTGCTGATCAGGCGCGGTGCATGGCGGCCGGGAATCTGGGCAGCGCCGACCACGATGTCGCATTGGGTGAGGCTGTCGGCAATGGCACCGGGCGACGAGAAGCGGGTTTCCACGCGTGCGCCAAACTGGATTTCGGCCTGAACGAGCTTGTCAGCCAAACGGTCGATCAGCGTCACGCGCGCGCCCAGTCCGACAGCAACGCGGGTCGCCCCCATGCCCACTACGCCCGCACCAATGACAACCACATGTGCGGGTGCCACACCCGGCAAACCGCCGATGAGTTTGCCGTTGCCGCCATGGGTCTTGTGCAAGCCCAGCGCACCCATTTGCGGCGCCAGTCGTCCAGCGATGTTAGACATGGGAAGCAGCAGTGGCAGCGCGCCGCTGACTGTGCTGACCGTTTCGTAGGCAATCGCTGTCACGCCGCGATCCATCAGCTCACGCGCCAGCTCGGGCGCGGCGGCCAGATGTAAATAACAGAACAACAACTGCCCACTGCGTAGCGAAGTTACTTCTGAAAGCTGGGGCTCTTTCACCTTGACGACCAGGTCGGCTGCGTAGGCTTCAACTGCGGTGCCTACGATGGTGGCGCCTGCAGCCTGATAGGCTTCGTCGCTAAAGCCAACGGCTTCGCCCGCATGGGTTTCAATGCTGACGCTATGGCCCGCCTGAACCAATTCGCGTGCGCCTTCTGGCGTGAGCGCAACCCGGTATTCGTGGTTCTTGATTTCTTTGGGGATGCCGATGTGCATGGTGTGAGACCTGTTAGTAAAAGTTTAAATTTCAATTTGCGTACCCAGTTCAACCACACGGTTGACGGGCAACTTGAAGAAACGCATGGCTGATTCGGAGTTTTGCGCCATGGCCGCAAAAATGTTTTCTCGCCACAGTGCCATACCTGGCAATTTAGTGGGGATCAGGGTTTCGCGGGAGAGGAAGAAGCTGGTTTCCATCATCGCGAAATGCAAGCCGAGGGCATCGCACAGTTTGAGCGCTTTGGGAATGTCCGGTTCCTCGCGGAAACCGAAGCGGATTTCCAGGCGATAGAAGCCGCTTTTTAATTCGGTCAGGCGGATGCGTTCTGCATCGGGAACGCTGGGCACTTCTTCGGTGATTGCCCGCAAAATGACGACGCGTTCATGCAGCACTTTGTTGTGCGATAGGTTGTGTAACAGGGCGTGAGGTACACCCTTGCCGGTGGCGTGGAGAAAAATGGCGGTGCCGGGTACCCGTTGATGCTCGAAGGACACGATGCCTTCTATGAAGGCAGTCAGGTCGATGTCGTCATTTTTCATGCGCTGCAATAGCAGTTCGCGACCGCGCTTCCAGGTAGTCAGCAGCGTGAATATCACCAGCCCGATAGCCAGCGGGAACCAGCCACCATGGACGATTTTGGGTATGTTGGCGCCGAAGAAGGCCAGATCGATGATGAGAAAGAATGCGGCGCCACCGAGAACAAGAGGAAGCGGCCATTTCCAGAAGGCCCACACCACGGTAAAGGCCAGAATGGTGTCGATCGCCATGGTGCCGGTGACGGCGATGCCGTAGGCCGAGGCCAGGCTGCTGGAGGATTGGAAACCCAGGACCAGCAGGGCAACTCCGGCCAGCAGTGTCCAGTTGATGAAGGGGATATAGATTTGCCCGATAGCCTGATCGGACGTGTGGCGCACCTGCATGCGGGGAATATAGCCCAGCTGGATGGCCTGACGGGTGACGGAAAACGTACCCGAGATCACGGCTTGGGAAGCAATGATGGTGGCCAGCGTCGCCAGTACGATCATGGGATACAGCGCCCATTCAGGGGCTAGTAGATAAAAGGGGTTTTTGGCCGCAGCCGGATTACGCAACAGCAGGGCACCTTGCCCCAGATAGTTGAGCGCCAGCGCGGGAAAAACAAATCCGAGCCAGGCAAAGCGGATGGGACGTTTGCCGAAGTGGCCCATGTCGGCATAAAGCGCTTCGCCCCCGGTGACGGCCAGTACTACCGCACCCAGAATGATCAGGCCGGTAATACCGTGCGTATGGAAATAGGCGTATCCATAAAACGGGTTAAACGAGACAAGCACTGCGGGTGTCTGAACGATGCTGAGCAGTCCCAGCGTGCCGAGCACAATGAACC
>JAGXGP010000011.1 GCA_024636775.1 Hydrogenophilales bacterium
CTTCACCGGCCTGGTGCGCGAAGCGGCGGACCAATCCCCCGTGTCGCTCGATGAAATCTGGCACCTCAGCAAGCCCGTCAGCGGCCAGGGCGGCTGGCTGATTGCAGGCATTCAGCAGCAATAACCTCATAAATAACAATGCATTACGAACAGAAAAACCACCCGGCCATCCGAAATGCTGATAATAGAAGTGTTGACTTATGCACATTTATCACGCAGGGAAACTTTTTTTGCCCCAAACCATTGACAGACCCGGGGTGTTTTTAAGTTGCTGATGATTAAGGGAATAGTGACTTGCCTGCTTTTTACGCTGTCAGGCCTGACCTCCGAAAGACGGGCCTTTGGAGGCGGTCGACACAATCCATGCACACAATTATCCACAGCTTGCGTGGACAACCCAGAATAAGCCTTGTCTAACAGAGGCTTAGCGGACAATTTAAGACTTTCAACCAAGTTTCACCGCTAACATGCCACCCTTCCTACAGGTTGCGCTCGACACACCGCTTGATCGGTTGTTCGACTATCGCCTGCCAGAGGGGTTGGGCGCAGTATTGCCGGGTAGTCTGGTTGAGGTGCCATTTGGCCGCACCTGTCAGGTTGGGGTAGCGCTGGGCCTATCAACCGACAGTGCCATTGATCCAGACAAGCTGCGCGATGTCATCCGCGTGCTGGATGACCGTCCGCCCCTCTCGTCCGAAACCCTGCGTCTGGCGCAATTCTGCGCCGACTACTACCACTATCCGCTCGGGCCAATTCTGCTGGCCACACTGCCGCCGCGTCTGCGCAACGCCACGCCGTTTGTCGCCGACACGCCCTGGCTGATGCTGACCGAGGACGGCCAAACCGCCGAGCCGTCTGCCCGAGCCAAGGCGCAGCGCACCCTGCTCGATGCCTTGCGCCAGGCGCCGCAAGCGCGCGAAAGTGTGCGCGAACAGAAACAAGGTCGCCACGCCGCTGCATTGGTGGCGGCCGGCTGGGCAGTCTGGACCCGCACGCCGCCGCAAACAGCACGGCCACCCGAAACCGCCGCCGCGCATCCGACCACCGCCGAACAGCAAGCCGCACTCGACCGCCTGCTGCCCGCGCTCGGGCAGTTCGGCGTGCATCTCATTCACGGCGTCACCGGCAGCGGCAAAACCGAGCTGTATCTGCGCCTGATCGACGCGGTGTTGGCGAACGACCGCCAAACCTTGGTGCTGATTCCCGAAATTGCCCTCACCCCGCAACTGGAACAGCACTTTCGCAACCGCTTTCCCGGGCGCCGCATCGCCAGCCTGCACAGCGGCCTGGCCGAAGGCGCGCGCACCGAAAACTGGCTCGCCGCGCCCGACTGCGACATCCTGCTCGGCACCCGGCTGTCGGTGTTCGCACCCATGCCGAAGCTGGGATTGATCGTGGTGGACGAAGAGCACGACAGCTCATTCAAGCAACAGGACAGCCTGCGCTACTCGGCGCGCGACGTGGCGGTGGCGCGTGGCAAACAGGCCAATGTGCCAGTGGTGCTTGGCTCGGCCACGCCCTCGCTGGAAAGTTATGCGCAGGCCTTGAATGGGCGCTATCAATTAGTCGAACTGAAAACGCGCGCGATCACTGCTGCACGTCTGCCCGACATCGAACTGGTCGACCTCAAACACATCCCGGTCGACAACGGCCTCACCCGCCCCGCGCTCACGGCGCTGACCGACACGCTGGCGCGCGGCGAGCAAAGCCTGGTCTTCCTCAACCGCCGCGGCTATGCACCCGCGCTGTATTGCCCCAGCTGCGCCTGGGTATCGCCCTGCCCCAGCTGCTCAGCGCGGCTGGTATTCCACCGCCATGCCCGTCGCCTGAAATGCCACCACTGCGGCCTCGAAACGCGCATCCCGACCGAATGCCCCAGCTGCGGCAACCCGGATTTGAAAGCGCTTGGCCAAGGCACGCAGCGACTGGAAGAAACGCTCACCGCGCTCTTGCCTGCCGCGCGCATCCGCCGCATCGACCGCGACACCATGCGCCCGCGCGCCTGGGCCGAACTCGGCGAAGCGGTCCACGGCGGCGCGGTCGATATTCTTGTGGGCACGCAGATGCTGGCCAAAGGCCACGATTTCCCCAACATGACGCTGGCGCTGATCCTCGACACCGACGGCGCGCTCTACAGCCCCGACTTTCGTGCCACCGAGCGCCTGTTCGCCCAGCTGATGCAGGTGTCCGGCCGTGCCGGGCGCGCCGACAAACCCGGTCGCGTGGTTATCCAGACCGCCTTCCCCGACCATCCGCTGTTCCGCTATTTGCAGCGCCACGACTACGCCGGCTACGCCCGCGAACTGCTGGCCGAACGCAAGCAACTCGACCTGCCCCCCTATACCCGGCAAGTGCTGCTGCGCGCCGAAGCCAAAACCATGAACGCCGCGCTCGCCTTTTTGCACCGTGCTGCCGCGTTGGCGCCCGCCACCGCCGAAGTCAGCGTCTTCAGCGCCACCCCCGCGCCGATGGCACGCGTCGCCAACCTCGAACGCGCACAGTTGTTGATCCAGTCATCCTCACGACAAGCCCTGCAAGCATTGATCAAAGACTGGCGACCCCAGCTCGACACGATCAAGCCGCGCGTGGCGAGGTGGTCGCTGGATGTGGATCCGTTGGTGTTTTGATCGTTTTAATGAATGCGCACGTCGTGAGTTATTTTAATCACTTGGAAATTGAAACCACCCCTGCCGCTACGGCAAAGGGTCGCGCGCCCTTAATCCAGGTTCTTCTAACAAATCTGCTGCTTGTGTGTTGAAGATCACACGCAGATTGGAAGCATTCGACGCCATTTCGTGACAACACTTCCAGCACTCGCACCACTTACAAGATCGCCACCGTAATGCACGGTGACACTACCTTGGGCATAGCCCGAAACCTAATTAGCGAGAATACATAGTTCTTATTGTGTGGCCACCCAGCCATTGACGGTCTGGGTTGTGAGTTGTACGAGGGCATTATGAAATGGACATGGAGTCTTCCCTGAATCAGAAACTGAAAGTGGCAGTATGTTTTGTCGAATCGGATCGCACTCCAAATTCTCTGTAGGCAACGAAAGCATCCTTCAGGTCAGCGATGATTTCTGCTTCTAGTGGCTTAAGGGTTTGGGGGATTCCCAAGTGCCATAGCGTGTAATGGCGCCATTGCTCACCTTCCATCACCCCGCCACCATCAATATCTACCGTCACCATTAACGCGGTACCTTTCCAGTAAAAATAATAGGTATGCCGGTTTGAATGCTCTTCCCGTTCGTTATGCAGATAACGTAAATACATGTCGCGTTCATGATCGACCGTCCAATCCGGGTTGGGATTTGGCTTACGCAATTTCAAGTTGATTTCCTTGATGCCGTATTTCTCGACATCCGCTTCCGAGATGTATTCATTCACAAACGCCATGGTGCTGTCCTCCAGATTGTTCGGATGCTGCGCTGTACGCGCTGAATTGTCCTGCAAACATGTAACCGTATTCATGCCGCCGCCAGCCAATCACAGGATAAGCCTACTTCGATATTTCGTTCCTTCATCCGGACTTCCCCCGTCGCCATTTTGATGCCCCGCCCCCGGCGCTTATAATCGCGGGCTACCTTATTGAGCACTGCGGCCCCGCGTTCAACGCCCCGCTTTGTACCCATGGCCAACACCCACCCACTTAAAGACCAGATTGCGCTGCTGATCGGCACGGCCCTTGAAACCGTGGCCCCCGATGCGCCGGTGAGCCTGGAAATCGAACGCCCGAAGAACGCCTC
This sequence comes from Hydrogenophilales bacterium, assembly GCA_024636775.1. GTDB lineage: Bacteria > Pseudomonadota > Gammaproteobacteria > Burkholderiales > Thiobacillaceae > Thiobacillus. The sequence goes on from JAGXGP010000011.1 coordinate 3,749, forward strand.
GCACGGCGATTTTTCCAGCAATGCCGCGATGCAGTTGGCGCGGCCGCTGAAGAAAAATCCGCGTGAACTGGCGCAGCAGATTCTCAATGCGCTGCCGGACTCACCGCTGATCGCCAAGACTGAAATCGCCGGTGCGGGCTTCATCAATTTCCACCTCACGCCGGCGGCCTGGCACAGCCTAGTGCCGCAGATCCGCGCGGCCGGCCCGGCGTTCGGGCGCGGCAATGAAGGTACGGGGCACAAGGTGCTGGTCGAGTTTGTGTCTGCCAACCCGACCGGCCCGTTGCATGTGGGGCATGGACGCCAGGCCGCTTTGGGCGACGCGATCTGCAATCTGTATGCAGCGCAGGGCTGGGAGGTGTACCGCGAGTTTTATTACAACGACGCCGGGGTGCAGATCCAGACGCTGGCCAACAGCGTGCAGGCACGGGCAAAGGGCCTGAAGCCGGACGACGCCGAGTGGCCCGAATCAGCTTACAACGGCGATTACATTGCCGAGATTGGGGCGGACTTTCTGGCCAAGAAAACGGTGAGGTCGGACGACCGCGTGTACACCGCGTCAGGCGACGTCAACGATCTGGAATCGATCCGCCAGTTCGGCGTGGCCTATCTGCGCCACGAGCAGGACCTCGACCTCAAGGCATTTTCGGTGCACTTTGATAACTATTATCTGGAGTCGAGCCTGTATACCAGCGGGCGCGTTGCGACGACGGTGCAGAAGCTGATCGACGCCGGCAAGACCTATGAGCAGGACAACGCGCTGTGGCTGCGCACAACGGATTACGGCGACGATAAAGACCGCGTGATGAAAAAATCCGACGGTACGTTCACCTACTTTGTGCCTGACGTGGCCTACCATATCGCCAAGTGGGAGCGCGGTTACGATCGTGCCATCAACATTCAGGGCACCGACCACCACGGCACGATTGCGCGGGTGCGCGCGGGCGTGCAGGCGGCAGACGTCGGCATCCCACAAGGCTATCCGGACTACCTGATGCATACCATGGTGCGGGTGATGCGTGGTGGCGAAGAAGTGAAAATCTCCAAGCGCGCCGGCAGCTACGTCACCCTGCGCGATGTCATCGACTGGACCAGCAAGGATGCGGTGCGTTTTTTCCTGCTGTCGCGCAAGGCCGACACCGAATACATGTTCGACATCGACCTGGCGCTCGCCAAAAACAACGACAACCCGGTGTATTACGTGCAATACGCCCATGCGCGGATATGTCGCGTATTCGAAGAATGGGGCGGCGATCCTGCCACGCTCGATCATGCCGCTCTCGCACCGCTCACCGCATCGCACGAAACCGCGCTGATGCAGCGCCTGGCCGAGTACCCGGAAACCGTGGCCACAGCGGCGCGTGAACTGGCGCCGCATCTGCTGGTCCACTACCTGCAGACCCTAGCGGGAGACTTTCACGCCTGGTACAACGCCGAAAAATTCCTGGTGGACGACAGCGCAACCAAACTAGCCCGACTGACGCTGGCCGATGCCACCCGCATTACGATTGTTAACGGACTGGCCTTGCTTGGCGTGTCCGCCCCGGAGAAAATGTAGTCATGGCAAAATCCCCCTCCCGAAGAACCGACCGCGCGGGCAGCGCTTTCCCCCGCAAGGAAGGAACCGTTTTCAGCGGCGTACTGATCGGCCTCATCGTCGGTGCAGTGCTCGCAGTAGGCGTTGCCTTGTGGATCACTGGCAACAATCCGTTCAAGGCATTCAGCCCCGATGCGACCGTGCCGCCCGCCCCCCAGGCGACGAACCCGGACGCCCCCGAAACCGCGCCGAGCTTCGATTTTTACAAGATGCTGCCGAGTGACGCCACCAGCGAAGCGCCGCCCTCGCCTCAGCCGGCTGCAATCAAAACGCTTTATTACCTGCAAGCGGGTGCGTTCCAGAATCCGGCTGATGCCGATAACCTGAAAGCACAATTGGCGTTGCTGGGGATCGAGACGGTGATTCAGACTCGCGATCTCGGCGGAGACCTGGGCGTGTTCCACCGGGTACGCGTCGGACCATTTCTCGCGATGGACGAAATAAACAGCACCCGAGCGCTGTTAACGCAGAACAATATCCCCGCCACACTGGTCAAAGAAGTTCCCACCCCTCAGGAGACGCCTTAATGTTTACCCGCACACTGGCCTTGTTTGCCGCTGCTGTCTTTTCATTTTCCGCCTATGCCGCAGACGCCATTTTCGAAGGTCATGACTATGCCCGCGTGCAAAATGCGCAACCTGTTGCAACCGGCAAAAAAGTCGAGGTGCTGGAATTCTTCTGGTATCGCTGTCCGCATTGTTTTCAACTCGAACCCGCAATCAACACCTGGCTGAAAACCTTGCCCAAAGACGCGCAGGTTCGCCGCGTACCGGCCGTTTTCCGTGACGATTGGGCACCGGCCGCCAAAACCTATTACACACTGGAACAGATGGGCCTGCTCGACCGCCTGCATAACAGGGTGTTCGACGCCTACCATATCGAAAACATCAATCTCAATGACCCCGCCGTGCTGGGAGGATGGGTCGAAAAGCAAGGGGTTGACCGCAAGAAGTTTGAGGCTATCTACAACTCCTTCTCAACCCAGTCCAAGACGTTGAAAGGCAGCAAACTCGCTACTGCTTATGCCATTACGGGCGTTCCAGTTTTCATTATTGACGGCAAATACACCACTTCAATGTCGATGGCACAGAGCGAAGCACGTCTGTTTGAAATCCTCGACCAGCTCATCGACAAAGCGCGCGCTGAGCGCAAGCGCAAGTAATTCTCCACACACTTGATCACTTCACCCATCCCGGTCCGATGAATCAACCCCTGCGGGTTTTTATCACCGGGGCCAGTTCCGGGCTGGGTGCAGCGCTGGCGCAACATTACGGTGCACAAGGCGCCCGGCTTGGCCTCGCCGGTCGTCGACTGGCCGGTTTGCAAGCCACAGCAGCCGGATTGGATGCTCAACTCTATCAAGCCGATGTGCGAGACGCAGCTGCGATGCAGCAAGCTGCAAAGGCGTTTCTGGACGATGTGGGTACACCGGATATTGTGATCGCAGCCGCAGGCATCAGCGTCGGCACACTAACCGAAGAGTCCGCGGACGCGCAGGTGTTCCGAGCGGTCATGGATGCCAATGTGCTGGGCCTGGTACACACCTTTCAGCCCTTTATCGCCGCCATGCAATCTAATCAGGGCGTGCTGTGTGCCATTTCCAGCGTAGCTGGCGTGCGCGGCCTTCCGGGCGGTGGTGCGTACTCGGCTTCAAAAGCGGCGGCCACAGTTTACCTCGAGGCATTGCGGCTCGAACTTAAATCACGGCGTATCGCCGTCGTCACGGTTGCCCCGGGGTATATCGATACGCCGATGACGCGGGTTAATCCGTACGCCATGCCATTCAAATTGTCTGCACAAACGGCCGCCATCAAGGTAGCACGATGCATTCAGTTACGCCGGGGCTATACCGTCATCCCCTGGCAGATGGCCTGGATCGCGCGTTTACTGAAATGGCTACCGAATCCAGTCTATGATGCGATATTCGAGAAAGCGCCACGCAAGCCCCGCGGTTTGCCCACTTAAATAGCTTTAAATGATGCGGAGAAAAAATGCCCACCCCCTTGAACATTATTCTTATCGACGATCACCCGCTGTTACGCATGGGGGTGGCCGGCTACATCGAACAAGAACCTGACTTGAACCTGACCGCACAGATGGCCAATGCTGCCGAGTTGCGCGCCTGGATGGCCGCAGGAAACCGTGCTGACGCGGCACTCCTCGACCGCTCGCTTCCCGATGCTGACGGGCTGGACCTCGTCTCCGATCTGCGCGACCTCGGGATCAAGGTCATCATGCTCACCATCGCCGATACCGACGAAGAAATTTCCGAAGCCATTTCGTCCGGTGTCGATGGCTATGTCATCAAATCCAGCGAGCCCGACCAGGTTCTCGCCGCGCTGCGCAGTGTATGCGACGGCCAAAGCAGCTTCCCGCTCAACATCATGCAGAAAATGGCGCGTGGCGAGCTCAACAACAGCGCGCTGGCTGCGTTGACTGCCCGTGAAATGGAAATCGTCGACCAGGTAAAGGAAGGGTTATCCAACAAGGCGATCGCCTACAAGATGACCCTGTCGGAAAACACCGTCCGCAATCACCTGCGCAACATCATGGAAAAGCTGGGATTACGTAATCGCGTTCAGGTCGCCACCCTGGCTTTGAAAGAAGACCACAAGCGCCACTGAGTCGCGAACAACATGGCAGCGCGGATTAAGCGAGCCGCCGCCAATATTCCGGCAGCACTCGCTGCCGGCTCAAACCCTACTTATTCAACCGTCACACTTTTCGCCAAATTGCGCGGCTTGTCGACGTCGGTGCCTTTTTGCAATGCCGCGTGATACGACAGCATCTGCAATGGCACCGTATGCAATATCGGCGACAGCGCACCATTATGTCCACCGGGCAATTTGATGACATGCACGAACTCGGATTCCTCAATGCCCACATCGCCGTCAGCGATGACATAGAGCTCGCCGCCCCGTGCGCGCACTTCCTGCAGATTCGATTTCAGCTTTCCGATCAATTGATCGTTGGGCGCAATCGTGATCACCGGCATGTCTTCGTCCACCAGCGCCAGTGGTCCGTGCTTGAGCTCACCCGCCGGATACGCTTCGGCGTGAATATAGGAAATCTCTTTTAGCTTCAGCGCCCCTTCAAGCGCAATCGGGTAATGCACGCCGCGCCCTAAAAACAAGGCGTGATTCTTGTTGGCGAACCGATGTGACCACGCTTCCACCTCGGGCTCCAGCGCCAGCACTTGTTGCAGCTTGTTCGGCAAGCTGCGCAGCGCAGTGAGATGTTCAACTTCCTGTGCGGGCGTCAATCGGCCACGTAGCTTGGCCAGCACCAGCGTCAGCAGAAACAGGCCCGCCAGTTGGGTGGTAAAGGCTTTGGTCGAGGCGACGCCGATTTCCGGTCCGGCGCGGGTCAGGAACTTGAGGCGCGACGCCCGGGTCAGCGCGGACTCTGGCACGTTGCAAATAGTCAGGGTTTTATCCTGACCGAGCGACTTGGCGTGATTCAGCGCGGCCAGCGTGTCGGCGGTCTCACCCGATTGCGAAATGGTGACAATGAGAGCGTTGGGATTGGGCACCGAGGTGCGATAGCGGTATTCGCTGGCGACTTCGGCATGCGCCGGGATGCCCGCGATTTCCTCCAGCCAGTAAGTGGCCACTTTCGCTGCATGGAAGCTGGTGCCGCAGGCAAGGAAGGTGACCGCATCCACTTTGCCCAGTATTTCGGCAGCATCGAAACCAAACCATTCGGGCTGGATATGATCCTGCGCTACGGCGATCAACAACGTATCGGTCAATGCGCGCGGCTGTTCGTGGATTTCCTTTTGCATGAAATGGCGGTAATTACCGAGCTCGGCCATGTCGGCCGACAATTCGGAAATGTGAACGCTTCGATCCACTTTGTTGCCTGCTGCGTCGAACACGTTAACCGACAGCAGTCCGATATCGGCCACATCGCCTTCTTCCAGGTACATCACGCGCTGCGTGACTGGCAGCAGCGCCGAAACATCGGAAGCGATGAAATTCTCTTCAATCCCCAGCCCAATTAGCAAAGGGCTGCCTTTGCGGGCACACACCAAACGATTAGGTGAGTCCTCACTCACCACACCGATCGCATAAGCGCCTTCCAGCTCGGCGGCGGCCTTGCGCGTGGCATCGAGAAGGTCTTTCGACTGCCGGTAATACAATTCAATCAGGTGGGCGATCACTTCCGTATCGGTTTCCGACGCAAAGGAAAACCCGGCGCCTTTGAGCCTTGAGCGCAGTTCTTCGTGGTTTTCGATGATGCCGTTATGCACCACAGCCAGCCCGCCACTGACGTGCGGATGCGCATTGGATTCCGTAGGCGCGCCGTGCGTGGCCCAGCGCGTGTGTGCAATCCCAATATGGCCATGTACCTGCTGCGCCGCGCAGTCTGCAGTCAACGATGCGACACGGCCGATACTGCGTACCCGCTGCAGGCCCCCATTGATAATGACCAGTCCGGCCGAATCGTAGCCGCGGTATTCCAGGCGGCGCAGGCCTTCGAGCAGAATGGGGACGACGTTACGTTGCGCTACAGCGCCGACAATACCGCACATGATTAGCTTTCCTTTTTTGGTTTGATTGGACGCTGCCAGCCACTGAGCGTCAGTTGTTTGGCGCGCGATAACGTCAGCTCTCCAGCAGGTGCGTCTTTGGTCAGCGTGGTGCCGGCGCCCAGTGTCGCACCTTTTCTCACCGTAACCGGTGCGATCAATTGTGTGTCGGAGCCGATAAACACTTCATCCTCAATCACCGTGCGGTGCTTGTTCGCACCATCGTAATTGCACGTAATGGTGCCGGCGCCAATATTGACTTTTTTGCCCATGGTGGTGTCCCCCACGTAGGACAGATGATTGATCTTGGAGCCATCGTCGATCTGGCTGTTTTTGATTTCAACAAAGTTGCCGACATGGACGTCGCGCGCCAGTGTGGTGCCTGGACGAATGCGTGAAAACGGCCCCAATCGATTGGCTTCACCGATTTTTGCATCGTCGATCAAGGTAAAGGCATCGATGCGGGTGCCGGCCGCCACATCTACATTGCGAAGCACGCAGTTAGCGCCCACTCTCACGCCGTCTTCCAGCTGCACTTGGCCCTCGAATACGCAGTTAACATCAATGACCACATCTCGGCCACATTTCAGCGAGCCGCGCACGTCAATTCGCGCGGGATCCATCAAGGTCACGCCATCATTGAGCAACGCCAAGGCAATTTCATTCTGGTGTATGCGCTCGAGTCCGGCCAGCTGAACCTTGCTGTTTACCCCCAGCACTTCCCATTCGTGGGCGGGCTGGTGAGTTTCTATCACCGTGCCCTCTCGGACTGCCAGCGCGATAATGTCCGTCAGGTAATACTCACCCTGGGCATTGTCGTTTTTCAGTTCAGCTATCCAGCTTTTGAGATGTCGGGTTGCCACCGCGAGGATGCCGGTATTGACCTCTCGGATGGTCCGTTCGACGACCGACGCATCCTTGTGCTCGACGATGCGAACGACCTTGCCGTTTTCACGAACGATACGGCCATAACCATCCGGAGAATCCAGCGTCACGGTCAATAACCCCAGCTTCCCGGCCTGTGCGGCTGCAACCAGCGGCTGCAGTGAGGTTACGTGTGTCAACGGCACATCGCCGTACAACACCAGCGCAACACTCTCGTCCGAAAGCTGCGGCAGCGCCTGCTTCACGGCGTGGCCAGTCCCATGTTGTTCGGCCTGGAGAACGAAGGTCAAAGCAGCATCGTCCAGAGCCTGCGGCACCGCTTCACCGCCGAATCCGTACACCACGCAGATTTGCGCAGCCTCGAGCGCGTGGGCGGTATCCACCACGTGTCCCAGCAGGGTTTTGCCTGCCAGGCTGTGCAACACCTTGGGGAGATCGGAGCGCATCCGCGTTCCTTTGCCGGCCGCGAGAATCAGAATTTCAAGTGGTGTGTTCATTCGTGTTTGTCAGGAGCGTGCGTTGTTTGCGCGCCCAGTATAAAGCCTGAGCCTGGCTGCCCAAATGGAAAAGGCAACCGTCCGGCTGCCTTTTCCTTCCATCTGGATTACTAAACCATGGAACTCACGCCGATTCACGCAGGTTATATTTCTGCTCGGCTGCCTTGCTTAGTTATCCTGTAGATAACCCGCCTGCTCCATTGCAAGATGGAGCGTCTTGAATTCGGCGTCTTTATCAGCAACGAATGTTCCCAGCTTGCTTACAAATGCTTTCTGCATTTGCGCGACAAGCTTCGGATCCATGGACATGATGGCTTGTTCGAGCTTGCTTTTATCTGATTCGCTTAAGCGATCGCTGGCCACTAGGGTAAAGCCTGGTGAGGGTGGCAGGGGATACCATATTTCATACTCACCCGAGTCCAGTAAAGCCTGCGCTTTTTTGGCACTGAGTCCACCTGCTTGTGCATACTTACGCTTCATTGCCAGGATCACATCAGCCTGGGTCTTAACGTTCATATACTTCACATCTTCGTTATTTTGCTTGAGGACAAAGCGCCCGAGTACATCCGGTACGGTTTGCTTTTCAGTAAATGCGACGGTGGACACTGTCTCACCCTTACGACGAATCAGCACCACCTTGATAAAAGCTTCTACCCGCGCGATGGGACTGTAGCCCTTATTAAACGCAGCGACAGCAACAGTAGGCGGCGCAAAATACAAATCCTTTTACGGCCTTTGACTATCGATCGGTTTGTGCTTCCCAATGTCCGAAACATTGTTAACTGGGCTTTTTGGTCTACCGATTTAGCTAATTCGTTGGCAAAAAGGGCTTGGCCATCGCCCTGAAATCTGCCCGCAACATATTGCCACTTCCAGAACCAGGGAATATGCCGATGCTCAAGGTTGGCTCAGCAGCAATTGCATAACAAGGAAAGGATAATGCGAAAGTCAGACATGCCAAACTATTACGCCAATTCATCAATCATCTCCTGAATTATGAGTACTTTCGTAAGTTGAACAACTATTACGGTACTTTTTCGGAAAAATTGAGGAAGAGTGATACCTGGATTCTTGCTCAATAAGTACAGAAACTTAAATTTATCAGCCAAGTTTCATAATCCAACCCTTAATAATTGGTTTCTTCTGCTTTCTTTCTGCCATGCTCACTGGCTAAATAATTACTTTTTATCGTGTAAAAACAAATGCACGGAGATGTTTTTTGCAATAGATGTTTCGAAACGTTAAACAATAGAAAAGCGGGACTTTTGTTCCCGTTTTTCTAACACAGAAAAAGTTGTTAATTCATACAGGCACCAGCTCAGCGCGGCGATTTTAATAGCGGACCTCTACCGTATCATTGCCAGCAACCGGGCTGATTTGGTAATCCCCGCCAAAAAAAAAGCAACCAGATGGTCGCTTTTTTTACGAGCATTACTAAGCAGTATTACTTACGCAGTTTCTTGATTGCGGCAAGTTGGGCAACGGCTTGCGCCAGTTCAATCTGCGCTTGTGCATAGTCGATACTCTCGGCCTTGTTCTTCATGGCTTCTTCGGCTGCGCGCATGGCTTCGAGGGCTTTGGCTTCATCAAGGTCAGCCCCACGAATGGCGGAGTCGGAGAGGATGGTTACCGTGTTGGGCTGAACTTCGAGAATGCCGCCCGAGACATAGACCAATTCTTCTTCTACCTGATTCGGCACCTTGATCCGCACTGATCCGGGTTTAAGCGTGGTCAACAGCGGGGTGTGGCGCGGATAAATTCCGAGCTCACCACGCTGGCCGGGGGCAATCACCACTTCGGCAGGGCCGGAGTAGAGCGATTGTTCTGCGCTGACGATGTCAACGTGTATGGTCATGGCCATGGTTTAACCTTGTATGGGCTGGGACGGGGCGTGCAAACAAGTCTGAACTCGCTTACCCGTCCCCGTATCCTGCACTTTACTGAATTGTCTTCGCTTTTTCGACGGCTTCTTCGATGCCGCCGACCATGTAGAACGCCTGTTCGGGCAAATGGTCGTATTCCCCTTCGACAATCGCCTTGAAGCCGGCAATGGTCTCCTTCAGGGTGACGTATTTGCCGGGTGCGCCGGTAAATACTTCAGCCACGAAGAAAGGCTGCGACAGGAAGCGCTGGATTTTACGTGCGCGTGTAACGGCCAGTTTGTCTTCAGGCGACAGTTCATCCATACCCAGAATCGCGATGATGTCGCGCAATTCCTTGTATTTCTGCAAGGTGCCCTGCACGGCACGGGCCACGCTGTAGTGCTCCTCGCCGACTACTTGCGGGTCGAGAATACGCGAAGTTGAATCCAGTGGGTCCACAGCCGGGTAAATTCCCAGTTCGGCCACTTGACGTGACAACACCAGTGTTGCGTCCAAGTGGGCAAAGGTGGTGGCGGGTGAAGGGTCAGTCAAGTCATCCGCAGGGACGTAAACGGCCTGGAAGGAGGTGATCGAACCGGTACGCGTCGAAGTGATGCGCTCCTGCAGGCGGCCCATTTCGTCAGCCAGTGTAGGCTGGTAGCCCACGGCGGATGGCATACGGCCCAGCAGTGCGGACACTTCGGTGCCGGCCAGGGTGTAGCGGTAAATGTTGTCAACGAACAGCAGCACATCGCGGCCTTCGTCACGGAAATATTCAGCCATGGTCAGGCCAGTCAACGCGACGCGCAAACGGTTGCCGGGAGGCTCGTTCATCTGGCCGTAGACCAGCGCCACCTTGTCAAGCACGCCGCCTTCTTTCATCTCGTGATAGAAGTCGTTGCCTTCACGGGTACGCTCACCCACGCCTGCGAACACCGAGAAGCCGGAGTGCGCAACCGCGATGTTACGAATCAGTTCCATCAGGGTCACGGTCTTGCCCACGCCCGCGCCGCCGAACAGGCCGACTTTACCGCCCTTGGCGATCGGCATGATCAAATCGATCACCTTGATGCCGGTTTCCAGAATTTCAACCGCGGAGGCCTGGTCAGCATACGCCGGCGGCTTGCGGTGGATCGGCATGAGCTTGTCGGCGTTAACCGGACCGGCTTCATCAATCGGCGTGCCCAGCACGTTCATGATGCGGCCGAGCGTGGCCTGACCTACCGGAACCATGATCGGGTTGCCGGTTGCGAGGACTTCCATACCGCGGCGCAGGCCATCGGTGGAACCCATTGCAATTGCGCGAACCACACCGTCACCCAGCTGCTGCTGGACTTCCAGGGTCAGTTCGGGGGTTTCCATTTTCAGCGCTTCGAAGATCCCGGGCATGGATTCGCGTGAAAATTCCACGTCTACCACTGCGCCAATGATCTGAACAATTTTTCCGTTGCTCATGCTTGTTTCCTAAGAGAATTAAATTCTGTGGCTGCTTGATTCATTGCTTCGGGCACGTTCAAACCGCTGCCGCGCCTGCGACGATCTCTGACAGTTCCTTGGTAATCGCGGCCTGGCGGGTTTTGTTGTAAACCAGCTTCAATTCGCCGATGACATCTTTTGCGTTATCGGACGCGGCTTTCATTGCCACCATGCGGGCGGACTGCTCGCAAGCGATGTTTTCTGCCACACCCTGATACACCAGCGACTCGATGTAGCGCATCAGCATGCCATCCACCACCGGCTTGGCATCGGGTTCGTAAATATAGTCCCAATGCGTTTTCAGACTGGCTTCGTCCGCATCTTCCTGCTGGGTCAATGGCAGCAACTGAGTCAGCGTCGGCTCCTGCTTCATCGTGTTCACGAAGCGGTTGTAACTGATGTACAGCGCGTCGATCTTGCCCGCCAGATACGCATCCAGCATGACCTTGACTGGACCGATCAGCTTTTCCATGTGTGGCGTGTCGCCCAGGCCCGTGACCTGTGACGCCACATTGGCACTCAGGCGTTGCATAAAACCCAGGCCTTTATTGCCGATCGTGGTGACATCAATCTCAACACCGGCGGCTTCCCACTTTTTCATCTGGCCCACTACCATGCGGAAGATGTTGGTGTTTAGACCCCCACACAATCCCTTGTCTGAGGTGACCACAATCAGGCCCACGCGCTTGACGTTTTCACGCGCCATCACAAACGGATGCTTGTATTCCGTGTGCGCATAAGCCAAGTGAATCGCCACCCGGGCGATTTTCTCGGCGTACGGGCGCGCAGCTTTCATCCGCTCCTGCGCCTTACGCATTTTGGACGCCGCAACCATTTCCATGGCCTTGGTGATCTTGCGCGTGTTTTCAACGCTCTTGATCTTGGTCCGTATCTCTTTTCCGGCTGCCATCCTTACTCCTTAAACCAGCGGCTACTAATCAACGCGGTCTATGTTTAATAGACGCCGGTTTTCTTGAACTCTTCCACCGCAGCGGTGAGTGCCTTTTCATTAGCCTCATCCAGTTTGCCGGTGGTTTCGATGGTGTCCATGATGCTGGCGTACTTGGACTTCATGAATGCCATCAGTGCGGATTCAAACGGCAGAATCTTGATGATTTCGACATCGTCCATGTAGCCTTTGTTGACAGCAAACAGGGTCAACGCCATTTGCGAAACCGACATCGGCGAGTACTGCGCCTGTTTCATCAGTTCGGTGACACGACGGCCACGCTCGAGCTGCTTGCGGGTCGCCTCGTCAAGGTCGGAGGCAAACTGGGCGAAGGCCGCGAGTTCGCGGTACTGAGCCAGAGCCAGTCGCGTACCGCCACCGAGGTTTTTGATGACCTTGGTTTGCGCTGCGCCACCGACGCGAGACACCGACAAACCGGCGTTAATCGCGGGACGGATACCGGCGTTGAACAAGTCGGTTTCCAGGAAGATCTGGCCGTCGGTAATCGAAATCACGTTGGTCGGAACGAAAGCGGACACGTCGCCGGCTTGCGTTTCGATGATCGGCAGCGCGGTGAGCGAACCGGTCTTGCCTTTGACAGCGCCATTGGTCATCTTTTCAACGTATTCAGCATTCACGCGTGCAGCGCGCTCAAGCAAACGCGAGTGCAGGTAGAACACGTCGCCGGGATAGGCTTCGCGGCCTGGCGGACGACGCAGCAGCAGTGACACTTGGCGATACGCCCAGGCCTGCTTGGTCAGATCGTCATATACGATCAGCGCGTCTTCGCCGAGGTCACGGAAATATTCGCCCATGGTGCAACCGGAGTACGGTGCGATGTACTGCATCGCAGCCGCGTCAGCCGCGGTGGCAGCCACGACGATGGTGTGCTCCATCGCGCCATGCTCTTCCAGCTTGCGAACGACGTTGGCTACCGAGGAAGCCTTTTGGCCAATCGCGACGTAAATACACTTCACGCCGGTGCCCTTCTGATTGATGATGGCGTCGATCGCAACCGCGGTCTTGCCGGTCTGGCGGTCGCCAATGATCAGTTCGCGCTGGCCGCGGCCCACCGGCACCATGGCGTCGATCGACTTGAGGCCGGTCTGCACCGGCTGGTCAACCGATTTACGTTCAATCACGCCGGGCGCAATGCGCTCGATCGGCATGGTTTTTTCCGCAACGATCGGACCCTTGGCATCAATCGGCTGACCCAGCGAATTGACCACACGTCCGAGCAGGCCACGGCCCACCGGAACTTCCAGAATGCGGCCGGTGCACTTGGCAACGTCGCCTTCCTTGAGGTGTTCGTAGTCGCCGAGGATCACGGCGCCGACAGAGTCGCGCTCGAGGTTCAACGCCACGCCGAAGGTGTTGCCCGGCATTTCGATCATTTCACCCGACATCACGTCGGACAACCCATGAATGCGGACAATACCGTCGGTGACGGACACGATCGTTCCCTGGGTGCGCATTTCACTGGCAACACCGAAGTTTTCGATCTTGGCTTTAATCAGTTCGCTGATTTCGCTTGGATTCAATTGCATTGTGTGTTCTCCGAACCGTGAGGTTCCGATAAATATGAGTACTAAATTAGCCTAAGCCGCGTTATCCC
>JAGXGP010000061.1 GCA_024636775.1 Hydrogenophilales bacterium
AGCCTGGGGGTGTTGAATCTGCTGCCGATCCCGTTACTGGATGGGGGTCACCTCATGTATTATGTGGCGGAAGTTTTCACGGGCCGGTCGGTGTCTGAGCGCACCATGGAAATAGGCAGCCGGATTGGCATGGCATTCCTGCTGCTGTTGATGTCTTTTGCCCTGTTCAACGATTTGCAACGCCTGATAGGTGGATGAAATAAACATGATTCTGAACCGTTTGACGCTTGCTCTAGCTGCCGTTTTTGTTGTGCAGCCTGTCTGTGCCGAAGAGCCATTTATCGTCAAGGATATCCGGGTCGAGGGCATTCAGCGTACCGAGGCAGGAACCGTATTCAGCTATTTGCCGGTGAAAGTCGGCGAGATGATGACCGACGAAAAAACCGCAGCGGCGATCAAGGCACTCTACGCCACCGGTTTCTTCAAGGATGTAAGGCTGGAAGCGCGCGATGGCGTCGTGATTGTCACCGTTGAAGAACGCCCTTCCATTTCGAAAATCACCCTGTTGGGAATCAAGGAATTTTCCGAGGAAGACTTGAAAGCCGGCTTGAAGCAGACTGGACTGGCAGAGGGTCGCGTACTCGACCGGGCCTTGCTGGAAAAGGCCGAGCAGGAATTGCAGCGTCAGTATTTCAATCGCGGAAAATACGCAGTCGAAATCAAATCCACATTAACCCCGCTCGAGCGCAACCGGGTTGCCGTGCAGTTCGATGTGGTCGAAGGGACTAGCGCCAAAATCCAGCAAATCAGTATCGTTGGAAACAAGGCCTTCAAAGAAAAAGAGTTGTTGGGTCTGTTTACCTCGACCACCCCGGGCTGGCTGACCTGGTACACCAAGAATGATCAATATTCCAAAACGCGTCTGAGTGGGGATATCGAAGCCTTGCGCTCGTTTTACCTCAATCGTGGTTATCTGGAATTTAACGTTGACTCCAATCAGGTTTCGATTTCACCCGACAAACAAGGTATTTACATCACCATCAACGTGACCGAAGGCCCGCAGTACAAGGTATCGGACGTCAAGCTTGCCGGGCAGATGCTGGTGCCTGAAGCCGAGCTGAAAAAGCTCATTACGTTCAAGCCGGGCGATGTGTTTGCGCGCGATCGCCTGACCGAGACGACCAAGAAAATCGGTGATCGCCTGGGAAATGATGGCTATGCTTTTGCCAACGTCAATGCAGTGCCTGAACTGGACCGAGAAAAAGGAACGGTTGCTTTTACCCTCTTTGTTGACCCGGGTCGTCGCGTCTATGTAAGCCGTGTCAATGTGGCCGGCAACACGAAAACCCGTGATGAAGTGGTGCGTCGTGAAGTGCGGCAAATGGAAGGCGCGTATTACGACGCCGAAAAAATCAACCTGTCGCGTGACCGGCTCAACCGGCTTGGTTTTTTCAATGAAGTCAATATTGAAACGCCCGGCGTGTCTGGTACGACCGATCAGGTCGACGTCAATGTGAACGTCACTGAAAAACCCACCGGTAACATCCTGTTAGGTGCAGGCTTCTCTTCATCCGAGGGCCTGGTGCTGTCGGGTTCGGTTACCCAGAACAACGTTTTTGGAACTGGTAATCGCTTGTCGGCACAGATCAACTCGGGCAGTGTCAATACGGTGTATGCATTGTCGTTTACCAACCCTTATTTCACGCTGAACGGCGTCAGCTTGGGTTATGACCTGTACCGGCGTGATGTCGATTCGAGCTCGCTCGATAACGTAAGCGCGTATAAAACATCCACCTATGGTGTGGGTATGCGGTTTGGCGTACCGCTCAACGAGCGCGATACCATCTCGTTCGGTCTGACCTACGAGCAGACCTCGCTTGAGATAGATCCCGCATTCACTACTACCCCTAGCCCGTACCAAAGGTTCGTGGGTATAGGAAAGTCCACGCGCGACGATACAACCGTGCGTCTGGATACTGCCTGGGCGCGTGATACTCGCGACAGTTATTTGTTCCCGACCAAAGGCATGCTTCAGCGCGTGGCTGCGGAAATCGGAACACCTGCCGGCAGTCTTCAGTATTACAAATTGTCGTATCAGCAGCAGCATTACTTCCCGCTGAGCAAAACCTTTACGCTCTTGCTCAATGGCGAAGCAGGTATCGGCGACGGTCTTGCGGGCGATGAATTGCCGTTCTTCAAGAATTTTTACGCCGGCGGAAACAGTTCAGTACGTGGCTTTAAGAACGGTACGCTAGGACCCAAGGATGCCAATGGTGATGCACTGGGGGGCAACAAACGAGTGGTGGGTAATGCGGAACTCTTCTTCCCATTGCCGGGACTTAAGGATGACCAGTCGTTGCGCATGTCGGCCTTTGTTGATGCAGGTGCTTCATTCGGACCCAATGACAACGATGGGTTGTATAAGAAGTTTGCATTTGGAGACTTGCGCTATTCGGCTGGGGTCGCTGTGCTGTGGGTCTCGCCACTTGGCCCGCTTAAATTCAGCCTGGCGCAACCACTGGCCAGCAAGACTGGCGACAAATCTGAAGTGTTTCAATTCACCTTGGGCAATGTGTTCTAAGGTTAGCCGTTACTGGAGTATTTGATGATGAAGTTCAAACCGTTTGCTGTTTCCCTTTCTGTCGTGCTGGTGTCTGCGTTTTCCGCAACCCCCGTTTTGGCGGACAAGATCGGGTTCGTTAACACCGAGCGTTTAATCCGTGAAGCACCGCTGTCCGTTTCTGCCCAAAAGAAGCTCGAGCGGGAGTTCGCTACGCGTGATCAGGAGTTGCAGAAACTCGCCAAGCAAGCCCGCGATTTACAGGCGCAACTCGACAAGGATGGCGTGACCATGTCGGACAGTGATCGCAAGATCAAAGAACGCGACCTGGGTAATCTCAACCGTGACCTGCAACGCCAGGGCCGGGAGTTTCGTGAAGATCTCAACCTGCGTCGCAATGAAGAGTTGGGGCAGATTCAGGAGCGGGCACGCAAGGCCATTCAGGAAATCGCACGCGCCGAAAAGTATGACCTGATCGTCGAACAGGCGGTCTTTGTTGACCCCAAGAACGATATCACTGACCGTGTGATGAAGGCGCTGGGCGGAAAATAAGCCTGACTTGGGAAATCCATCTATCCGATGCAAGTCACGCTAACAGACCTGGTCGCCCAATTTGGTGGTGAACTCGTGGGTGATGGGGGTCGAACCGTGTGCCAGGTTGCACCATTGGATCGCGCCACGGCAGAAGAAATAGGCTTCGTTTCCCAAAGCAAATATCTGGCCCAGTTGTCCTCGACGCAAGCGGGGGCAGTCATTCTGCCTGATGATGCGCGTGATGCGACTGATTTGCCGCGCATTCTTACCCCCCATCCTTATCTGTATTTTGCGCGCGTGTCTGCGCTGCTGAATCCTCCGTTGCGTCCTCTGGCAGGCATACACCCAGCGGCAACCGTTGCGACTGATGCAGTGATTGCAGCCGATGCCAGCATCGCAGCAGGAGCAGTCATTGGACGGGGCGCGCATATCGGCGCCCGAACGGTTGTGGGGCCCAACTGCGTTGTCGGTGACCATGCGCGCGTCGGTGCGGATTGTCATCTTCACGCGAATGTCACGCTTTACCACGCCTGTGTCGTCGGTGAGCGGTGCATCCTGCATTCAGGCTGTGTGATCGGCTCGGATGGTTTTGGCTATGCACCGGCCGAAGTGGGTTGGGAGAAAATCCCGCAGATTGGCCGCGTCCTGATCGCTGACGATGTGGAAATCGGCGCCTGCACAACCATTGACCGTGGTGCGCTTGAAGACACGCTCATTGGTGAGGGCGTCAAACTCGACAACCTGGTTCAGGTGGCGCATAACGTGCACATTGGCGCGCATACGGCGATTGCAGCCTGTACCGGGATTGCGGGAAGTGCAAAAATAGGTCGAAACTGCATGATAGGCGGTGCGGCCATGATATTTGGACATATCGAGATTGCAGACGGTACGCGTATTTCAACCAACACTCTGATCACCAAGTCGCTACCAAAAGCGGGTACCTACACCTCAGCGCTGCCTTTTTCCGAACATGCTGTTTGGCAAAAAAACGCTATTCACATGCGTAATCTCGACAAACTGGCGGACCGCATCAAGCAGCTTGAAAAACGCCTTAACGAATTGGAAAATGCATCATGATTATGGATATCGAGCAGGTCATGCAGTACCTGCCGCATCGCTACCCTTTTTTGTTGATCGACAAAGTGACCGAGCTTGAGGTCGGTAAATCCATCACCGCACTTAAAAACGTCACTATCAATGAGCCGTTTTTCCCCGGCCACTTTCCTGTTTCACCCGTGATGCCTGGTGTGTTGATACTGGAAGCGATGGCGCAGGCGGCGGCCATTTTGTCATTCAAGACCAAGGAATACGCGCCCGAGGATATCGGGATCGTGTACTTTGCCGGCATCGACGGCGCGCGTTTCAAGAAACCGGTCAAGCCGGGTGATCAGTTGATCCTGAAAATTGAAATTGTGCGTGAAATGCGCGGCATCTGGAAATACAAAGGCCGCGCTGAAGTTGACGGGGCACTGGTAGCTGAAGCCGAACTTATGGCGACGTTGCGCGACAAACCCTGAGATGGCCAAGATACATCCTACCGCATTGGTCGATGCGAAGGCGCAGCTTGCTGATGACGTCGAGATCGGTCCATACAGCATCATTGGTGAACATGTGAAAATAGGTGCCGGCACCACGGTTGGCGCCCATGCTGTCATCACCGGTCACACGACGATTGGCGCTCACAACCAGATCTTTCACTTTGTCTCGCTGGGTGAAGCGCCACAGGATAAAAAATACGCAGGCGAGCCGACCCGACTGGAAATCGGCGACCATAACGTCATTCGCGAGTTTTGTACTTTCAATATCGGCACCATTCAGGATCGCGGCGTGACCACGATCGGCTCGCACAACTGGATCATGGCCTACGTCCATATCGCGCACGACTGCATCGTGGGCGACCGTACCATATTTGCCAATAATGCTTCATTGGCAGGTCATGCCGAAATTGGCGACTGGGTGATTCTGGGCGGCTTCACCGGGGTGCATCAGTTCTGCAAGATCGGCGCCCATGTGATGACAGGCATCTCCAGCGTCGTGTTCAAGGATATTCCCCCATTTGTCATGGCGTCCGGGCAGCCTGCCGCACCGCATGGCCTGAATAACGAAGGCCTCAAGCGGCGCGGGTTTACCTCTGAATCGCTGACCGCGTTGAAGCGTGCCTACAAAACACTCTATCGTGAAGGCAATACCCTGGCAGAGGCGCAGACGCAACTCGCACTTAGCGCCGCAACGCATGCCGAAGTGCGGCAACTGCTCGATTTTCTTGAGCATTCAGAACGCGGCATTATCCGGTGATGGATTTGGGCCTGGTCGCTGGAGAAGCCTCTGGTGATCTTCTCGGCGCACATTTTATCAATGCGCTGAAGCAGGCACATCCCAACTTGCGCGCAGCAGGCATAGCCGGCCCCAGGCTGGTCGAAGCTGGCGTCGAAGCGATCTACCCCAGTGAAAAACTGGCAGTAAACGGCTATGTCGAAGTCCTCCGCCATTTACCTGAACTGCTGTGGATACGTTCGCGGATAGCCCGTCATTTCCTGAACGATCGGCCGCGTGTTTTCGTGGGGATCGACGCACCCGATTTCAATTTCACGCTGGAAGCGAAACTCAAACGCGCGGGCATTCCAACCGTTCACTTTGTCAGCCCGTCGATCTGGGCGTGGCGACCCGAGCGCATCCACCGCATCAAGCAGGCGGTGTCGCAGATGCTGGTGGTTTTCCCGTTTGAGGAAAGGATTTACCGGGACGCAGGCATTCCCGTCACCTATGTAGGCCATCCCCTCGCGGATGTGATCCCGATGGAGCCTGATGTGGCCGCCGCGCGCGCGTCATTGGGCCTGGTGTCGGGCCCCGTTATTGCGTTGCTCCCGGGCAGCAGGTTGAGTGAAGTATCCCGCCACGCGGGTTTGATGCTCGATGCGGCTGCGTTGATTCTGAAACAGCACCCGGATGCGCAATTTGTCGTGCCCGCTGCAAATGAAGCCGCCGCGCAATTGATCCGGCAGGCTGCACAAGGCCTGGATTTACCCTTGCATGTTCTGGCCGGGCAGTCACACACGGCATTGGCCGCGTGTGATGTGACGCTGGTGGCGTCGGGTACCGCCACGCTCGAGGCTGCGCTGTTCAAGAAACCGATGGTCATCACCTATCGTATGCCGGCAATCACTGCCCGCATGATGCTGAAACAGGCAATGCAGCCGTGGGTTGGGTTGCCTAATGTGTTGTTGCGTGAATTCGTGGTGCCGGAACGGTTGCAAGACGCTGCGACGCCTGAAGCGCTGGCCAATGATGCGTTGGCCTGGCTTGACGATGCGCCGCGCAGGCTTGAGCTGCATGAAACGTTTCGTACCCTGCACATGAGCTTGCAGCAAGGCGCCAGCGCACGCATTGCCGATGTCCTGCAGCCTTATCTGTCATGACGCACATCGAACTGCATTGGGGGCCTTTGGGTTTGTGCGGCGTGGATGAAGCTGGGCGAGGCCCGTTGGCAGGGCCGGTGATGGCTGCGGCGGTGATGCTTGACCCCGGTCAACGCATTGAAGGCCTGCGCGACTCCAAAAAGCTCTCCGCCGCCGCCCGCGAACGCCTGGCCGATGAAATTCGCACCCACGCAATCGCCTGGTGTGTGGCCGAAGCCAGCGTGGAAGAAATCGATCAACTGAACATTCTGCAGGCCACCATGTTGGCCATGCAGCGCGCCGTGGCAGGGTTGGATCGTGCACCGGACGACGTGTGGGTGGACGGCAATCGCTGCCCGAAGTGGGCGTGGCGTTCGCAGGCCGTGGTCAAGGGCGACGATAAAGTGGCGTCGATTGCGGCTGCATCGATCCTGGCCAAAACCGCACGCGACCAGTTCATGTGCAAGCTGCACGAAGACTACCCGGCCTATGGCTTTGCCCGTCACATGGGCTATGGAACGGTCATCCATATGGCAGCATTAAAGGAACATGGTGCGTGTCCGCAGCATCGGCGCAGCTTTGCGCCCGTCAAACTTGTACTCGATCAAGCCACTTTATTCTGAAAGGACGTGTCATGAATTTCGCCCCATTGCTGCATGTTTTAAGCATCGTCGTCTGGGTGGGCGGCATGTTTTTCGCCTACATGGCGCTGCGGCCCGTCGCCGCCAGCGTACTCGAGCCACCGCTTCGCCTGACCTTGTGGGCTGGGGTGTTCGGCAAATTTTTTCCGTGGGTGTGGGCATCGGTGGCGCTGATCCTGCTGACCGGCCTGTATATGCTGATGAAACTCAGTGGTGCCGCGTTACCGCACTATGCATTGGCGATGCTGGTGCTGGGCGTGGTGATGATGCTGCTCTTTGCGCACGTGTTTTTCGCACCTTACAAAAAACTCAAACGTGCCGTGAGTGAGCAGAACTGGAAAGCCGGTGGCGCAGCCTTGGCTCAAATCCGCATGCTGATCGGGATCAATCTCAGCATAGGCCTGCTCACGATAGCCGTGGTGTTCGTGGGGCGCGGGCTTAGCTGACTGATAGTCTCAGGAGAACTTAGGGTTCATCCTGCGCGGCTGTATTCAACAATTGGTGTGTGGCCTGCCGGATGCTGTCCGGTCGGGCTTCGCACTGCAGCTCGGCATGAAACTGCCCGTCGCGATACAGGTACACCGTCGGCAGATGGAAAATATCGTAATAGCGCGCCACCCCGGTCGCTTCACTGATGTCCACCTCATAAAACACACTGGCTAGGTCCGCTAGTGCAGACGGCAGCAGGTGCTTCCAGGCACGGCACGCGCCGCACTGCGGCGCTGTGAACAGCACCACGGCCATCCCGGATGACGCAGCGAGGCGAAGATGAAAGTCACCTTCGGCAAGACGCTCGAATCCCGCCGGGCTAGGGGCGGCTGTACTGGTAGACTCTCGGTTTTCCCCACGGTTGGCGCGCATGCTGTTTCTCGAACTCTTCGGTTATCTGCTCGTCATCCTCGTTGCCGCAGAAATCTTTGTCAACGCGCTTGAACACCTCGGCGAAAAGCTCAAAATCTCCGAAGGCGTCACAGGCTCCTTGTTTGCTGCGGTCGGCACAGCCATGCCCGAAACCCTGGTGCCGCTGCTGGCCATCTTTGCTGGCACCGGCAATAGCGCGGTCAATGAAGAAATCGGTGTCGGCGCCATCCTCGGCGCGCCCTTGATGCTGTCGACCCTGTCGCTGTTTCTGTTGAGTGTGGCGGTGTTCAAAAAGCGCGGCATTCAGGGCCATTTCAATCCAGAGAAAACCGGCATCAAGCGCGACCTTGATTTCTTCCTGATGGCCTTCACCCTGGCCTTCATCGCCATGTTCATCCCGCATGGAGAAGGTTGGGTCCGCGCCGCGCTCGCTTTCGTCATGGTCATGATCTACTTCATCTACGTGATGCTGACCCTGCGCGCGTCGGCCAAGCTGGTCGAAGACGGCCACGCCACTGAGTCCAGCTCCCCCATGCTGCTGACCCGCCTGGGCCTGCCGCAAAACCTGTTCTTCATCATCGTGCAGCTGGCCTTGGGCCTGGCGCTGCTGATCGCCGGCGCCAAGGGCTTCATCCATGGCGTCGAAGCCGCCGCGCCCATCATCGGCATCTCGGCCCTGCTGCTGTCCTTGATGATCATCCCGATCGCAACCGAGTTGCCGGAAAAGGTGAATTCGATCCTGTGGGTGCGCAAGAACAAGGACACCCTGGCGTTCGGCAACATCACCGGCGCCATGGTGTTCCAGGGCACCCTGCTGCCCGCCATCGGCATTTCGCTCACCCCATGGGCGCCGCAAAAGGAGGTGTTGCTGGGTGTGCTGGTTACCTTGGTTGCAGCGTTCTGGCTGCGTTGGGCCGCGTTGAACGGAGGGTTGCGGGTGTGGCACCTGATTGTGAATGGTGTTTTGTACGTGACTTATCTGACAGCGGTGCTGGTGTAAATTGCAGGAATGAAAACGGCGGCTTGATCCGCCGCTTTTTTATTGTTTAGCGTTGAGCGTTCAGGCAACGCATTGCGCGTGATGCGGGGCAGGAAAAACTGGAGTTGTGATGCTGAACTTTGTAATGCTGACGGCATTGATTGCTGCCCTGCTTGCTACAGGCTGTGGCGCAGACAAGCAATACGACAACGTGTCGGCGAACGGTGAGGTCGAGACACCGGCAGCGCCGGTTGATCCGACACCGCCGCGTAAGGCGTCATATGACCCGTGGGAAAACAGGGATCGCAATGCGCCGTTTCAGACGGTGAAGTTTGGTGAGACGGTGGTGAAGGTGCCGACAGGGTATATCCGATTGTTAGACGACCCACGACCCGAGCAATTCGACAAGAGAGGTTCTGCGGCATTGCAGACAACTTTGCTATTGGCAACCTTACTGCCCGGATTTCCGACTCACGATCAATATAAAAACTGGAAAAACCCGGGCGGGTATAACGCCGTTTACGTTAACTTCGCGGAAGGCTCCTCTAAAGGCAGATGGGATTTAGTTGATGAGCAAGCTGTGCTACGACACCAATTTTTTTATATTATTCTTGGCTCAGCACCTAACGTCGCAGAGTTGAATGATTTGAGATTAAAGCGTTACTCAAATAAAGCGCGTCCCTATGCAGAAGTGGTCTATATCCCGGTCGGCGATCAATACCGAGCGCCAAATGGCGATCTCATGCCAATTATTTGCCCCCCCCGCCCCAGAGGTAGCATCGATTCGTGCAGGGTTGGGTATTTGGCGGCGGATGGGTTATCAGTCAATTACAGTTTTCCACTTCAGCATCTCGCTCGCTGGAAAGAAGTCCGTCAGTTTGTTCTAGACACCGTTCAAATCGTCAAATAACAGGTGACAGTCATGTCCATGGACAATAGGGGACTGACTGAACTACCCCGGGTTTCCCCTAACTCACAGACGCCGTAAGGCATGGCCTTTTGCCAAGCAAGCGGCCTCTATTCCAGATTGGTTGTCGATAACGTCGGCTCCCGTCGAAACGGCCCTTCCATCTCATCCATATAGTGACTGATGGCATCAGTCTCACGTTCCAAAAACCGATCGACCGCGTCACGGAATTCGGCATTCTCCAGCCAGTGCCAGGAATGGGTGGCGGTGGGGACGAGGCCGCGAGCGAGTTTGTGTTCGCCCTGCGCGCCGCCTTCAAACACCTGCAGGCCATGGGCAATCGCGTATTCAATCCCTTGCTGGTAGCAGGTTTCAAAATGCAGGCCCGGCACATATTCCAGCGTGCCCCAGTGGCGTCCGTATAGCCGCTCGTTGTCTTTGATGCAGAACGAGCAGGCGATGGGCATGCCGTTCCGGTCGGCGATGATCAGCACTACGTTGTTCGGCTGGTTGGCGCGCAGGTCGGCGAAAAAGGCGTGGTTGAGGTGGGGGTCGCTGCGGTGGCGAGCGTAAGTGTCGGCATAGCAGCGCATGAAGTGGTCCCAGTCTTCATCGGTGCTGTCGCGGCCTTCCACCCAGCGGAAGGTGACGCCGAGTTTGTTCAGCTTCTTTCTTTCCTGATGGATTTTCTTGCGTTTGTCGTGTTTCATCGCGGCGAGAAAGTTTTCAAAGTCGGTGTAACCCGCGTTCTGCCAGTGGAACTGGAAGGCGCTGCGATGCATTAATGCGGTATTCGATTTTGCAGGGGCTTCGGCCGCTTGCAAATCGGCGTCCCCGAGCGGCGCGAGTGGGAGGTTGAGTGCCGCATGGTCCGGCTCGGTGGGGAACAGAATGTGGAACGATGAAAACCCCAGATCCTGCGTCAGCTTGAGCGCGGCCTGGATCAGCGTGGCGCGGTCGTCATCATTCTTGGCCAGCAGGCGCGGGCCGGGCACGGGCGAAAAGGGCACGCAGCACACCAGCTTGGGGTAGTAGTTGAGACCGTGGCGGCGGTAGGCGTCGGCCCAGGCCCAGTCGAACACAAACTCACCCCAGGAATGGTGTTTGACGTAGAGCGGCATCGCGGCTTCGAGCTGGCCGTTGCGAAACAGCGCGAGGTGCACAGGCTCCCAGCCAATGTCGGGGCCGACGCAGCCGGTGGTTTCCAGCGCATGCAAAAAGGCATGCTGCACAAAGGGCGAGTCACCTGCGAGTGCGTTCCAGGCGGCCGGATCGAGGTCGGCCATGCGCTGAAT
>JAGXGP010000062.1 GCA_024636775.1 Hydrogenophilales bacterium
GAGCGGCATGGAGGCACAAATGCTGACGCCGACCGGTTTTGAAGGAGCCGATGCGTTCAGCCGCGAAGACGAGACGCCTGATGCCGCGTTCTATGCCGAGCCGAGAAAAGTCACCCACGTTGATGCCGTCTGCGCGCGCCGCATCCAGGCGCTGTATCGCACCGTGCTGCCAGAGAAGGCGCGGGTACTCGACCTGATGGCCAGTTGGCGCTCGCACCTGCCTGATACCGTGGGGTCTGCGGTGGGCCTGGGCATGAACGCCGAGGAACTGGCTGACAATCCACAGCTGGCCGAGCGCATCGTGCACGATCTCAATGCCGACCCGACACTGCCCTTTGCCGATGCCAGCTTTGACGCTGTGGTGTGCACGGTATCGTTCGAATATCTGACGCAGCCGCATAAAATCGTGGCTGAGGCCAAGCGTGTTCTGAAGCCGGGCGGCATGTTAGTCGTGGTCGTGTCGAATCGCTATTTTCCGCCCAAGGTGATCAAGCTGTGGACCGAACTGCATCCAATGGAGCGCATGGCCTGGGTCGGCACGCTGATCAAGCAGGCCGGATTCAAGAAAGTGGAAACCTACGTTGAGCGCGGACTCAAGCGGCCGAAGGACGACCGCTACGCCGACAAGCTCGAAGAGTCCGATCCGCTGTTTGCCACCTGGGGGGTGGCGTAAACTTCAGCGTTTAATCTGCACCAATCCGGGAGATGATAATGTTCACATGGCTTAAAGCGTTTAAATTTGCGGTCTTGGGAAGTTTGGTCTTGGCCCTCTCTGGCTGTGGCTATAACACTTTTCAAACAACTGACGAGGACATCAAGGCCACTTGGGCCGAAGTATTGAACCAGTACCAGCGCCGCGCCGATCTGGTGCCTAACCTGGTTAACGTGGTGAAAGGCTACGCGGCACACGAGAAGGATGTGTTCATCAGCGTGACCGAAGCGCGAGCCCGGGTGGGATCGATCCAGGCCACGCCTGAGCTTGTCAACGACGAAGTGGCTTTCCAGAAGTTCATCGCTGCGCAGGGCGAACTTACTGGCGCGATCTCGCGCCTGCTGCTGGTGGCCGAGAACTATCCGCAGTTGAAGGCAGACGGCTTGTTCCGCGACCTGCAGGCGCAGCTCGAAGGCACCGAGAACCGCATCACCGTCGCGCGAAACCGCTACATCGGCGCGGTCAAAACCTACAACATTGCGGTGCGCTCCTTCCCGTCCAACCTCACTGCGATGCTGTTTGGCTACAAACTCAAACCCAGCTTCACGGTGGAAAACGAAAAGACGATCGCCACACCGCCCAAGGTGGATTTCGGCACCGCTGCACCCTCAGTGAACCCCGCCCCTGCACCGAGCCCCCCGCCCGCTTATTAAGCGTTCAATGACCCGACTGCTGCGGATGCAATCGCACACACATCACCGCCCGCATGTTGGGCGGTTTGTGTTCGTGTTCTTTCTCGCGATGTTTGCGCTGTCCGCCTGGGCTCAGGTGGCGGTGCCGGAACTGTCGCGCCGCGTGACCGATTTGACGGCCACGCTCAGCACCGGGCAGGCCAATGCGCTTGAAAACAAGCTGGCCACGTTCGAGGCACAGAAAGGGACCCAGATCGCGGTGTTGATCGTGCCGACCACCGAGCCCGAAGATATCGCCCAGTTTGGCATTCGCGTGGCCGACCAATGGAAAATAGGCCGCGACAAGATAGACGATGGGTTGATCCTGATCGTAGCCAAGAATGATCGTAAATTCCGGATTGAAGTCGGTTACGGACTGGAAGGCGTCATACCGGATGCGATTGCCAAGCGGGTGATCGCCGAAACCATTAACCCTTATTTCAAAGCGGGGGACTTCAATGGCGGTATCGACGCAGGCATTCAGCAGCTGATGAGTCTTATCGAGGGCGAGTCCTTGCCGCCGCCCAGCAAGCAAAGCGGGGGGGGGGAGGCGCCCTTTGTCCTGCTCATTTTGGGCGGCGTCATCGCTGGTTGGCTGCTCTCTGCCATGATGAGCCGTCCCGCTGCGGGGGGTGTCGCTGCGCTGGGCAGTGGGCTGGTGGGGGCGTTGTTTTTGGGCTTGACCCCAGTCGTGTTGCTTGTTGCGGTTTTCGTGTTTGCAGGCGTCGCATCAGGATTCAGAAGCGGTGGAGGCTGGTCCAGTGGGGGCGGTGGTGGTTTTGGAGGGGGCGGTAGCGGTGGTTCCTGGGGCGGTGGCGGTGGCGGTTTCGGCGGTGGAGGCGCATCAGGCTCATGGTAGATATCAAGCGTTGGTTCAAACATCTCTTCATGCCGCCCTGGGCGTGGCGCCGCGCCTTTCCGCAGGCCACGCTTGACGCGATTGAGGCAGCCATTCGCACCAGCGAGACCACGCACAACGGAGAAATCCGCTTTGCCATCGAAAACACCCTTTCTGCATCCCAGGTGTGGCGCGGGATGGCAGGGCGTGAACGCGCGGTTGAAGTGTTCTCCAATTTGCGTGTGTGGGATACCGAGCACAACAGTGGGGTGCTGGTTTACCTGTTGCTGGCTGACCGAGACATCGAAATCGTGGCAGATCGCGGCATTGCCGCGCGGGTGGATGCCGCCGCGTGGGAAGTGATTGCACAGACCATGGAAGCGGCGTTCCGACAAGGCGACTTCGAGCGTGGCGCGCTGGCCGGGATTGAGCAGATCAGCACGCTGTTAACAACACATTTCCCCCCAACCGGAGATAATCCGGATGAACTGGCGAATCGACCCGTGATAATCAGGAGATGAGATGCAGGCGTATTTGTTGTGGTGGATTCTGGCGGCGGTGCTGGTGGGGATAGAACTCACCAGCGGCACATTCTATTTGCTGGTGTATGGCGTAGCCGCCGCCGCGGCGGGCGTTGCAGCCTGGCTGGGCGCGGGCCTGGTGGTACAACTGCTGGTAGCAAGTGTGATTGCCGTGCTGGGAACCCTGGCATTGCGGCATTGGAAACGCAACACTGACCACCCCGAGTCCAATGTGCAGGATATGGATATTGGAAAAACGGTCGAGGTCGAGTCCTGGCAGGACGGCCGCGGCCAGGTCAAATATCGGGGTGCGGTATGGGATGCCGAGGCCGAATCACCGAGCGTTGATGGCTCGCGTGGATTGATTATCCGAGCAGTAAAAGGCAATACACTTATTCTGGGCAACTAATCCCCGCACGGGGCTAAAAGGAAAATAATGGAAACTGTTGCACTGGTTATTCTGATCGTCATTGCCATCGTCGTCGCCAAAGGCGTTCGCGTGGTGCCGCAGCAAAACGCCTGGGTTGTCGAGCGTCTGGGCAAGTTTCACGCCGTGCTGGCGCCGGGTCTCAATCTGGTAATTCCGTTCATCGATGCGGTCGCCTACAAGCATTCGCTGAAGGAAATTCCCCTCGATGTGCCGCCCCAGATTTGCATCACGCGTGACAACACGCAGTTGTCGGTCGACGGCATTCTGTATTTCCAGGTCACCGATCCGAAGATGGCGTCCTATGGGGCGAGCAACTATATCGCGGCGATTTCGCAACTGGCCCAAACCACCCTGCGCTCGATGATCGGCAAGATGGAAATGGACCGTACCTTTGAAGAGCGTGATGACATCAACCGGGGTGTCGTGATGGCGCTGAACGAGGCCTCGACCAACTGGGGCGTCAAGGTGCTGCGCTACGAGATCAAGGACCTGACCCCGCCGAAAGAAATTCTCCACGCCATGCAGCGGCAGATCACCGCCGAGCGCGAAAAGCGCGCGCTGATTGCGTCGTCAGAAGGCCGCATGCAGGAGCAGATCAACATCGCCACCGGCCAACGCAATGCTGCGATTCAGGAATCCGAGGGTGAAATGCAGGCTGCCATCAACGTTGCCCAGGGCGAAGGCGAGGCGATCAAGGCGATTGCCATCGCCAACGCTGAAGCCATCGCCCGTGTTGCCCGCGCGATCGAAATGCCCGGTGGTGTGCAGGCTGTGAACCTCAAGGTCGCCGAAAAATACGTCGAGGCCTTTGCCGGCATCGCCAAGGCCGGCAATACCCTGATTGTGCCGTCTAATATGGCCGATCTCAGCAGCCTGATCGCAGGGGCCATGAGCGTGGTGAAGTCGCAGAAAGAAACGGGGCCAACCTGAGTTGGAGCGTGACAGCGAGATTCGTACATTAATGGACGGGTGCACAGGTATGGAAATCCCATTTTTGATACCAGGCAAGGTGGTTATTATCTTAATAACAAACGCACGAGGTTTCTGACTCAAGTATTCAAGTGTGCGGCCGCTTGACCTGTTAAGCATCAAAACTACGGACTGCCTAGAAAAGCTTATGAACAAGAGCCTGTTACTGTCCGCCTTGGCGGGGCTGTTGTTCGCGCTGCCTTCGTTGGCGGACCACAATAAAGCAGTCGAGGCCAAGCTACCCACTGGCAAGATTGCCCGTGCGGATTTCCATAAAGGAAAGGATGGCCAGGCTGCCGTTCTGGTACTGCATGGTTTTCTTCAAACCCGCGCTTTTCCTGTTGTTTCAAGCCTGATGGAAGCCGCTTCGACCGCAGGCTACACGACGCTGGCGCCGACCCTGTCGCTGGGTATATCACGCCGCAATAAAAGCCTGTCTTGTGAGGCCATGCACCTGCATTCGCTAGACGAAGATGCAGATGAGGTTGCATATTGGGTTCGCTGGCTCGAACAGAAAGGGCATACCCGCATCATTCTTGTGGGCCACAGTTATGGCAATGTGCAGTTGCTCACGTATATGGGACGCAATCCAGTTCCAGCCGTGAAACAGCTACTGATGATCAGTCTCACCGATGTGGAAATGAAACAAAATGCTCAGCAACGAGCACAGATCGCGCAGGATTTACGTGATCGTTTATCCAAAAAGAATCATGTGCTTGTCGAGGCGGAGTTTGGTCAATGCAAAAAATACGTCAGCCCCCCTGCGTCCCTGCTGTCCTATATGAAGGTAAGCCGGAACAGTATTCTGGATGCACTTAAGCGGATACATGTGCCCACAGAAGTCATCATGGGCGGCAAAGATGACCGCATGGGATCAGATTGGGTGGAGAAACTGACTGCCAGTGGCGTTGCCGTTCGTGTCATTCCGGGCGCTTCACATTTCTTTGACAACCAATACGAATTCGAACTGCAGGATGTGCTCTTGCAGACCTTGCAGACCTTGCAGGACAAGCGGCCCGAGCGCTGAAGCATGCTGTCCTCGTTCTTGAAGGTGCGATTTCCGCCACGGCCAATCGCCCACTATGCGTTAGCGCTCTCCTTGGTGCTGGTGATGGCTTTGGCTGTATTCGCGGCCTTTGTGTTTCACGATACCTCCAGACTCAAGGAAACAATCGCTCAGTCTGATGAAAAGCTGGCGCGTCAGGAGCTGAATGAGGCTATCGCCCTACTGACCGAGCAGGCAAATGCCAATGCACTGGCCATGATGCAATGGGACGAGGCGCGGCAACAGTTAGAAAACCCCACCTATTATGGTTATTGGCGTAATTCCCGCGCGCGTTCCGCCGGGGTGATTTCGGACAACCTTGATGCGGTCGACCTCTACAACCTGGAAGGGCGCAATCTGTCAGCGTCTTTCGCAGGTGAGGCGATCATGCCGGTGCAAATCGACACAAAGAACCTGCAGCATTTCATGGTGCAGGAAAACGGACACGGGCATTTATATTATTTTTTCCCGTTCTACCAGAATGTCGATCAAACGCATCTTCTGGGGTATATGGGATTCAAGTCTGATCTTCAGGTGGGGCTCGTTCAACTACGAAAATTCCGCTATCTGGATTTGCAAAGTGTGCGCATTGTGGCTGCGGAAGGGCTACACATTCCGCTCCCAAAGATTGTGTCTGCTTTGCGATTTAAAACAATCAACAACCCGGAAACTCGAGCGCTCGAAAATCTCATCAGCCGCTCGTTTTATGAAATTGCGGCCATCATTGCCGTGATTGCTGTCCTGGCTTATCTGGCTACCGTCTCCGTAATTACCAGGCCCTTGCGGTCCCTGTCAGGCCATATCAATGACATGAGGCGAGGAAAAGGCGGGCTGCTTGGCGAATCTTACCGCGGCATGCTGGCAGTTACAGAGCTCGAAAATGTGCGCCAGTCACTCAACGACTACCAGCAGCAGCTCGATGACATGCATGTGAGTCTGGCGCACAAGAATCAGGAACTGTGGACCCAGGCACATCATGACCCCTTGACTGGAACACTCAATCGCCGTGCCTTTGACGATGATTGGCGTGCCATGCATCGCACGAATCCGGGTATGCCGCTGGAGGTGGCTTTTCTGTTGTTTGACTGCGATCACTTCAAAGCCATCAATGACACCTATGGGCACCAGGTAGGGGACCAGGTGTTGCAAGGTCTGGCCGAATCGTTGCAGAGCGCCCTGAGATCCGGTGATCGTCTGTATCGACTGGGAGGGGACGAATTTGCGACGATACTTCTATCCGCTGACATGGAGCGCGCCAGACAAGTGGTGGAGCGTTGCATGGAGCAGGTTTTGCAACACGATTTTAGTGCCTATTGGGTTCGGGAACCGGTCCGCATCAGTGTAGGCATTTCCGCGCTGAGGATGGCTCAGGAGGACGACCTGCAATTGTTGCATCGCCAGGCTGATATCGCGATGTATCACGCTAAACGGCCAGGTCAAAACAAGATATCGGTGTATACGTCCGAGATGGGAGAAGGCCAGGAATCGCTGGTCTCCAACGCTGAAACGAGCGCAGTTTACGAAGCCATGGCTGATCCGGATCAGCTGGAGATGCACTACCAACCGGTGTTGGCTTTGCCTTCGCTGCAGATTGAATACTACGAAGCCTTGGTGCGAATTCGGGGCGAGCATGGCCTGATCATGCCTTCCAGTATTTTCCCTGTTGTCGAGTTTCGCGGCCTGGAATGCGAATTTGATCTGGCGGTATTGGAGCGGATACGCTGTGATCTGGAAGCGGGTTTGATACCCGTTGGTATCGGGGTATCGCTCAATGTTTCCGGGCCCGGCATCGTCAACGCCCGCGTTACCGAAAAGCTGTTGCAGTTCGCGCCGATGTTGTCAAAAATCAAGCTGGTGCTGGAAGTAACGGAAACTTCACTTATCACCCAGATTGCCCATGCATCAGCCAACCTTAATCGCCTGCGCAAGGCAGGGTTTGTGATTGCACTCGATGATTTTGGCAGTGGCTATTCGTCTCTGCGCTACTTGGCAGGGATGCCCGTCGATCTGGTTAAATTCGATATTTCCATGGTGCGTAGTCTGGAGGTGCCGGGTCGTCAGGCCGTCTTTGTCGAGGATCTGGCACGCTTGATCAAGGACGCTGGCTACAAGCTGGTGGCCGAGGGCATCGAATCCGAGGCGTTGCTTGACAGGGTGACGGCGCTGGGTTTTTCTCATGCGCAGGGATTCCACATTGGGCGGCCTGCGCCGTTGGCGAAATCGCCTCCAGTCAACCAAGCTGTCGCGGGCTAAATCAGGTGAATGCGCTTGTTAGAATGCGTCGTTAACTCAGAGCACCACGTCGTTGCGATGACGTAGCCAGATGGCTGTCATCACGCTGCTGATAAACAAACCAAATACCCAGATGATGGTGTGAATATGCCAGTCGGCTCGCACCATCAAAGCGTAGGCACCCGTCAATATCAGAATGCTGATGTTTTCGTTGAAGTTTTGCTGGGCAATTGAGTGACCCGCTCCCATCAACAGATGCCCGCGATGTTGCAGCAGCGCATTCATCGGCACCACGAAAAAGCCTGCCAGCGCGCCCGCCAATGTCAATAAAAGCAAGGCTGGGACGAGGCTTTGGACCCAGATCAGCGCGATCGGCACAAATCCCAGAATAATGCCGGCAGGCAGCACACGGGTTGCACTTTGCAAACGAACATATTTTCCGGCCAGGATCGAACCAATGGCGATGCCAAAAGCGGTCGCTGCGGTGAGCTGGGTGGCTTGGTCGAGACCGTAGTTCAGGTTGAGTGCGGCCCAGGCGATGATGAGCAACCGAAGTGTTGCTCCAACACCCCAGAACAAAGTTGTGACGGCAAGTGAAACCTGGCCGAGGGGGTCGCGCCACAACAGCTTGAAGCTGTGCCAAAAGTCATAAAGGATATACAGCGGCGATTTGTTGGGTAGTTTGTGGTCGATCGGCAGCCGCGGGATAAACAGATTGGCGAAGGCTGCAGCCAGATAAAGGCTGGTGATGGCTACGATGGCGAATTTTGGGGCGATGAGACGGCTGTCCAGGCCCATATTGACCAGGATGCCCTCGGCCAGTTGCGGGTTGATGAGCGCACCGCCGATGATTGCGCCGAGCACGATAGCGGCCACCGTGGTGCCCTCCATCCAGCTGTTCGCGATAACCAGCTTTTCGGGGGGGAGCAGTTCGGTCAGGATGCCGTATTTTGCGGGAGAGTACATGGCGGCACCGACACCGACTATGGAATAGGCCAGCAGCGGGTGCAGGCCGGCCAGCATGGTGAGGCAGCCCACAAATTTGACCGTGTTGGCAATGAGCATGACACGTCCCTTGGGGATTGCGTCAGCAAGCGGTCCGACCAAGGGCGCCAGAGCGATATAGGCGACGACGAAGACAGTTTGTAGCAGGGGTGAAAACCACTCTGGCGCCGAAAAGAACAGCAGTAAACCAATTGCGGCAAACAGCAGGGCATTGTCAGCCAATGCGGATAGAAACTGTGCCCACAGAATGGTGTAAAACGCACGGTTCATTTTTCGGCCAATCTAGTGTTGGCGGGGGTTGGCATCGGATAGACGACAAAGCGTTGTCGAAAGGTCCGCGAATACAATGAGTTGGAATTGAGCAGGTTTCAACACGGGCAGGTTTGTGGTTGAATAATTGTCTTTATGACCCCGGAGTGGGAATTTATGGCTGACCGCAGGCTTCAAGTATTCTACACCGTAGCCAGACAGCTCAGCTTTACCAAGGCTGCAGATATCCTATATATGACTCAGCCAGCGGTGACCTTTCAGGTCAAACAATTGGAAGAGCATTTCAACACACGATTATTCGAGCGCAGCCACGGCAGAATTTCGATGACGCCAGTGGGCGATCTGGTGCTGGGTTACGCTGAACGCATTCTGGCCTTGACCGGCGAGATGGAGGCGCGCGTCGGTGAATTAACCGGACAGGTGACTGGCCCGTTGATGATCGGCGCGTCAACCACGATTGCCGAATATCTGTTGCCCCGCATTCTGGGTGAGTTCAAGGAACGTTTCCCGCAGGTTCAGGCTCAGCTTACCGTGGCCAACTCGGAAACAGTCGCTGCGAAAGTTGCAGACCATTCGCTCGACGTCGGCCTGATCGAAGCCCCCTCACACAATCCCAATCTGACCACCTTGGCGTGCTGTGAAGATGAATTGGTGATGATTTGCGCCCCCAATCATTCACTGGCCTCGCGTCCGAGTGTGAAAGCCCGCGAAATTGCTGATCAACCCTATGTATCGAGAGAGCACGGATCGGGTACACGCGAAGTCGTTGATGATTTCTTCAGGGACAATGGCGTCAACCCGGACGACCTGCATGTCGAGATGGAGCTTGGGAGCCGTGAGGCCATCAAGGGCGCGGTCGAGGCCAATCTTGGCGTGGCCATCATGTCGGCGTCGACCGTAAACAAGGAAATTCAGCTCGGCACGCTGGTCGCTGTGCCATTGGTTCCCCGACTGACGCGGGAGCTGACAATGGTGTATGCACCGGAAAAATTCCGCAGCAAATTGCTGGATGCCTTTATTACTTTCGTTGATAACAAGTTTCAGCAATGCAACGCCGATGTGATTCCGATGAAACGTCCCATCAAGGGACGCGTTCGTTGATGCGAGACAGCAAGCGCCTATTATCCATTTTCAGGAGTTTGTCGGATACCCGGCAACAAGCGTTACTTGAGTATGCTGAGTTTCTGGCCGCTAAAGAAGGCGCTGACATTTCGGTGACCATGCCGAGTGAGCCCTTGCCGATTCCTCGCCCCGAGAAAGAAAGTGTAGTCAAGGCCATACAACGTTTGATGCAGACGTATCCGATGCTGGAACGTAACCAGATTTTTAATGAGGCGTCTGCACAAATGACGCGCCATTTGATTCATGGCGTGACAGCGTTAGAGGCAATCGATGAACTCGAGAAAATTTTCGCACGCCAGTATCAAACACATCTCGATGCGCTGAGCGAACCGACAGCGTCGCCCTGATCCAGGGGTATGTCAGTCTGGCAAGGCCCACCCGCATTGCCAACAACTCAAGAAATTGCCCGGATTGTGCTCCCCACAATGCGGGCATTTTTTTTCGTCGCGTGAAGGGGCGTTATGCAAACCCGCCAAGGCTTCACGTGCGGATGTTTCTTGCGAGTTGTCATCTACCCAAATTTCGGGTTGGGCCTGCATGAACGGAACCTCGCCCAGCGCGCCGGCGGCATTGGCATTGAAAATATGTGTGACGATACCCAGGCTGGACAGCGCGTCGACGGCCAGTTGGGCGTCGAGCAGGGTGGGGGCAATGTGAACCCGCTTC
Source organism: Hydrogenophilales bacterium (assembly GCA_024636775.1). Lineage (GTDB taxonomy): Bacteria > Pseudomonadota > Gammaproteobacteria > Burkholderiales > Thiobacillaceae > Thiobacillus. The sequence continues at coordinate 10,482 of JAGXGP010000062.1, forward strand.
ATTGACGGGTGGAAAAATCAGGCTTTGCGACGAACACGCACGATGAGGTCGATGCCTTCGGTCACCATGTTGTCTGGCAACGGGGGCAGGCCGGAGATATGAACATGCTCGGCATCGATATCAGACAGCTTGCCGCTGTCGACTTCATAAATATGGTGATGTGGCGTGGTGTTGGGGTCGAAGAACACCTTGCTGGGGTCGACGATGACTTCGCGCACCAGGCCTTTTTCCAGAAACAGCTTGAGCGTGTTGTAGACCGTGGCCTTGGAGGTTTCGGAGTGGCGGGTGTTGACGATCGCCATCACCTGGTCGGCCGAAAGATGCTCCTGCCGCGAAAATAGCGCGTGCGCAATCTCGATCCGCTGGTGGGTCGGATTGATGTCGTGGCCGCGTAATAGGCCGGCCATGTTGTCGCGCGTGTAATGCATGAGGCTCATGATAATCAGCAATCTGGACTTTGTCTAATTTCCGGAATGGGTATGGTTGCCGTATAGCCAGGCCAAGCC
>JAGXGP010000012.1 GCA_024636775.1 Hydrogenophilales bacterium
CATTCGTATAGTCGCTGCTCAGCGTGGCCGAGCCATCGGTCAGGTTCAGGGCGAAGCTGGTGGCGGTCGACGACGCATTCGACAGATTGACCGTGAACACCGCGGCCACACCCTCGGCGACGGTGACGTTATTGAGGGTGCTGACGGTGGGCACCGGATCGTTATCGGTAATGGTACCGGTTGACAACGGCAGACCGGTGGTGGCGTTGGCGTCGCCAAATTCCTGAATTTCCACAGATCCAGGAGCGTTGAACTGAAAGTCCAGTGGCGAGACACCTTCAACAATCCGCAGCAGACGCACGAAGTCGTTGCCCGAATTATTACTGCCGCCATCCAGACCCGCTGCTGTGGGATCCAGCAGGTCGTCAATGTTTTCTCCACGCTCCAGAGCCTGTATGACGCGTTCGGCTTCGCCGGCGGGAAGTGACGCTTCGGCAATGTCGGGGCGGGAAGTGGGTGACGTTTCAGCCGTGAATTTGAACGTTTCGTTGGGGAGGAGGGTGAGCATGTGCCCATCCAGAAAAGCCAACTGGACCTGTCCACCGGGCATGGTGACGACCGTGTCGCCTTCCAGCAGTACGTCGCCAGCCATGAGGACTCGCATTTGCCCAGCCGGGTCGCGGGCGAATGCCTGACCTTCGACTGAGATAATGGTGGCGACTGCCTGGGGGGTGGAAACGGTGGTATCCATGGGTCTGATCTTTTTATAAGTAAGTTGGGTGGCCCAGTTGGGCCCATCTACTTACCTATAACGGCATTGTTTTCGGATTCCGTATTGGACCGAAGTACAGTCAGGCGTGGATTTTTTGGGGGAGGTGTGTCGAATCTTCGACACCATTGACGAGCAGGGCGAGTTGCATGCGGTCGCGCACACCGAGTTTTTCAAAGGCCGCGCCCAAATGGGCTTTCACCGTGCGCTCGGTAATATCCATTACACGGGCTATCTCTTTATTGCTCGAACCGCGTGAAGCGGCTTCTGCGACTTGACGTTCGCGTTGGCTGAGCTGGTTCAGGGCGTGTACGGTGGAGTCGGGTTTGCGTGTCGCGAGACCTTGCATGAAACGGCGCATCAATTGTGGCCCCACCCACAAGCCGCCTTGTTCGACGACGCTGGCAACCTGGCGCAGCACCTCTGGCAGTGTCAGTGCGCTGCTATATCCGGTTGCCCCTGCTGCCAATACCGCCATGCCTTGCTCGTCCTCGGGTACGTTCGAGAGCACCACGATGGGGACATGCTCCGCCATGGCGCGGACTTCCCGTACCCAGTCTGCGCCCGTCAACCCTTCTTCAGCCACATGCAACCAGATAATCGATGCATTCGACAACGACGCAAGGTCGGGCCGGGTTGTGGGCTGGTCACACAGTAGCCGTGCGTTTGGAAAGGCTTCGAGCCAACGAGGAATCGGCTGTGAGCGGGCCGTGAGGAATACGTGGCGCTTCATCACGCTAGCGCTCTGTAAAGGCATGGGCCTTGGCGCGGGTAACAGGTTTGAGCAGGTAGGAAAGAATGCTTTTCTTTCCCGTCATGATGTCAACTTCCGCCACCATGCCGGGGATGATCGGCATGGATTTCCCCAGGGACGATTTCAGGGTTCTGACACGCACCAGGAAGAAGGCATTGCCTTCCGGGTCTGTGATGGTGTCGGCTGCAATGTGGTCGATTACGGCATCCAGCCCGCCGTAGATGGCGAAGTCATAGGCAGTGAAACGCACCATGGCGGGAAGGCCCGGTCGCAGGAAAGCGATGTCCTTGGGCGAGATACGCGCTTCCAGCAAGAGCGCGTCGTCGGACGGCACAATCTCCACGATTTCCTTGCCCGGCTGCAATACGCCGCCCACGGTGGTGATCAGCAAGCGATTGATGGTTCCCTTGACCGGTGACTTGATGTTGGCGTGCTCGACGCGGTCGCTCAAGGCGGTGCTGCCTTCGGAGAGGCTGTTCAACTTGGCCACGGTTTCACCGAGTTCGTTGCGCATTTCGTTGCGGAACGAAATTTCCTGTTCCTGCACTTTGCGGGTGGCTTCAATGATGGCCGATTGCAGGCGTACGGTTTGGGCTGCGGCTTGATCCCGTTCGCCCCGATAGCGGCCGACGTCGCGTTCGAGTCGCAGCAGTTCCACGTCCGAAACCGCACCGGAAGCTGCAAGCGGTTTGGTCATGGTGAGCTCTCTGGCGGTGAGCTCATAACTCTGTGCGGCCTGAGCCTTGCGTGATCGCACCTCGACCAGTTCCTGGTTGCGCTGCTCCAGTTGCTGGCGCGCGATACTGAGCTGGGCCTCCAGTTCACGGCGTCGCGCGTTATACATATTGCGTTCTTCTTCAACCAGTCCGGGGACTTCCTTCACGATTTCGTCTGGTAGCTGAAAGGGGGTGTTTTCGGCCAGCGCACGCAATCGCGCTGCTTTTGTCAGCAGCGCCAGATACTGCACACGGTTCTCCCGCAGCGAAGAAACAAAGCGGGTTTTATCAATTAGAAAAAGCGACTCTCCTTTTTCGACCGACTGACCTTCACGCACCAGAATTTTGGATACCACACCACCGTCTACCGCTTGAACGATCTGTATCTGGCGCGTGGGGATGACCTTGCCCGATCCGCGCGTGACCTCGTCCACTGTTGCAAAAGCAGCCCATAACACCAAAGCAATCAACATGACCACGATGGAGCGCAGCAGGTAACGTGCACGAAGCGGTTCCTGATCAAGTTGTGCCCAGCTGGCGTCGGCGGCCCAGCCTTGCGATTCTTCGGGGCTGGAGGGAATCCAGCGAGCAAACAGACGGTCGAGCAAAGGCCGCGAATGCTTGGATAGCCCGGTTGAACTGTCTGCCGCCCGGGAAATAAAGGAAAAGAAACCGGCCTTCATGATGCTTTACCGATGCGGCCTTGGCGCAACGCCTCGACCACTTGTGCTTTGGGTCCGTCGGCCACGATCTTGCCGGCATCAATCACGATGATGCGATCGACCAGGTCCAGCAGTGAGGTGCGATGCGTGATGACGATCATGGTTTTTCCGGCAGCATAAGTGCTTAACTGCTGCTTGATCTCTTCTTCGCTGGAATGGTCCATCGAACCCGTCGGCTCATCCATCAGCAGAATGGGCGGGTCGTTGATGGTGGCCCGCGCGATGGCAACTGCCTGGCGCTGCCCGCCGGAAAGCGACTCACCGCGCTCGCCCACGACCATGTCAAAACCCTTGGGGTGACTGTTGACGAAATCGATGATGCCACCCACCTGTGCGGCGCGCAGCACAGCAGCATCGTCTGCCGCGGTGGAAGAAATGGTCAGATTTTCACGCAAAGTGCCATAGAACAGCGTGACATCTTGCGGCACGTAGCCAACGTTGCGGCGCAGTTCGGCCGGATCCAACTGGCGCAGGTCGATGCCATCCACCAGTACCGCGCCCGAGGTGGGCTGGTATAAGCCCAGTATGAGCTTCTCCAGTGTGGTCTTGCCCGAGCCTACACGACCAAGTATGGCGACATGTTCACCGGCGCGGATTTTCAGCGAAACGTTGCGCAATGCCGCCATGTCCTGTTCGGGATAGTTGAAGTCGACATCCTTGAACTCGATGTCGCCGGTGAAATGCTGGCGGGCCACAAAATTCGAATCGGCAGGCCGCTCGACGGGCTGCTGCAAAATATTGTCCAGCGACTTCAATGCGGTCGCTGCGTTGTGATACTGCGTCAGCAAGCCGGCCACCTGGCCGATGGGCGCCATCGCCCGCGAGGACAGCATGGTGCTGGCTATCAGGCCACCCAGCGTCAGGTTGCCGTCGGCAATCAGATACACGCCGACCACCACCACCATGATGCTGACAAACTGCTGCGCCCACATCGCGCCGTTGATGGTCGACGATGACAATAGCCGCAATTGTGCGCCAACACGTGACAGGAAATTTGCACTCAGTTCCCATTTCCGCTGCATCACGCTCTCGGCGCCGAGCGCCTTGATGGTTTCCAGTCCAACCAGGCTTTCCACCAGCGTTGCATTGCGCATGGCACTGGCTCGGTAGGTTGTTTCGGACAGTTCGTGCATTTTGCTATGGACGGTCAGGGCATAGGCCACCACCAGCAGCATGCCGAACACAATGGGGAGCACCAGCGGCCAGGCAATCCAGCCTATGACTATCAAGAAAATCAGTGCAAACGGCACGTCGATAAAAGCGGTTACCGTAGCCGAAGTGATGAAGTCGCGGATCGTTTCAAATGAGCGAAGGTTGGCGGCAAAGGAGCCCGCTGACAGCGGCCGGTTTTCCATGCGGAGACCCAGCACGCGTTCCATGATGTAGGCGGACAACCGCACATCGACGCGGCGGCTGGCCAGGTCGAGGAAATAGCCGCGCATGGTGCGCAGCACCAAATCCGCAATCAGCACGATGGCCACGCCCGCTGCCAACATCCACAGGGTTTCGATTGCATGGTTGGGCACTACGCGGTCGTACACGTTCATGGTGAACAAAGGCATCGCGATAGCGAATACGTTGATCATGAACGCCGCTAACAGCACGTCTCGATACAGCGGCGTATTCTCGGCCAGCGTGCCCCAGAACCAGTGGCGATGCTTGACGCGTCCGACTTCAGGAGTACGCGCATCAAAGCGGAACTCGGGTCGGGTCAGGATAGTGTGGCCGGTATAGCGTGCGATCAGTTCATCGCGTGGCAACAAGGCTTCGGCATCACCCAGTTCCGGAAAAATCAAACGGGCTGTTCGGCCCTCGTCCTTCCAGCCCAGGAGGATGCAGGCTTCCTCGTTGTTGAGCAGCAAAATAGCCGGAAACAGTGCGGGGTTGATGTCATCCAGTGGTTTCTGGATGACCTTGCTGGAGAAGCCTGCTCGTTTGGCTGCACGCTGGAACAGCGAGGGGGTCAGGCGATTGTTGACCAGAGGCAACCCATCGATGGCTGCCTGATGGCTTAAGGTGCCGCCGTGCGCACGGACCACCACGAGCAGGCACTCGAGTAGCGTGTCAGGTCCACTGGCAGGGCGTGTCGATGCGTCTGGCGGGCTTGGGGGTGCGATGTCCATATCCGGAACGTTGGGAAGCGCTGATTCAATATTCAAGATAAATCCACGGCAAAACGGCTCGCAGCCCAAAAGTGATGTGATCGATAAGGCTAATAACGGTTTTTGACCCAGAATCTTTAGCGATTCAAGTCTTCCAAACGCCATAATGACGGGCATCCGGACTACTTATCCGTTAAGTTGACGGACAACCTTACGGAGAGTTTCCCAATGCGTTTAGTGGTGATGAATCCAGGCATTGGAGATGCCGTCTGATCTTGTAGACCCACTAATGAATAGCTGAGCCAAGCCAGTCAACTATTGGGAATTGGCAGCACTGGCACGGTCATTTTCCTGAAAGCATAGGAAACAAGATCGCATTATCTTTATAGAAGCGTATATTGATCAATGGCTTGGTCTATACAGAGACTTAATTCGGTTTTGGCCGAGCTGGCCGCTTTGTCAGCGCAAAAGAGGTGCTGAAAGGCAATTCATTAAACTGCTTAACAAAAGGACATCAGTAATGAAAGACAATCTCAAACCTTCACGCCGACAATTCCTGAAGATCGGTGCGGCTGCACTCGCCATGATTCCCATTCTGGCCGTGTCCGGTAAAGTAATGGCCTCCACCAATGCCGCAATGCGCTCCGCGATGAAATATCAGGACAAACCAAATGGTGCTAAAAAATGCGAGACCTGCATGCAGTTCACACCCGGAAAAGCGCCAAAAGACCTTGGAGGCTGCAAAATATTCCCAGGTGACACCGAGATTTCTCCCAACGGCTATTGTGTTGCCTGGGTCGCCAAATCGAAATAACCGGCAATTCGCGACTTGAATTGTGAGTGCCCCCACATCAAACCTGGCACCTGACTGTGTTCTGGTTTTATGTGGGCTGATCAAGTCAGATCTGGTGCAAGCCCGGAAAAGAAAAGGGGCTAGCCTAAGCTAACCCCTTGATATTTGGTGCGCCGGAAGAGATTCGAACTCCTGACCCCTTGGTTCGTAGGAAGGAAATACGTAAATTAGTTATTATTAATCAATGCCTTGCATCACCCGCAACATTTATATGAAGCCTCACGAAGCCTTATAAATCGTGGGTTGGGTTTTGACATGGTTACGTTTTGGCTACGGTGGCACATTGATACTCGGCTGAGGATCATGTTGTGCGAAGCCAGCCAACCTGAGCAGCGGGACTGCTGACACACCATCGGTGTCATGGAATCGCTTGCGGCATGGTCTTTTGTGAATTACAATGTAATTCAATCATCCGTCCTCAGGAGAATCAGCATGGCTGCCAATCAGCTTGTACAGACCCGCATTGACGGGGCCATTAAAGAAGAAGCAGCTGCCGTGCTTGCTGCCATGGGACTTACCGTGTCTGACGCGGTGCGATTGCTGCTGACCAAGGTTGCGCATGAGCACGCTCTACCGTTTGACCCGCTGATACCCAATGCCACCACTATCGCAGCCATGAAGGAGGCTCGCGCTGGCAATCTGCCTCGCGTGAAAAGCATTGAAGAATTGAAAGCCGCACTCCATGCGGGTGATTGAATGGACAAGCCAGTTCAAGCGCGACTATAAACGCGAGAGCAAAGGCCAGCACCGGGCAACGCTCGATATTGACTTGTTTCCAGTCGTGGATGCGCTGGCGAACGATCAAGCGCTTGAACTGCGTTACCGCGATCACGCGCTAACCGGCGAATGGAAAGACCATCGGGATTGTCACATCAAGCCCGATCTGGTGCTGATCTATCAGAAGCCGACCGCTGACGTCATGCGACTTGTTCGGCTTGGGTCGCATAGTGAGCTTAGCTTGTGAATCCCCTAAGGGAATCGGCAGTCTCTTGTTCGGCCATAGGCGCCACTCGATGCCTAAATTTGACTGGCCGCACCCGGCACTACACCAGCCATTGGAAAATGCCGTGAATTTGATCGGGTCAGTTGTCATGGATGACGACATCGCTGTCAATCAGCTCACTTATGGATTCTGACAATTGGAAAGATTTTAAGTGCTAATTGACAGATTGGACCGCGTGCCTTCGCCGGTTCGGTGCGGCTTCAGGCAACACCTAAGGCACTCAACAAGGCCTTGGCAGCGGCCTCAGAGGATGCCGGGTTTTGTCCGGTAATCAGCAGGCCATCTGTCACGACATAGGATTGCCAATCGGCCAGCTTGGAGTACTTGCCCCCGTTCGTGACGAGCATTTCCTCAACCAGAAATGGCACAACCTGGGTCAACCCAACGGCGTCTTCTTCAGTGTTTGTGAAACCCGTCACTGACTTGCCGTGCACCACCGATTTCCCATCGCTCGCCTTTGGATAACGCAAAACGGCCGGGGCGTGACATACGGCAGCAACGGGCTTGCCTGTGTTCAGCATTGATTCAATCAGTGCAATGGACGCTGCATCGTCAACCAGGTCCCACAGCGGGCCGTGTCCGCCCGGATAAAACACCGCGTCATAGTCACTGGCAGCCACAGCGCTCAGCTTGTTCGTGCTGGCCAGGAGTGCTTGCGCTGCCTGATCGTTGCGGAAGCGACGGGTGGCGTCAGTGTGGAAGTCTGGTTCGTCACTCTTGGGGTCGAGGGGCGGCTGATCGCCCTGCGGGGAGGCCAGTGTGATTGCGACACCTGCGTCCTTGAATACGTAGTAAGGCGCAGCGAACTCTTCCAGCCAGAAGCCGGTTTTTTTGTCGGTATTGCCGAGTTGGTCGTGCGAGGTTAATACCATGAGTATCTTTTTCATCGGGTTTCCTTCAGTGGGATGAGTTGATCTGTGGGGGTGTCGGGGAACGGGTGTTCAGTCTTTCGCTACCTGAACAATCAGCTTGCCGAAATTCTTTCCTTCGAGCAGACCCATAAAAGCTTGCGGAGCGTTTTCCAGACCTTCGACAATGTCTTCCTTGAACTTGATCCGACCGTTGGCCAGCCATTCGCTCATCTGAGTAAAAAACTCGCCATAGCGATGACCGTAGTCGTCAAAAATAATGAAGCCTTGCATCTTGATCCGCTTGGTCAGTAGTGTCCGGGTCAACAGGCCCAGGCGGTCCGGTCCGTCAGGCAGTGCAGTGTCGTTGTAATGGGCAATCAAGCCGCACAAGGGCACGCGTGCACTAACATTGAGCAGGGGCAGCACAGCGTCAAAAACAGCGCCACCCACACTCTCGAAATAGACATCAATCCCTTTCGAGCAGGCGCCCGCCAGGTGTTGCGCGAAGTCAGGACTGCGGTGCTCGATACAGGCATCGAAACCCAGTTCATTTACAACGTAATGGCATTTTTCAGCACCGCCGGCAATACCCACTACGCGGCAGCCCTTGATCTTGGCGATTTGGCCGACGACCGACCCCACTGCGCCACTGGCCGCAGCGACGACGACGGTGTCCCCCGCTTTTGGTTGGCCGATGTCGAGCAGCCCCATGTAGGCGGTAAAGCCGGGCATGCCTAGCACGCTCAGGGCCAATGAGGGATGAGCCAGATTGGCATCCAGCTTGGTCAGGCCGCTTGCATCGGAAGCCGCGTATTCCTGCCAGCCGGTGAAGCCCAGCGCAAGGTCGCCCACCTGATACCCGGCATGGTGCGATTCCATCACTCGGGCGACGCCAGCGCCGACCATCACTTCGCCTATGCCGACCGGCGGGGCATACGACGCGGCGTCGCTCATTCGACCGCGCATATAGGGGTCGAGCGAGAGGTAAAGGGTACGGAGCAAGACCTGTCCCGAAGCAAGCGTCGGCATGGGGCTGGACTCCAGGCGGAAATTTTGTGGCATTGGCGCGCCATTGGGACGCGAATTGAGAACGATCCGATGATTCATGGGGGGACTTTCTGTCATGGCAGTTTTTCCTTTGTTGGGCGGGCTTAAAGTGCGCCCTCAAGAATGCGGCGGCTGACTTCGGGTGTGATGTTCTGACCTCAACCACGTGATAGACCGCTGCATCGCTTTACCCGCCACATCAGCGTACTGCGTTACTTCCATGCTTCGCCACTTTAGTGCAGGCTCGCCGCCATACCCCGCCGAAACAGGTTCGTTATCCTACGGACCGACAATTCGCTTCCGGTTACACCCCACCACGCCTCGCGACGACGCAGTTACCTTCAGCTACGGAGCTGTGGCCAACTCCGGCAGGGACTCTCACCCTGCAAATAGCACGCCATCACGGGCGTACACGAAAATGAGTGGTCATAATAGGATGAAGATAGAGGAAAGTAAGTGCGGTATCGCACAGAGCTCGGCGACCAAATACTGGATTCTGTTGGATCTGTGTGATGCCAGAAGACTACGCGCAAAGGACGTTGATTTCTTCATTGTTGTGCTGATTGGAGTGGTAGCAATCCGCATGGGCAGAAATGGAGGTCTGTCGCAATGTACTTTCAAGGTGGAAAACTTCAATGCAATCAACGCCATTTGATGACGGAAAACGCATGATGCGAGAGAACCGTCTCTTACGTGTACTCAAGCCCCGCTCCGCGAATCTTTGCCATATTTATCCTGTTGCAAATACCGGCAAAAACCATTTCTGGCTTTAAAGATGCACACACAACGAACGATCGGCGTAACCTGCAATGCGTTCACCTTGGAGCAATGCTGATGTGAAAAAGAATCACGGCTACCCAGGCGACAGTTTTTCTGAACTCGCCGGCGACCTTCGGCGAGGCGGCGACTTTCCTAGGAAGGCGCCATCATGAATATCGGCAATCCTTGCGCGAGAATGCAGCGCTGGAAGGCTGCTGCATCCGTTTCATCGGCCTGTGTCTCCGCGCTGATGATCGCTGGCTGCAGCGGCGACACCCATCTGAGTTTTCTCGATCCACAGGGTCCAGTGGCATCGGCCCAGCGCTGGCATTTTGTTGAAGCGCTGGCAGTTCTGGTGGTATTTGTCGCCATCCCGGTGTTTGTTCTCACCGCCTGGTTCCTCTGGCGTTACCGGTACGGGGCCAAGTCATCGCGCTACACGCCCAAGTGGAATTTTTCCGCACCCTTGGAGATCGCTTCCTGGGCCGGTCCGGTGGTGATTGTGGTGCTGTTGGCGATCATCGTCTGGCGCGACACGCACGCGCTCGATCCATACAAGCCGCTGGCCTCCGACCAACCCGCTCTGCGCGTGCACGTCATCGGCTACGACTGGAAATGGCTGTTCATCTATCCCGACCAGGGTATCGCCAGCATCGGCGTGTTTGCCCTGCCCGTGGGGAGGCCGGTGGCCATGCAGTTGACCTCGGCTACCGTGATGCAGTCACTTCATATACCTGCGCTGGGCAGCCAGATCTACGCCATGGGCGGCATGGTGACTCAGCTTCATCTGCAGGCCGACAGGCCCGGGCGGTCCCTGGGCAAGAACAACATGTACAACGGCAACGGCTTTCACCAGCAGCGGTTCACCGCGGTCGCGATGACGCCCGAGGGGTTCAACGCATGGGTCAGCAAGGTCCGCTCGAACGGCATTGCGCTGAATGAGCATACCTTGAAAGTCATCTCGCAACGCAGCACCCGGGCCGAGTTGATCGCCGCGCTGTCCCTACCCAGATCGCCCGGTGGTAACGTCTACTTCAGCGGCGCGACAGCGGCGTTGTTTCCCGCGGTGGTCAAGACCACCATGGGCGGCACGATGGTCGCACCGGCGAATGCCCCCCAGGAGCTCGCCAACACCACGGCTCCCGCGGCACGGAACCCCGCCGAACCTGCGATGGAGAAAGAGCAATGAATTTTGCCGATATCTTTCAGTACCCACTGGGGCGGCTGAGTCTGGAATCGCTGCCGTTCTGGCAAATGTTGCACGATCCCACCGAAGGGAACGTGATCAATGGCATCATCGCCACCGGCGCGGCCTTGATGGTGGTCATCGGCGCGATCGTCACCATCCTGCTGGTCACCAAATATCGAAAATGGGGCGTGCTGTGGTCGGAGTGGCTGACCAGCCCCGATCACAAGAAGATCGGCATCATGTATGTGGTGCTGGCCTTCGTGATGCTGACGCGAGCACTGATCGAGGCGGTGCTGATGCGGGCGCAGCAGGCCTACGGCCTCGACGGCGGCTTCCTGTCGCCCGACCATTTTGCACAGCTGTTCAGTACCCACGGCACGATCATGATTTTCTTCGTGGTCATGCCGTTCCTCACCGGTGTCATCAATTACGCAATGCCGCTGCAAATCGGCGCGCGTGATGTCTCCTTCCCCGTACTCAATTCCATCAGCCTCGGGCTGACGGCGGCTGGCGCCGCGCTGGTGATGATCTCGCTGTGCGTCGGTCATTTCTCGACCGGCGGTTGGTTCGGTTACCCGCCGTACACCGAAGCGAGCTTCAGCCCCGGCGTGGGACCGGACTACTGGATATGGGCCCTTACGCTGGCTTCGCTGGCATCGACGCTCAGCGGCATCAATTTCGCCGTCACCATCTACAAGAAACGTGCGCCCAGCATGAAGCTGATGGTCATGCCCTTGTTCACCTGGACTGCCCTATGCGCCAGCATCATCATGATCTTCGCGATGCCGCCGCTGACCGTCGCCACGGCGCAGCTGGCGCTGGACCGGTATCTGGGGTTCCACTATTTCACCAATGAGCTTGGCGGCAACATGATGAATTTCGCCAACCTCTTCTGGCTGTTCGGTCATCCCGAAGTCTACATCCTGGTCCTGCCGTCGTTCGGCGTGTACTCGGAGGTCATTTCGACGTTTTCCACCAAGGCGCTATTCGGCTACAGGTCGATGGTAATGGCGACCATGGCCATCGCGACCCTGTCTTTCGCGGTGTGGATGCACCACTTTTTCACGATGGGCCAGAACGCCAACCTCAATGCTGTTTTCGGTATCGCCTCCATGTTGATCGGCATCCCCACCGGGGTGAAAATCTATGACTGGATGTGGACCATGTTCCGCGGCCGCGTGCGATTCACCGTACCCATGATCTATTCGATCGGCTTCATCTACCTGTTCGTGCTGGGCGGTATTACCGGCATTTTGCTGGCCAACCCCACCATTGACTATCAGGTGCACAATACCGTGTTCCTGGTGGCGCATTTCCACAACGTGGCGATTCCCGGCGCACTGTTCGGCTTGCTTGCCGGATACCACTTCTGGTTTCCCAAGGCGTTCGGCTTTCGCCTCAATGAACGCTTGGGCATGGTTTCCGCGCTTTGCTGGATCTTCGGCTTCATGCTGGCGTTCTTTCCGCTTTACGCGCTCGGCCTGATGGGCCTGCCCCGCCGCAGCGTAGCCTACACCGAACCGTCCTACGTGCCGCTGGAAATTGTGGCTTTCCTCGGCGCTATCCTGCTCACTGTGGCCTTGGTCACGCTGGTCGTTCAGCTTTGGGTGTCGATCAAACACCGTGACGAGAACCGCGTGTTCGCAGGCGATCCGTGGGATGGCCGCAGCCTGGAATGGTCGGTATCGGCGCCGCCGCCGGAATACAACTTTGCGGTGATTCCGGTGGTCACTGGGCGCGATGCGTTCACGCTCGCCAAGGAAGCTGGCAAAGCCTATCAGTTGCCGGATACGTATGCTGATATCGAGGTGCCCAGGAACAGCGCGATGGGACCGGTGCTGGGCGCCATCGGCTTCGCCCTCGCGTTCGGGCTGGTTTGGCATATCTGGTGGATGGTGATTCTGTTCTTGGTTGCCGCCGTGGTGACGATGATCGTGCACGGCTTCGCGCGTGACACCACCCGCATTGTCCCTGCGCAGCAAGTGCGACAGGAACATCGTCGCTGGCTCGACGCCGTGGCCTCTAAAAAAGCCATATCACGCGAGGATGAACGCAAGTCAGCCAATCAGGGGCTGGCCGAACAGGCGCTCCCTGGGGTTCCAGCATGAGTGATGAAGCCATCAAGCATCCCGGCCTGAATCTAGGCTCCGCCCACGGCCGGGACCACGATGCTGCCGAAGCCATGTTGTTCGGCTTCTGGATCTTCCTGATGAGCGACGCCATCCTTTTCAGCATGGTGTTCGCCACCTACGTGACATCGGTCAACGCCACCGCCGGCGGTCCCGGGCCACACGCGCTTTACGACATCAAGAGCGTCTTCATCGAAACCCTACTGCTACTGACAAGCAGCTTCACTTTCGGCATGGCATCGCTGGCGCTCAAGTACAAGCACGGCACGGCGCAGCTGATCGGATGGTTGGCGGTGACGCTGGTGCTGGGTGTGGCTTTTCTCGGCTTTGAACTTCACGACTTCGCATCGATGTTCGCCAAAGGCGGGGTACCGAGCCGCAGCGGCTTCCTGTCCGCCTTCTTCGACCTGGTGCCACTGCATGGCCTTCACGTCATGGGCGGCAGCATCTGGCTGATCTGCCTGGTCGGCCAGATTGCGATGTACGGCGTGGACACCCAGGTCAAGCTCGGTGTGATGCGGCTCGCGCTGTTCTGGCACTTTCTGGACATCGTCTGGATTGCGATTTTTTCGGTGGTTTATCTCGCGGGGCTGACATGATCGAACAAACACGCGACGACGGGGATGCCGCAACCCGCAATCTCGAGGAGCGAAAGGAGTTCCATTCCTACGTCTGGGGCATCGCACTGGCGCTGGTGCTGACGCTGGTGCCCTTCGCGCTGGTACATTGGGCCGCGATGCCGGGCTTGCCGCTGCTGAGCGTGATCGGCGCGTTTGCCTTGGTGCAGATGGTCGTCCACTTCCGCTTCTTCCTGCACATCGGCTTCCGGCAGAAGCGCGAAGACCTGCTGCTGATCCTGTTCTCGACGCTGCTATTGTTCATTATGTTGTCGGGCACCATCTGGATCATGGCCAGCTTGGCGATGCGCATGACTCTGCCGGCGCAGCCATGACGGTTCGTCTGCCGCGCTGGCACAGGAATTGGACGTGGCGCCGCGGATTCGCGTGGACCAGACGTCGACCGGACTTCGTCGGGCCACGACAGGATCGCGTTCGCCGCTCCCGTTGTCTTGGTGCTTGCGGTCAGTGCGCATGGCAAGATGGACAAGGGATGCAATCCGGATGAGCAACATCGATGTAGCGTTCGTGCTGCTGGCCCTGACCTTGGCCACGGCGCTTGCTGCGCGGCGCACCAGCGTTCCTGCGCCGGTCCTCTTCGCTGTGGTGGGCATCGCGTTCGGCGCGGCCTGGCACCTCGTTCCAGCGCTGCCGCCGGTGCGCATGCCACCCGAGGTGGTCCTGTTCGCCTTTCTGCCACCGCTGCTCATGACGGCCGCCTATGCGCTTCCGCTTCAGGCATTCCGCCGAAATCTCCTGCCGATCGTGCTGCTCGCGGTCGGCCTGGTCCTCGCCACCATGGGTGTCGCTGCCGTCGTTGGACATGCGCTGGTCGGATTGTCCTGGGCTGCTGCGTTGGTCCTCGGTACGATCATCGCGCCGCCGGATCCGGTGGCGGCCACGGCCGTTGCGAGCAAGACAGGACTTTCGCACCGGCTGGTCGTAATCCTCGAAGGCGAGGGACTGGTCAACGACGCTGTCGCGATAGTCGCCTACGGCATCGCTGTAGACGCACTGGTCTCCGGGCATTTCGCCTGGGGCGAGGTGTTCTGGTCGCTGTTGCGCGAGACGCCGACCGGCATCCTGATCGGACTGCTGATTGGTGGCGGGGCCGCACTTGTACGTCGACACGCTGACAGTGTGCCGCTCGAAGTCGGCATTTCGCTGGTCACGCCCTACCTGGCCTACCACCTCGCCGAACGATCCGGTTGCTCGGGCGTGCTCGCCGTGGTCACGCTCGGATTCATGTTGCGCTGGTCGAGTTTCCGCGTGTCTTCGCCCGTGGCGCGTCTGGCGGCGCGCACGGTATGGAGTTTCCTGCGTTACGCCAGCACGGCGCTGGTGTTTCTCCTGCTCGGATTGCTGATCGGCGAGATCGCTGTCGACTGGCCGCGTCGTGAAGTCGTCATCGCCGGGGTCATCCTGTCCGGCGCTATCGTGGCGATCCGCATTGCCTGGATGCTGCTGGTGCCGCGTCTGGTCGCGGCGCTAGGCGTCAGCCAGGGGGCTAAATCGACGACCGCCGAACAGATCGTGATCGGCTGGGCCGGCATGCGCGGCGTGGTCTCGCTGGCGCTTGCACTGGCCTTGCCCCTGAGCCTGGGCGGCAGCGACCAGACGCGGAATACGATCGTGTTCCTGACCCTGGTTGTGATCATTGCCACGCTGATCGTGCAGGGCGCGACGCTGATGCCGCTCGTGCGCTGGCTGAAGGCCGGAGACCCGGAGCGCGAATATCGCGAGGAGCGTCGCACCCGCCTGAAGGCGCGTCGGGCCGGCGTGGCGGCGATTCGCGGAGCCAACAAGATGACTGCCGGTTTCGACCCGGAGGCGAGGCGGATCCTGATCAGGGAAATCGATGACGGCACGTTTGGCATCGCCGTGGCGAGCGCAGGCGGAACCTCACACCCACGCAACCAGGTACTGCTGAAGGCGCTCGAAGCGCAGCGCGAAGTCGTCAACCGCCTGCGCGACGCGGGACGCCTGAGTGGCGAACTGGCCGAGCGTCTCGACACTGAACTGGATCTCGACGCGATAAGCGCACGCGGCGAGGGCACGCGCTTGACCGGCGGCGGTGACTGAGGAACGTTCGCCGGGTATCGATTTTCCAGGGAAGGGTCAGAGCCACTTTTTCGTCATTTAGACCCGCTCCGATCACGTCGCCGGTGGGTGGGCAGGTGGGGCGAAATTATCATCAGACCGATTGTGCGTCCTCCGGGGCAGGTTCAAGCACCGGATTGCGGCGCGCTTGCGAGTCCTTGAGACTTCGCGGCTGGATTCCCACTCAAAAGCAGAAGTTGAATACACAGAAATGGCCCCCCTGAAGGTGCCGTTTGAAATATTCGTGATGCCGACATTCCGTTATGCCGAGGAATATCACAAGCAGTATCTGGCGAAGTATCCCAGAGGGTATTGTAGGATTGGGCGATGTGGGGCCCGCTTCTAATCCGCAGAGATACAAGTGGCGGCGTAAGCCGCCGATGACGCCATATTGGTTGCCCGATCTCTGCCATGCGCCTTTGTACGTTACCGCACAGACTGCGCGGCCCCTGCGCGCGCATATTGCGACCATCGGAGGCCGTGGCACTTTTAGGCGTCTGAAAGATATTGCTGGAAGAGAATCGACGCAACGCGCGAACGGCGCCACACTATCGCCGCGTTAAGAGTGACTCACACG
This sequence comes from Hydrogenophilales bacterium, assembly GCA_024636775.1. Classification (GTDB taxonomy): domain Bacteria; phylum Pseudomonadota; class Gammaproteobacteria; order Burkholderiales; family Thiobacillaceae; genus Thiobacillus. Next base: position 16,129 of record JAGXGP010000012.1, read on the forward strand.
ATCAGTCATCATCGGGAGTCCCCATGACAGATATTCCTGAGAATAACGATGCGCACCGCGAAGTGACACATGCGGCCGGATTGTCCTCATCCGCTTTGTTTTCCACATCACGCCGAGCATGGGTGCTCGGTGCATGCGCTGCCGCCGCAGCGTTCGCGTTTGCCGGCGCCAGCCGCTCGCTCTCGTGGATCGCCCCGGCGTTCGCCGATGCGCCCGCCGGCGGCGGACTCAATGCCTTCCTCGCGCTCTCGCAGCGTCTGACCGGCCGCACTGGCTTCGACGCCATACTCGGCAAACGCATCTACGATGCCCTCGCCAAATCCGACAGCCAGTTCACGCAGAACGTCGGCGTGCTTAACACGTGGCTGAAAAGCCATGGCGGCGTGTTGTCCGATACTGTCACTCAGGCGTTGCAGGCCGACCAGCCGGCGCTCGCCAAATCCGTGGGCGCGATCATGCGCGCGTGGTATCTCGGCCTCGTCGGCGACATGCCGCATGTGGACGTGGTCGCTTACGAAAAGGCACTGATGTTCGAGCCCGTCAGGGATGTGCTGACGATTCCGTCCTATTGCCGTGACGTGCCGTTCTACTGGACGCAAAAGCCAGTGTGCGCCTGAACGACGTTCCTCGCGCGCATGCCTGATCGTCTGATTGCGTAGTTAGACGACACGCCGGCACGCGAGTACAGCAAGCAACAAGAAGCCAGTAGAAGAGAGCAATAATGGCAAATTCAAATTCAGCCGACGTCGTTGTGGTCGGCTCGGGCGTGGCGGGCGGACTGGTCGCGCATCAGATGGCGCTGGCCGGCGCCTCGGTGATCCTGCTGGAAGCCGGGCCGCGCATTCCGCGCTGGCAGATCGTCGAGAACTTCCGCAACTCGCCGGCCAAGTCGGACTTCGTGACGCCGTATCCATCGACGCCTTATGCGCCGCATCCCGAGTACACGCCTGCCAATAATTACCTGATCCAGAAGGGCGACTATCCGTACAACTCGCAGTATCTGCGCCTGGTGGGCGGCACGACCTGGCACTGGGCGGCCGCCGCATGGCGTCTGTTGCCGTCGGACTTCCAGTTGCACAAGCTGTATGGCGTGGGGCGCGACTGGCCGTATCCATATGAAACGCTGAAGCCGTGGTATACGGCGGCTGAAGTGCAACTGGGCGTGTCGGGTCCGGATACGTCGGTCGATCTCGGTTCGCCGCGCTCGAAACCGTATCCGATGAGTCAACTGCCGCTGTCGTACATGGACCAGCGCTTTAGCGACGTGCTCAACGCGCAGGGTTTCAAGGTCGTGCCCGAGCCGGTGGCGCGCAACAGCCGTCCATACGATGCCCGGCCCACCTGCTGTGGCAACAACAACTGTATGCCGATTTGTCCGATCGGTGCGATGTACAACGGCATCACGCACGCCGAGAAGGCCGAGCAGGCCGGCGCGAAGCTGATTCCCCAGGCGGTGGTGTACCGCGTCGAAGCGGACAACACAGGGCGCATCACCGCGGTCCACTACAAGGACCCGAACGGCAACAGTACACGCGTGACCGGCAAGCTGTTCGTGCTCGCCGCCAACGGCATCGAAACGCCCAAGCTGATGCTGATGTCGACATCCGACAAATTCCCGCGCGGCATCGGCAACAGTTCCGACCAGGTGGGCCGCAACCTGATGGATCATCCGGGAACGGGCGTGACCTTTCTCGCCAACGAACCGCTGTGGCCTGGACGTGGGCCGATGGAGATGACCTCGGTCGTCAACTTCCGCGACGGCGCATTCCGTGCCGATTACGCGGCCAAGAAGCTGCATCTGTCGAACGGCGTGCCCACCATGAGTGTGACCGCCGCTCTGCTGAAAAAAGGCCTGACCGGCGCGGAGCTCGACCGGCAGATTCGAGACCGCGCGGCGCGCACGCTGAACATCAACAGCTTCCACGAGCATCTGGCGGAGCCGCAGAATCGCGTGGTGCCGTCGGCGGACCACAAGGACGCGCTCGGCATCCCGCAGCCCGAGATCTACTACTCGATCGGCGATTACGTGAAGAAAAGTGCGATCAAGACGCACGAGCTGTATGCGCGGATCGCATCGCTGTTCGGCGGTGCCGAGGTCTCGTTCGACGACACCTTCGCGCCGAACAATCACATCATGGGCACCACGATCATGGGCGGCGATCCGGCGGATTCGGTGGTCGATGCGGACTGCCGCACGCACGATCACTCGAATCTGTTCATCGCCAGCAGCGGTGTGATGCCGACGGCAGCCTCCGTGAATTGCACGCTGACGATCGCGGCCTTGTCGCTGAAGCTGGCCGACAAGCTCAAGCATGAAATATGAGTCCTGAACGAACAGCCACAATGACGAAGAACATTTCTCGCGTGCAGCCGGCCAATTCGCTCGTTCAGCATGCGCGTCTTCGCCGCTTCGGGGTTGCGAAACTGGCGGTGGCTTTTGCGCTGTTCGCGTTGTACGTCGCCTGGCACGAAGCTCACGGACCCGGCGCGCCACGCACCGACGAATCACTGATCACGCAAGCCCGCGCCGACGATATCTCGCAACTGGCCCAAACCACGCCGACGCCCGCTGCAGCGGCTGGCGCCAGTGACCTGGTGAAGCGCGGTGAATACCTCACGCGCGCCGGCGATTGCGCTGCCTGCCACACGGTGGACAAGGCGCGACCGTTCGCGGGCGGCCTGCTGATCAACACGCCATTTGGCACCATCGTCACGCCGAACATCACGCCCGATCCGGGCACCGGCATCGGCCGATGGAGCGACGCCGATTTTCTGCGCGCAATGCATGAAGGCATCGGCAAGGGCGGCGAACGGCTTTATCCAGCCTTCCCATATGCGGAATACACCAAGGTCACGGATCGGGACGTTCTGGCGATTCGTGCGTACCTGAACACGCTCACGCCGATCCACTTCACGCCGCCGCCCAACACGCTGAAATTCCCGTTCAACCAGCGCTGGCTGATGGTGTTCTGGAACATGTTCAATTTCGACGAAGGCCGCTTCGTTCCGGATTCCAAGCAAAGCGCCGAGTGGAATCGCGGTGCGTATCTGGTGGAAGGTCTCGCGCATTGCGCGGAGTGCCACACGCCGCGCAATTTTACCCAGGGGCTGAAGGCGAGTTCGCGCTTTTCCGGTGCGTTGCAGGCCGGCTGGCACGCGTACAACATCACGTCAGACAAGAACAGCGGCGTGGGCAACTGGAGCGACAACGAACTGGTCTCGTATCTGTCGACGGGCGTTGCGTCCGGCCGTGCCAACGCGGCGGGTCCGATGGCCAACGTGGTGACCAACAGCACACAGTATCTGACGCGTGAGGACCTCGACTCGATCGTCACGTATCTGCGCGCGGTGCCGCCGATCAGCGGTGGCGAAACTCGCCCGCGCGACCAGTGGGGCAATCCTGCCAACGACGACGTCACCGCGCTGCGTGGCATGACGATCAACGCGGTGAACGGCGCGCAACTGTTCATTGCCAACTGCGCAAGCTGCCATAGCTGGACGGGCCAAGGTGTGGGCGCGAGCGCGCCGGGCGCGTATCCGTCATTGATCCACAACTCGACAGTCGGCGCGAGCGACGCCAACAATCTGACGAAGGTGATCCTGCATGGCGTCAATCGCACGACAAAACAGGCGGACGTGCTGATGCCCGCGTTTGGTGCCCAGCTCAGCGACGAGCAGGTCGCCGCTATCACCAACTATGTGACCAAACAGTTCGGCAATCCCCAATCGACGATAACGGTCGACCAGGTCGCCAAACTGCGCAAGTGGCCGCGCTAACGGTGTGTTCTGTTGATGCCAAAACGGTCCTCGAACACGCTGACCACGACGAGCTTTCCAAGACGCCCGCGTCAAAATCGGTGCCGGTGTGCATCGAACGCGACGCGTGCATCGATAGCGGATTGGCGGAGTAGGCGATGCCAATGATCCGATCCGTCGGCAGCATGACCGCGCGTGCGACTTTCTCGCCCACGGCGCCACTGGGGCACGACGACAGCGAAATGATGTGGCGCGTTGCCGAAGAGGTTGCGGTGGGCATTCTGGTCAATGCCAAGCCGTATACACGTATCTCTGATCTGCGCCTGAACGGCGTGTCCATCGAGGCGGACACAGCTTGCAAAGTGGCACGTTGGGGCGTGGATAGTCCGTCGGCAGAGGGGACGTCCGGCATGCCGGTCTGGGAGATGGTCGAGCCGTACCTGAAAAACACTCCAGCTGGCAAAACGTCTGCGCCCAACGTTCCGCGCCTGATCGGCGTTGCACATAACCCTGGTTATGCAGATGCTTAAACCGAGCCACGTGCTGTCCGCACACTCCGGCAGAACCCGCTCGATTTACTTCGCGCTGGGCGCTAATCTGGCCGTGGCTCTGGCAAAGATCATCGGCTGGAGCTTGACCGGCTCGGGTTCCATGCTGGCAGAAGGCCTGCATTCAATTGCCGACACCGGTAATCAGGGCTTGCTGTTGCTGGGGCTGAGCCAGGCCAGAAAGCCGCCATCGGTACGGCATCCGCTGGGGCAGGGGCGGGTGATCTATTTCTGGTCGTTCATTGTCGCCCTGATGCTGTTCAGCATGGGTGGACTGCTGTCAATCTACGAAGGCGTAGACCGGCTGATTGCCCCGACGCAACTGGTTTCGCCCGGCATCGCGATTGCGATTCTGCTGTTTGCGGGTATCGCCGAAGGCATCTCGCTGCGCGCAGCGGTTCACGAAATCAACAAGGTCAGGGGCGAACGCAGCTACTGGACCTGGTTCAAGGAGTCGCGCCAGAGCGCGCTGCTGATTGTCGCAGCAGAAGACAGCGCCGCGCTGGTCGGGCTGCTGCTCGCGCTCAGCGCCGTACTCGCCAGCGCCCTCACCGGCAACCCCCTGTATGACGCACTCGGCAGTATCGCCATCGGCGGCTTGCTGATCGTGGTGGCGATTACCGTGAGCGTGCAGATCAAAAGCCTGCTGGTGGGCGAAAGCGCAGCGCCCGAGGTGTGCCTGGCCATCACCCGGTTTTTGGAACACCGTCCGGAAATCCTACGGATTGATAGCCTGATCACGCTGCAACAGGGCGATCAGGTGATCGTGTTGCTCAAAGCGGAATTCAGCAACGAACCGTCAGCAATCAAATTGTTGGCCGATATGCAGCAGATTAAAGTCGCCTTTTTGGCGGCCTTTCCGCAAGTGAAAATGATGTACATGGAACCCGTCATCGCGTCCTGAGCCTTGCGTTCGTACGCTACCGTACAGACCCCCGCAAGTGATGGCGGTAAATTCCATAAACCGTGCAGTCGCTCGCTGGCCGGTTTTCCACCCACCACGCTGATTACCGCCGAAATCGATTCGCTGCATTGGGAAGGCGAAGCGTTTGCCAAGCGCCTGCAACACGCTGCCGTGCCGGTTGCCTACCGGCACTCCACTGGTGTGTCTCATGAATTTTTCAGCATGTGCGCGGTGCTGGCCCAGGCCAAAGACGCGCAGGCGTTTGCCAGCAGCGAATTACACAAGGCGTTTGCGCCCCCCGTTAATCCGTGATTTCAGCGACATCCACTCTTAACCAGGAGCATGACATGAACAAAGAAAATGCCCCCATAGATAAGGCCATCGACATGGACACAGGCGGCAAAGCGCTTCTGAAAACAGCGAATGTCGGACAGGACGCAGGCGTCGTGATTGTCAACGACAAAACCGCATTCTTCGCTGCAGCCAAGATGTGCCAATGGGATCGGGGAAAAGACCGTTCTGGCAATTTAGTTGCAATTCAATTAAGTCAAAAGAAGGAGATCGTATATGGATAAGTATGCAAGGTTCGGTGCCATGATTGCGGTCGCAACCGTCGTCATGTTGGGACTTATGTACTTGAACACCTACAGTTTGGATCATCTGTTCTTTAGCGAGACACGTGCCTACATGGCGCTCGTGATGGGGGCGACAATGGCCGTCATCATGTTGGGGTTCATGCTGAGCATGTACACCAACCGGCAAGTGAATATCGGTATTGTCGTTGGCAGTTCCATCGTATTTGCCCTCGCGCTCTGGCTCGTCCGCAGCCAGGAGACCGTTGAGGATGTTTCCTGGATGAAAGCCATGATCCCGCATCACTCGATCGCGATCCTGACCAGCGAGCGTGCGCATATCTCAGACCCGCGCGTCCGGGCGCTTGCCAACAGCATCATCGAGGCCCAGCGCAAAGAAATTGACGAGATGAAGGCGCTGATCAAAGACCTTGAGAATAAGCAATAGCGATTGGACGCTAACGAAGCACTGGACATTGGCCCATCCCATTCAAGGAGATTAATCATGAATAATGCAGAAAACACGGCACCCGAAAATGAAGATCTGATTTACGACGCGGTCAAAGACTTGACCAAAGAAGAGCTTGATCAAACAGTCAGGAAAAATGCCGCAGCCAAAAATTTCGATCTGACCGACGAACACCTGGGTGTGATCCATTCATTGATCGAACACTATCAGCGGGATTGCAAGACGCGCGACTGTCTAGCTGCGCATGAGCATATGCATTTTCTCGAAGAGGCATACGAATTCAAGGGCGGCAGCAAATATCTTTATCGGTTGTTTGACGCCGTGCCTGACGCGCGCGGCGTGCTCATGTCCATACATGAACTTGCCGGTTTGCCCGCACTGAGACTGGAAACGGATGAGGGTTTCGGGACGGCATTTTGAACGAGGATCAATCCTCTGTTGTGCCGAGCCGTGGCATCTTTCGATGCATCAGGGTCATCACTTTAGGCCGTTAGCCGAGTGTTGATAAACCCATGCAGGTTGGGAAAGTAAGCATGTAATGCCTCGCACTGATCGGCAACGCGCAAGACCTGAACATAGGCTGCCCATGATTTTTGACTCGTTTGCTGGGAGACGAAGCCGTTTTTAAACATCCTTTTATTGTTCGTTAACACACAGACAGGGAAATTGAGAGGTTCTATTGTGCGTTCCACTATTCCGGATTTCAAGGTGAAATCTGATGGGAAAATATTTGATTGCCTGGCTCCTGGGTATCCCCGCAATCGTTTTAGTGCTTATTTCTTCCTGAACTGAGATCTTTAACCAAGGGGTAGAAAAATTCTC
>JAGXGP010000063.1 GCA_024636775.1 Hydrogenophilales bacterium
AGATGTGTATAAGAGACAGGCACAATACAAACTATAGCTGCCATCCTTGGATGGCAAGTTGCCGGATACCACCACCGAGCCGGCAGGGATGCGGCCATAGGTGACTTCGCCGGTTTCGCGATTGTAGATCTTGGTCGATTGGCCGATGTACACGCCCATTGAGATCACTACGTTGTCTTCAACGATCACGCCTTCCACCACTTCGGAACGCGCGCCGATAAAGCAGTTGTCGCCAATGATGGTGGGGTTGGCCTGAATCGGTTCGAGCACACCGCCAATGCCGACGCCGCCGGAAAGGTGGACGTTCTTGCCGATCTGCGCGCAGGAGCCGACGGTGGCCCAGGTGTCGACCATGGTGCCTTCACCGACATACGCGCCGATGTTGACGTAGCTGGGCATCAGCACCACGTTCTTGCCGATGTAGGAGCCTTTGCGCACGGCTGCTGGCGGCACCACGCGGAAACCGCCTTCGCGGAAGTCCTTGGAATTGAAGTCGGCGAACTTGCTTGGCACCTTGTCGTAGTAGTTGGTGTGGCCGCCCTTGATGAAGGCATTGTCTTCGAGGCGGAACGACAGCAGAACGGCCTTCTTCAGCCATTGGTGCGTGATCCAGTTCTGACCATCGGTGCGCTCGGCGACGCGCAGTTCGCCCATGTCGAGCAGGTCGATCACGGCCATGACCGCATCCTTGACCTGTGGTTCGACGTTGCGCGGGGTGATGTCGGCGCGGCGTTCAAAAGCGTCTTCGATAACTTTTTGCAGGTCTTGCATGATGTTTTCCTTTGGTTATATCTGATATGGAGGGATTAAAGCGGTAAGGGGGTGGGCAGCTTATGCCGCCTCGCCGACAAATTGCGCCATGCGTTTGGCAGCATCGATGCAGGCTTCCAGGCTATCAACTAGCGCAATGCGGACAAAGCCCTGGCCGGGATTGACTTTGGCGGCGTCGCGCGCGAGGAAGCTGCCGGGTAGCACGGTGACATGCTTTTTTTCATAGAGGCTGCGGGCAAACGCGGCATCGTCGCCGCCCGGCACTTTCGCCCACAGGTAGAAAGCGGCGTCGGGCGCGTCGAATTGCAACACACCTTTGAGCAAGGGCATGACGGCGGCGAATTTTGCAGCGTACTGGCGGCGGTTCTCGATCACGTGCGCTTCGTCGTTCCACGCTGCAGTGCTGGCAGCCTGCACGGCGGGGCTCATGGCGCTGCCGTGATAGGTGCGATACAGCAGAAATTGTTTCATCAGCACTGCGTCGCCTGCCACCATACCCGAGCGCAGGCCGGGCACGTTGGAGCGCTTGGATAGCGAATTGAACACGATCAGGTTTTTGAAGCCACGGCCGAGTTGCTGCGCTGCGGTGAGTGCGCCGAGCGGTGGCTTGCCTTCTTCAAAATAGATTTCCGAATAGCATTCGTCGGCGGCTATCACAAAGCCGTGCTGGTCGGACAGGTCGAACAGGGCTTTCCAGTCGGCCAGCGACATCACTTTTCCGGTGGGGTTACCGGGCGAGCAGACGTAAACCAGATTCACCTGTTCCCATAAATCCTCCGGCACTTTCGACCAGTCCATCTTGAAGTCGTTGTCCGGCAGGGTGTTGAGAAAGAAGGGGCGGGCGCCGGCCAGCAGCGCCGCGCCTTCGTAGATTTGATAAAACGGATTCGGCGAAATGATGACGCGACGACCGTGGCGGCTCGAATCGACACTGGCCTGGGCAAATGCAAACAGCGCTTCGCGCGAGCCATTCACCGGCAGCACTTCGGTTGCGGGGTCAAGCTTGACCCCGAAGCGGCGACTGGCCCACGTCGCAATCGATTCGCGTAATGCATCCGAGCCCTGAGTGATGGGATAATTCGCCAGCCCGCCCAAACCCGCAACCAGCGCATCCTTGATGAACTGCGGCGTGGGATGCTTGGGTTCGCCGATCGATAGGTTGATCGGCGACAAGTCGGAATTCGGCGTCACCCCTGCGAACAGCTCGCGCAGCTTCTGAAACGGGTAGGGGTGGAGTTGGTCTAGACGCGGGTTCATTGCAGCACTGTATTGATCGAAGCCCCACATTATAAAGCCCTCATGCCATCTATTCCCCTGCAACGTACATTCGCCATCAGCAGCCTGGTCTACGCCGCCACCTTGTGGGGGCTGGTCTGGTATCCCTATCGTTTGCTGAACGAGGCGGGCGTGGGCGGCATTGCGTCCAGCTTTATTACCTATGTCGTGCCCTTGTTACTGCTGGGCTGGCTGCATGGCCGCTCGCTCCACAATGCGCGCGGGCATTGGATGTGGCTGGCCGCGCTGGGACTGGCGGCTGGCTGGACCAACCTGGCTTATGTGCTGGCGGTGCTGGAAGGCGAAGTGGTGCGCGTGCTGCTGCTGTTTTATCTGTCGCCGTTGTGGACGGTGCTGTTCTCGCGGTTTTTACTGAAAGAAAAACTGAACCGGGCCGGTTGGGCGGTGATGGCGCTGGCCGCGGGCGGTGCGCTCGCCATGTTATGGCAGCCTGGTGATTGGCCGTTGCCGGCAAATGACGCCGAATGGCTGGCGCTGTCGGCGGGGATGATGTTTGCTGCCAGCAACGTGATCAGCCGCCACCTGGGTGGCGTGGCCGAAGGCGCCAAGGTGGTGTCGGTGTGGGTGGGGGTGGCGATTCTGACCGTGATCGGTCTGGCACTCAAGCCAGCCGAACTCGACTTTGCTGCAACGGCCGATGCAACGGTGTGGCTGTTGCTGCTTGGCGTCGGCCTTGCGATCGGCAGCATGACCTACGCCGTTCAGTATGGTCTGGCGCGCGTGCCGGCCAACCAGGCCATCGTCATCTTTCTGTTTGAACTGGTGGTCGCTGCCGTCGCGGCCTATTTCCTGTCCAACGAACGCATGGGCCTGCAGGAATGGATCGGCGCTGCCATGATCATCACCGCCAGCCTGTTTTCCGGCCATATGGAAGACGATCAACTGAAGGATAAAGACCATGTCTGAAATCACGCCCCTGTTGCACGCCGGATTGCTCGTATCCGACCTCGAGCGCGCCAAGGCGTTTTACGAATCGGTCGTGGGTTTGCGACGCTGTCCAAATCGCCCCGAACTGCCATACCCCGGCGAGTGGTACGACCTCGGAAATGGCCAGCAGCTGCATTTGATGGGCTTGCCCAATCCCGATGCCACATCGGTTCGCCCCGAGCATGGCGGCCGCGACCGCCACATCGCTTTGGGCGTAAAAAGCATGGATGCGATGAAATCGCGGTTCGATGCAGCGGGCGTTCATTACAGCGTCAGCAAGTCAGGCCGTGCGGCATTGTTTTGCCGAGACCCGGATGCGAATACGCTGGAGTTTGTTGAAGTCGGCTGAAGCGACTAAATTCGATTGAGATTGTTGTTTCGAATCAGAAGTTCGAGATTACGCTTGAGTCGGGGTGATATTCAACAGTCGTCTAATCGTCGGATCTGATCCAGCGTGACCCCAGGGTCGAGGTAATCATGGCGGATGAAATGGTTGCCTGTGTCATTGCAGTAAATCAGACTGGGGAAACCCTGTGCACCCAGTGCCTTGCCTTGCGCAATTTGCCGAACGAGTTCGTGTTGGGTTGCCGGTTCGTTTAACCGTTTGGCGAAACGGTCTGCATTCAGGCCAAGATCTTTGGCCAATTCAACCAGCGTGGTGTCGTCGGATGGATTTTTGGCGTCGAGGTAATAGGCGTGCTGGATGGCGCTGATCATGGCTTCCCCGGCATCTTGCTGTTGAGCGGCGATCACCGCCCGGCAAGCGGGATAGGTGCTGCGCCGGGGTTGGCATAGCGTCCAGAAGTCAAAGTTGAAGCGCGTGCCGAGGCGTTGTGAAATCGTGTACCAGGTTTGTTGCAGTTTGGCCTGCATTTCGAGGGGCATGGGTGCATCGGTATCCGGGGCCAGACCGCCCAGCAGGTAAACAACCGGAAGCTCGACGGGAAGCAGCGTGCGAATCTGCTGCCAGGTGGGCGAGAAACCCCAGCACCAGCTGCACATGGGGTCGTGGATGGAGTAGAGGGTGGCTTCCATAGCAGGGTTATTCAACGAGATCTCCACGGTAGGTACGCATGAATCGTTCGATCTCGCCATTAAGTTCAGTTGAAAATGGCCAGTTGTCTGAATTCAGTGGTGACAAGGTTTTTTGCTGACGATAGACACGATTGGTGGCGCAAACAAAGAGGCGTAGCTTGAACTCTGGCCAGTAGGCGCTTTCGCTGACGGATGACGTGGTTGGGGTTTCTGTTCGGGCAGACAACAAGGCGCGGGGCGCATTGGCTGCTGCGCACAAACTGCGGCTGCGGGGATACTGGCTTGATTCGTTCCACCATGCGTCGAACGCGGCCTCACCTAAACTCAACGGTTGGGTTTCCATCCGCAATACGTTGCGTCCTGCTTGCTGCAGACTGGCGTTCAATCGGCGGGTATAGGTCGTGCGGGTTTCTCCACTCCAGAAGTCCCGATTGGTTGGCAAGCCGAGTGCTGCATAAGTAATAAGTGGGCGCGCAGGCTTGGCCGCATCGGCTTGCGGTGGTGCCGGTGTGACAGGTGCAGCGGGAGTAACAACCGGGGCCTGAGTTGAAGACGAAGGACTGCTTGAAGAGAGCTGAGATGGGGTAGCTGGAGTTGCAGCGGATTTGGGCACGGCGATCGGGGCAACCGCGGATTTGGCTAGTGGCTGGGGCGAGATTTTTTTCGGTTTGTGGGTAGTGATTGTTCGCGTTGGGGACTGGATCGGATGGGCTATGGACGGAGCCGGTGTCGTCTGGGTGACGGGTGGGGGCGAGACAACTGATGGGGTTTTGATCGTAGGGATGGATGGCAGCTCATTTGTTGGATCAGATGGGGGGGGCGCTTCAGCGATAACTGCCGACTCCGGTTGACTGGTTTTACCCGGCAATTCTGGCAATAGGCGTGGTGCCAGCATCAACCCCACGCCGGCCAGGACCAGAATCAATGAAGGGTGCGTGACATTGAGCTTGATACCGAAAGCTTCGACCGATGAAGCGTCCGAACTGCTTTTGCTGCTGATGAACATCACCAGCCCTGTGACCACCAGTGCCAGACCGGCTATTACCAGCACGCTGTCAAACAGCTCGGGGAGGTTGGCTAGCATTGAGTCTCCTGTTCTTGCATTTAGTAGTTCAGATCACGGGAGGTAAACAGGCGTTTCGGTGTGCCATTGAGCACGCGAGTCAGCACTGAGTTCATGGTGACGGGATCGTTGTCGAATCCGCCGTGGCTTTGGCTTAATGAGGCACCTCGGGCAATCGACGCTTTTTCATTATTTGGGTCGATCGGCTTGCCTTCTGACACGACCAAAGCAGGACGGCCATCAACCTTGCCTTTAACAATCTTGGCAAGATCCTTGTCAGCTTCCAGACAAGCCTGCATCCCCAGTATAGGCACACCGCGTGAGCCTTCGAAGGCATTGGAAACCAGATAGAGCAGCGATTTGGCATAAGGGCCCACGCAGTCGTCCTTTTCCAGGTTGTCCGACAGCAGATACACGCTAGGCAGCGGGGTATGCCCCGAGTCCAGGCTGGGCAGCAGCAACTGCTTGAACGTGTCGACGCGAATGGCGGGCGCCAGGAATTGCACGCTCTTCAGCGGAATACCCAGATTCGACAACTGAGGCAGGGCGTAGGCCGCAAAAATGCTGCCGGCCGAGTGGCCGACGATATGCAGCTCCCAGCCGACTTTGTCTTCCTTGCCGAGTTTTTTCTTGGCTGCTTCAACGAAGTGCGCGACAAGCTGTATGGCGCCCTTGTTGCTGGAATGCTCGGAAGCGAGCTGGGCATTTTCTTTCATTTCGCCCCACATCCTGAATCCCGCTCGCGCGAGCGTGAGTTCGAGCACGCGGTCCTTGGCTTCGGTCAGGTTTTCCATAAAACCGCCGCCGGCCAATTTGTCTGCCTGGGTGAACAGATCCTTGATCAGGCCGGCAACACTGGAAAGAAAGTCGCTTTCCCACATGATGTGCAGCGGATAGATCTCATTTTCCAGCATGACGTCGCGCATGGCGATGATGCGCTTGGCCGAGTCGGATTCGGAATTCAAGCCGCCGTGCAGATACAGCAGGATGCGGCGTTTTTTCCAGCCGCGTGTTTTGGCGGGGATGGTTTCGCAAAACAGACGCTCGACATCGGCGGGCGTGGTCCAGTATTCGCCGGAATCCGACAGCTCGCCGTTGTTGGCCACGTCAATCACATAAGGCCGGATTTCGGCCAGCGGGATGGTGCGGCTGGCGCGTTGCAGACCCGCGCTGTCGATGGATTTGTCGTCAGACCACAGGTCCATCGTGACTGGTACGCCAAGTTGCGCGACCCATACGTCGGTGGCGTGCAGCAGATAGTCTTCATAGGGCAGCAGGGCAAAGCCCTTGTTGCCCCAGCCCTGCCCCCAGGAATTCTGGATCACGAAACCCTGCGGGGTGTAGCCGCCGATGGCGACCGCGTGGCCGCCATCGGCGCTGCCGCTGCGTTTAATGACCGGGAGCTTGAGCGCGGTTTTGCGACCGCTGTTGACGCTGCTGATCGAAACTGGCTTGCTACCCTTGGCGGCACCCGGTTCGGCCCAGCCCGAATGCACCATCAAGGTGACATACAGAATGCCGGTTTCGTTGAGTGCCGTGTGCATGTCGCGCACGTTGTAAGGACGGATGCGGTAATACGCTCCGCCCGGCACGCCCATCGCCTGTTTGATGACGGCATCG
>JAGXGP010000013.1 GCA_024636775.1 Hydrogenophilales bacterium
GGCTAAACAACGTACAACAATCTCGGCGCCCGTGGCTTCCATAAACAGGTAATAAATCAATTCGTTGGTGAACCCGTGAGGGTAATCGGTTTGCCCTGTTTCGGTCAAGAAAACCTATTGAAATGGCCCATTTAGCTAGTTTGGCTTGCTTTAAACCAACAAAAAACCCTTCCGCTAGCAGAAGGGTTTTTGAAAGACAAGCTGTTTACCGGGGGGAACACCGTGTGCTTTGCGCGTCTCAATGCTGAAACAGCCGTCATGCGAAATGCCCTGGCTTTACGGCAAGACCCGATTTTGTTCATGCCCTGATGGTCCGGGTCCGGATCGCCGAAGTGCGTTATAGCCGTTGGCGCGCAAAGGCTTCCGGCTTTTTTACAACCCGGCGGGACCCTACTCGTGTGCGGCTTCGCCTAGCGCTTTCATTAGATGATTCAGCGATCCCTGCGTATTTTCTACCAAACAAACCATATTACCCACACTGCATACCGTCATGGTTTCGCCCTGCACAATCCACCCCTGTGACGGCGACCAGCCACGCATCTGTGAAAACAATGACAAGAGGTCAGTATTGCTCGATACCATTCGGCGATACCACTGGGCAAACTTTGCCAGACGTTCCATGAGCTCCTGAGGCAGTACACCCTCGGCCTCCATGACCACGCCGTCATCACGAAACCGGCATACTGCAGTGACGCCATCGAGCACGAGTATTTTTTTTAATGACATACGCGCTCCTTAACCTGCCTGCACGGCTTTGAACGACGCTTCATAGTCAATATCGCGATTGCGAACGACAACGCCGCAATTGCCATTAACGACCACCGACCACTCCAGGCCCACCACTGAAAACCCCTTGAGCGGTTGAAAACCGGTCTGACCGGTCACCGCCTCCCAGCCGATGGCTTCCATGCTGGCTATAGCCTGATTGGCAACGCAAGAGCGGGCCAACAAATCGAGCACCTGAGGCGTCAATTCCGTTCCCTCGCGCAGCACGTGCGATTGCAGCTCGCCTTTGTCGGAGTAGGTAAACGCAGCCAGCGCGCCCGGCAAATCCATCATTTTGTCAAAATTCATGCTTTCTCCCCTTCTTCTGTATTCGGTTTCAGTACAAGGCTTCTTTGGTATCACCGCCCAGCTTGGCGTACAGGTTAACCAGCAGGTCATCCTGCACATCGCCCACCTTGGCCCGCATGATGGTCATGACATCATTTAGCAGTTCGTCACGATTTTCGATAAAGGAAAAATAATTGCCGACTGTGCACACCGTAATCTGATCGCCTCGTACGATCCAGCCCTGCACCGGGCGGCAGCCGCAGTTCTCGGCGAATGAGTCGAAAATCTCGGATTGCATGTTGACCGACAGGGTATTGCCCCGGCATAAAATGGATGCCATGCGCGCAAACTCGTCGGTCAGCGCGCCCTCATACGAGAAGCGGTCGCCACGGTAGGCATATTCACCCGCTGCGATAACGCCTGGTATGGACATGAGTTGCTTTATGATATGCATCGAGCTCCCTCCTTGATTTTGATTATGTCAGCGCGTGCTGTGGCATATTGCCGCGCCAAGCTGCAATATAGAGCCACCATGCAATACAACGCAATAGCCCTTACTCCTGCCCCCCTCCTGTCACGCTTCGCAGCAATGGTCTACGAATTGCTTTTGGTTACCGCCGTGGTGTTCGTCGCGTCCTTCATCATCATGCCCGTTATTGGGGACATGCACACACCATGGCAGCGACATCTTTTTCAGATATATATTTTGGGAGTCCTGTTCGCCTACTTCAGTGCGTTCTGGCTGCGTAGCGGGCAAACCCTGGCAATGAAAACCTGGCGCATCCGCCTGGTTCAACAAAATGGCGACACCCTGACCTTCAAGCAGGCCATGCTGCGTTTCGTCTTGGCTTTACTGGGTTTGATGCTGGCTGGGATCGGTTTCTGGTGGGCATTCTTCGACCGTGACAAACAGTTTTTTCATGACCGGCTTGCGGGCACCCGCCTGATACGTGTGCCAACCAAGCGTGAAAAATGAACTGGCTCGATTATGTTCAAAGCCGTTTATTGGAGATGCAGCCTGCCAGTATCTATGCCTTTGAAGAAAGTGCTTTACAACTGGTTACCCGCATCCTGCCAAAAACACCTGCCAGTACGCCGGCAGAGGCACCAACCCCACCCTGCACACTTGCAGTAGGCGTCAATGCACTGAAGGGTCTGAGCGTCGATCGGGCTCAGCAATTGATCAGCAATACACGCATTTATATTGCGCCGCGACTGCTGTTGGTGGAAGGCGCGGATTGTGCACTCAATGCAGAGGCATTTCGTGCACTCGGCTTTTCGCTATGCTTTTATGACGATACCGAAAACCTGAGTGTCTATGACTATGATCTCGCCACCTACAAGCCGGTGCCGGATTGGCTGAACGCCCGATACTGGGCACACCCCGAACGATGGAAGCCCTAGGAAACCTTCCTCAACACACGAAGGAAAGTGAAAAAAACTTGCGCGTATTCAAGCTTGCGTAATGCCATCCTGTATCCGCGCATACGTCAGACGCAATGCGGAATAGGCCGACAATAAATGGGCGTATTCGATCACACAAGGCAGCGCCGCCACATATCCGTGCTCCTTGATGATGTAATCCACCGCGCCCAGGCTCATGGCTTTTGCAGCTGCCGATTCATCACCCCGCCCGGTGATGAGAATGCAGGGAAAGTTATACTGATTTTTCAGGTTCTCCAGTAACTCCAGACCTGTCATGCCGGGCAGGCGCAAATCCAGAAGCGCAACATCCGCGTTGTGACCCGGCTGTGCCAGCCAAGCCAGTGCAGCTGCGCCATCCGGCTGCACCTCTAAACGGATATGGGGGGCACGACGATCAAAATGACGTCGGGTCAACTCAACATCATCCAGACTTGATTCCACAAACAGGACGGTCAGTACGGAGTTCGGACGAATGTTGTCGCGCAACCTTTGCTGTGCCCGTGTCAGATGCCCACCCAACTGCTCCAGATACATACCGCGCTTGGGGACGTAATCCTGCGCGCCGGCTTTCAGGTATTGGATCACGCTGCCCTCGTCACCCGATCCGGCAACGATGACCACGGCCAGTTCCAGATTGTGTCGCCGAACATGCAGCAAGACATCCATGCCACAGCCATCCTGTAACCACATGTCGAGCAGAACGACATCGTATTTCTGGCTATCCAGCTTCACGACCGCTTCACTCACCCCTGCCGCGGCATCCCATTCCAGACGGGGAATTTGTTTTAACAGCGCCCGCCGCGTGAGGTCACGATCGAATGGGTTGTCTTCAACATAAAGCAGCTTCATGCGTGCGTCTCGCTATCCATTTCAAAGAAAAAAGTGGCGCCCTGGCCTGGTGCACTCTCGGCCCACACCCGCCCGCCCATACGCTCTGCAGAACGCGCCGCCAATGCGAGTCCGATACCCGTTCCGTCCTGATCCATTGCGCTCGACAAGCGATGGAATATTTCAAAGATCCGGTCGTGATAATGCATATCGAATCCCACCCCATTATCACTAACGGAAAAACGATAACCCTTCTCTTTTGCATAGCCCTCAACCCGGATGCGCGGCGGACTACTCTCACGAGAGTATTTCAGGGAATTGGCCAGAAAGTTACGCATTATCTGCATCATTCCTTCGCGATCACATTCCAATACCGCGGGCTCAATATCAAGCGTCAGAACAACGCCATCCCTAAAGGGTTGGTCGAACTCACTGATGACCTGTTGAATCAGTTGATCGACATGAGTTGGCAACAATTTCAGCTGCCTGATCTGCGCACGAGAATACGCCAGAATATCCTCGATCATTCGATCCATCCTCAAACTCGAGGCCCCAATCAAATCGATGTAATCACGCGCCTCCTCGGGAAGGCTGTCACGATATTCACTTGCCAGTAACCGACTGTAACCTTCTATCCCGCGCAATGGCGCTTTGAGATCATGGGACACCGAATAGGCAAACGACTCAAGATTACGATTGGCAAACTCGAGTTCCTGGGTGCGCATATGAACGCGTGCTTCAAGTTCATTGTTCAGCGCTTCGATCTCGCGCTGAATCGCTTTTTGTGCCGTCAGATCCCGCAAGGTTACCGAATAATATTCCAGCTGCCCCACATCATCATGATGGGCCAGCGCAACCACCGACACCGGCAATGCCCGAGGCGAGTCTTCTCGCAATAAAGCCTCACCCGTCCAGCGACCGCTTCGCTGCAAGGCGGGCAATATCTCCGTTTCAAGCAAATAGGTCGTGTGTTCGCCTAAAAAATCGCGGCTACGAAAACGCGTCACATCCGCCCGCGCAGACAAGCCCAGCAGCTGTCGACCCGCCGGATTCATCTGGATCAAATACCCATTGATCGCCAAGATTGCAATCACATCGGGCGTGGCTTCGATAATGCGTGTGAGCCGCTCACGCGCCGACTCCACTTGCTGGTAGCGGTTCTGCGACAGCGCCATGGCGGCAAAATCACTCATCGACCCTGCAAAAGCGACATCTTCATCTCGCCAAACGCGCGGGGTACCCGAATGCTCATGGCACACGACACCCACCAATTCGCCATCGAGCCAGATCGGCGCATCAAGCAAAGACGCAATTTTGTGGGGTTTGATATACCCATCAATGAGCTCGATTGTCATGGCGTCATTCAAGGCATCCGCCACCGCCATCACGCGATTATTGGCGAGTTCGGAAAAATAGGTGGGGTGTTGATCCCGGCCAAGCGATTTCACAGGCCGGGTCAGCCCAACACGGCTATCGAATTGGCACACACAATCCAGACTATTCTGCCCCTGATTCATGCACCAGATACTCACCTGACCCACCCCCATATAGCGCGCCGCCACCTGGACCACCCGCTCCAACTGGCGCGCCAATTTTCCGGACTGCCAGTCTGCACTGGTCGCGATTTCGCGAATCGCCCGGTTGTAATCGTGAAGCCCGGCATAACCCGTGCTACGCCCCATGGTGAAGCCACCCCCATTTTTTACTATTGACAAACATTCTAACCCTGCTTGACCTTTCATTCTCCTGTCACGAGTCGAACAATCCACCTATCCATGCCACACACACCATCGGTTACACTGAGGAACACTTTGCAAGGGCTAAAACCATGAATTTCATCCCCCATAACGCGCTCGAAGAACAACTCGCTGCGGTCCACGCCGGCTCACTTGAAGCTGAAACTTTCGTGCTTCGCCTGCTCGATCAACAACTCTTCATGCCGGTGCGTGACGAAAAAAACCCAATCCAGGGGTTCCAGCGTTCAACCCAGGCAGAACCATTAATCATAGAAGACGAAGAGGGCGAGAAGATTCTGGTGCTGTTCACCAGCCCAGAGCGGGCCAAACCCTTTGTCGAACATTACCCGGAATTTGCGGGCGGCATTTTGACCGAGTTGTCCTGGATATTGCGTCGCATCGGTGGCGGCGTGCCCATTGCACTCAATCCCGGCTGGGACATCGGCCTGGACTTCGATGCTGACATGACAGCACAACTGCTAGCTCAACTCCCTCCAGAACTTCCGGTCTGATTCCAGACCACCACTTTCAATGCTGTCCGAACCTGCGCTCATTGCTTTCCGTACTGCCCTGGGAACAGATCGTGTGTTTACCGATCTGGCCATATGCACGCTGTATGCCCAGGACGAAACGCCGCGTCACGTCGAACCCGATGCCGTACTGTTCCCGTCCTCGCACGATGACGTGGCAGCCTTGGCACGTATCGCTTTTGAACATCACATTGCACTGACACCACGCGGCGCGGGTTCCGGCAACGTTGGGGGGGCGCTGCCGGCACCTGGCAGTGTCGTTGTGAGTTTTGAATGCATGAAACGCGTGCTCGAATTCGATCCTGACAACCGGCTCATCGTGGTCGAATCCGGCGTGGTCACCGAAGAAATAGACCGCATCGCACGCAGTGCTGGCTTGTTTTATCCACCCGACCCCGGCAGCAGTGCCTATTGCCGCATCGGCGGCAACCTGG
This sequence comes from Hydrogenophilales bacterium, assembly GCA_024636775.1. Taxonomy (GTDB): domain Bacteria; phylum Pseudomonadota; class Gammaproteobacteria; order Burkholderiales; family Thiobacillaceae; genus Thiobacillus. The sequence continues at coordinate 6,007 of JAGXGP010000013.1, forward strand.
CCATGAATGCGGCTGGGCCACGTGCCGTCAAATACGGCGTCACCCGCGATTTTGTATTGGGCCTTCGCGCCGTCACGGGCAGTGGGCACGAAATCCGCACCGGCTGCCGCACCACCAAGGGCGTCACCGGCTACGATCTCACCCGCCTGCTGGTCGGTTCAGAAGGCACCCTTGCGCTCATCACCGAAGCCACCTTGAAGTTGCTACCCGTACCGGAAACAATTGCCACCCTTCGCGTGAGCTACGCCAGCAACCGCGACGCGCTCGATGCCGTCAGCCGCATCATGCGACAGTCCGTCATCCCCTGCGCACTGGAATTCATGGACCATCGCGCCATTGATGCTATCCGCCCAACCGGCGCCGCTGACGATCTGCCATCCGGCACGCGAGCGCTGCTCATGGTTGAAGCAGACGGCGCCAAGGAAGACGTTCCACGTCAGATCGCCATTCTGCAAAAAACGCTTGCAGGCCAAGGTCTGCTCGACATTAAAAGCGGCTTCACCCACGATGACATCAAGCTGCTTTGGACTGCGCGAAAATCGCTTTCGCAAGCGGTTAAACGCATTGCACCACTCAAGCTCAACGAAGACGTCGTGGTGCCGATTTCGCAGCTCGCTGATTTTGTCGATTTTATTGACGAAATCGCACACGAACATCAACTCGCCGTGGTGTCATTCGGTCACGCTGGAAACGGTAATTTACATATCAACCTGATGGTTCATCCCGAAGACCGTGACGAAATGGCACGTGCACATACTGCGCTTGATGCGATCATGCGGAGGGTTCTCGAACTGGGCGGAACCCTCTCGGGCGAACACGGTATCGGCACCGAAAAACGCCGTTTTGTCGCACAGGAAATCGATTCCGATACAATGGCCGTCATGCGGAGCATTAAACAGCAGTTCGATCCGCATCAGCTGCTGAATCCAGGCAAGCTGTTTCCTGATTGAAATACGTAAGAAGGCTTTACAAGATTCCAAGGCATGTATAGAATGCGCGGCTTCGTTGGGGGTATAGCTCAGCTGGGAGAGCGCTTGCATGGCATGCAAGAGGTCAGCGGTTCGATCCCGCTTACCTCCACCAACAAACAGGAAGCACGATGCATAAGCTGGGCGTCATCACCACTCTGCTGGGGTTGATATTAAGCATCGTAGGACTGGCAGTAGGGTTTGGAAAGATGCTGAATGGCAGTGAGAACGCCGAAGTCTGGATCTCGCTGATACCATTGGGGTTCGTCGGATTATTTATCGGCGTAACGTTGACCCAGCTTTCAAACAAGCAGTAA
>JAGXGP010000064.1 GCA_024636775.1 Hydrogenophilales bacterium
CTATTCGTCTGCCTCGATTGGTATCACTGCATAAGTGACAGGCCGTCGCAGGAAACCACATGACTACTGAAACAACTTTGTCCAGCCCGGACTTTACTGGGCTTGGCCTGTCCGAACCCATTTTGCGTGCGATTGCCGAAGCCGGCTACACCACGCCCACTCCGATTCAGGCGCAGGCGATTCCGCAAGTGCTGGCAGGGGGCGATCTGCTCGCCGCCGCACAAACCGGCACCGGCAAGACTGCCGGCTTCACGCTGCCGATCCTGCATCAACTGTCGACGCGTGCCGCGCAAGCGCCCAAGCCGGGCCGCCCGCGCTGCCTGATCCTGGTGCCGACGCGCGAACTCGCCGCGCAGGTTGAAGAATCGGTCAAGACCTACGGCAAATACCTGAACCTCACCTCAATGGTGATGTTCGGTGGCGTCAACATCAACCCGCAGCTCAAGGCGCTGAGATCGCGCCTCGATATTCTGGTCGCCACCCCGGGTCGCCTGCTCGACCACATGGGACAAAAGACGGTGGATTTGTCCGGCGTTGAAATGCTGGTGCTCGACGAAGCCGATCGCATGCTCGACATGGGCTTCATTCGCGACATCAAGAAAGTGCTTGCCGTGGTGCCCAAGCAGCGCCAGACCCTACTGTTCTCGGCGACCTTCTCCGACGAGATCAAGACCCTGGCCAACAGCCTGCTGCGTAACCCGGGTTGCATTGAAGTGGCACGCCGTAATACCACGGTGGAGATCATCGAGCAGACGCTGCACCGGGTGCCACAGGCTCACAAGCGCGATCTGCTCGCACACCTGATCAATCATCATGACTGGCAGCAGGTGCTGGTGTTCACCCGCACCAAACACGGCGCCAACAAACTGGCTGAAAAACTGATCAAGGATGGCATCACCGCCGCCGCGATCCACGGCAACAAAAGCCAGTCTGCGCGTACCAAGGCGCTGGCCAGCTTCAAGGATGGCAGCGTGCGCGTGCTGGTCGCGACCGACATTGCTGCGCGCGGCATCGACATCGATCAGCTGCCCCAAGTGGTCAATTTCGAATTGCCCAACGTGGCGGAAGATTACGTGCACCGTATTGGCCGCACCGGCCGTGCTGGCAGCACTGGTTCGGCGCTGTCGCTGGTGGATGACGAAGAGCTGAGCTATTTGCGCGATATCGAAAAACTGATCAAGCGCTCGATCGTTCGCGTGGAAATCGAGCCGGGTTTTGTTCCGCCCGCCAAGGCCGATCTGATTTCCGAGGATCGTCCTCCGCGTCCGCCGCAAGGACGTGGTGGGCGCGGCCAAGGTCAGAATGCACGGCAGCCGCAATCAGGTAACCGCAATGCGTCGGGCCGTGCACCGCAGGGTCAGGCAACGACTGCAGGTGCGGGTGCCAAACCCACCCCAAGCCGGGCTGCCCAGCCACGTAAGCCGCGTCCGCAGGCTTCATTGTCGTCAGCCAAACCGGGTTCGCGCGGCCACTAACACCGCATCCTTGGCAGCGCCTGTTTAGGGTTGCTGCGGATGTGTTTGTAGCAACCACGGTCTCCCATTTACTGGGAGAGCGTGGTTGTTGACGACTTGTTGGCTTTACAACCACGGCCTCCCTTTTACGGGGAGAATCAACGCCATGGACACCCTCGCCAGCTACGACGAACTTCCTTACGACAGCCTGCCGCTGCCCGAAACCCAGCCGGATTTTCTGGCGGCGGTGGCCCGGTTGCATGGCTTTGATGCACCTGATCCCATGCGTGCGCGCATTCTCGAACTGGGGTGCGCGCAGGGCGGCAACCTGATTCCCCTGGCGTGGCGCTGGCCCCAATCCGAATGTGTGGGGGTGGAGTTGTCGCGCGTGCAGGCGGAGAGGGGCACCCCGTTCATCCAGCAGTTGGGCCTATCCAACGTCCACATCCAGCATGGCGACCTGGCAGACTTGCCCGGCGATCTGGGCACATTCGATTACATCATCGCGCACGGCGTGTATTCCTGGGTGCCGCTTCCGGTGCAGCAGGCGTTGCTCGACGTTTGTCGGCGTCATCTTTCTTCGCAGGGCATCGCGTACGTCAGCTTTAACGTCACGGCTGGTTGGGCGCTGCTGCAGCCCTTGCGCATCGCGCTGATCGAACGCACCGCTGCCAACCTGCCAGCACCCGCACGTTATCAACAGGCGCTGCGCGTGCTGAACGAACTCGAAGCCGAATGGACCGACCCGGTATTACGCAAGGAAATCACCTTTCTCAAAACTGCGGCGCCGTCGTATCTGTTTCACGAATACCTTGCCGACTTCAACACGCCCATCAGCTTCGGTGAATTTGCCAAGCAGCTCGAATCGCATGATTTGCGTTACCTCGGAGAAGCCGGGCCGCGCCACGCCGTGGTCGAACTCGAAGACGCCTGGGGACTGACGCCGGAAGGCATGGCCGGGCGCTGGCAGGATGCCGAGTCGGCGCTGGACGAAGCACATGCCATCCGTTTTAGACGGGCGCTGATCGCGCGCGCCGACGCGCCCTGCGCACAGCCGCCGCAAGCCGAGGCCTTGAGCCTCCTGACGTTTTATGCTGACTTGCAAAGCGACGACGAAATCGACCTGGAAAACGCAAGCGAGCAGCACTTCACCAACCCCGCAGGCAACGCCATTCCGGTCGCTCAGCCAGTGATGAAGGCAGCCGTAATGGCCCTCTCGACGGCTTATCCCGATGCGCTGACGTACCCGGATTTGCTGACGGCAGCCCGGCAGGTAATGGCCGAATACGGCGTGTCAAATCCTGTCGATGAAACCCTGTTCCGCAACGCACTGTTTCAACTGGTAGCGGCGCATGGCGTGATGCCCTGCATCAGCACAGGTTCGGCTGCGGGCAGCCTCGGCGAATATCCTTGCGCGCAGACGCTGGCCCGATTGCAGGCGCGTTCACCTGGCTGGGTGGTCAGCGGACTGCGCCACACCACCCTGGATCTCGACGCGCCCGCGCGCAAACTGTTGAGATTTCTGGACGGCAACCGCACCATCGATGAACTCGCCCCCCTCATGCAGGCCACATTGGCCGAGATGGGCGTGGAGCAATCGCTTGAGCATGTTAGCGAACGCACAAACCAGCAACTGTGGTTGTTTGCTCGCCAGGGTTTGCTGGTGAAGTAGGGGAGGGATGGGGGGCTATGTGGACGTCGTGTGAAATCGATATACAGGTGGCTTCGGATGACTTGGTTCGGCCAAAGCGGGCTGTCAACACGGTTGCCGAAAGGTCCGGTTATCAGCCTAAGCGATCTTATGCCTAGCAAGCCAAGTACATCCACTATGGGCGGATGACCGGTCATTCTTGGATCATTAACGCCGAGTGTCCGTTTCAGTTTCTGTGAATGCGTAATACCGACCCATGAGCGTCATTCCTTCTGAATATCTGAACGGCTGAAAAGTAGCTGAAGCAGACTCTCATGCTCGATCAGAGTACTGGAGCTGTCGGCCTGGACTCTATGAACACTCAAAATTTGAGCAAATCAGGGGAGGACTGACCCAACATACCCAAAATAAAATAAGTTGAATGTAGTGCGTTTCAAGAGGTTTGAATCGTCCCTGGTAGAAGCTGACCTTCATCGATGCTTGGTCGTTGGCAAGAACTCGGCCTCACCGTTCATTCGAATCTTTGATGCACGGGTAAATCAGTATTGCCGAGGCGAATATGCGATTATTTTTTTGCCAGAACTGGATGCCCAAAGTAATAGCCTTGTGCCCAGTCTATTTCCAACTCACAGAGAATGTCAGCGGTATCCGCATCTTCGACAAACTCGGCAATCGTGGTCAGTTGTAGATCTTTCGCAATATCACTAATCCGTTTGACAATTTGCCTGACACGTTTGTCTTTTACCTGCTTAATGAGGCTGCCTTCAATTTTCAGGAATGAAACAGGCAGATCAGCCAGATACTGGAATGAAGAATATCCACTACCAAAATCATCAATGGCCAAACGCATTCCAAAATCAAGGAAAGGCGCAAGCTTTGCTTTGACTGCGTGTGCATCGCCGAGCAATTGTCTTTCTGTAATTTCCAGCACCAGCGGTTTGGTGAGGCCCATATCCACTCCGCACGATATGCACGCTGCCTGAGCTTCTGCAAATAAATCCTGAATCAACTCCTGATGCAGCAACAGGTCCGCTGAGATATTTACGAAATGCGCAATACTTGGGCCATTGCTAGCAATATTGGCTGCACAGTGGCGCATGGTCTGTTTAATGATCTGGTAATCGACAAGGTGTGTGAGTTGCATCTCCATTGCCGCCGAAATAAAGTCGGTAGCCGCAATCACATTCCCGGACTCGTCAATTAACCGGGCCAATGCTTCTTCAGCAACCGGCAATCTGGTTTGCAGGTCTACTATCAGCTGATAGGCTGGCACCAGCCTGTTGTTTTCTATTGCTGTGTTCAGTTTACCCGCGATGGAATAAACCTCTCGCTTATCCTTGGCGGCCACCACACGATTTCGTCCGGATTTTTTGGCTTCATAAAGTGCAGCATCTGCTGCCTTGATTAGGAAGTCTGGTGTATCGCCGTCTCGCGGATAACTGGCAATCCCGATACTTGAGGATGTCCTGACCTTTTGAGTATTGAGCTCAATTGAGAATTCCTCGATTGCGACCCTCAGCCGCTCAGCGATCACGAGCGCATCATGCTCATTGGTGTCCGGCAGGATAGCCATAAATTCCTCGCCACCCCATCGGCTCAGCCAATCACTCGTGCGTAGGGTTTGCTTTGCAATTTCACTGATCCCGAGAAGAAACTTATCTCCGAGGTCATGACCGTAATTGTCATTGAGCATTTTGAATCGATCCAGATCAAGCAGAATCACGCCGAAAGGTTTTTCTGATCTTTTTGCGTAGGCATAAACACGATCGATAACTTCTTGCAATGCCCTTCGATTAAGCAGATTGGTCAAAGGATCGATTGAAGCTATTTCTTTTAGCGAGATTTTCAACCGGGCTTGATCCAAGGCCACGGTAGCTAACTGAGCAAAAGCAATAAAAGGCTCGATCCCGATCTGATCAAAGTAATCCTTCGCATCCACAAAAATCACAATCAGCCCTCTGAAGGGATGATTCGGGTCCCCAATCGGTAAGGTCAGCCCTTCCTGGAAACCGTATCGAATCGCATTTTCGCGCCAAATACCGAAACTCGAATCAGCTTTGACTTGTACCAGAACAGGTTCATTTTTTGCCAAGGAACGCCTGGCAGGGCCTTTCATCGCTTCCGGAGAAAGGTCAATCACCAAATTCCGAGTATATCCAGACGCTTTTCCAACGGAGTAAGAGGGGGTGATCGTTTCAGAACCGGGATTACCCAGGTACATCCATGCCAGACAAATACGCTCAGTTGACGCCACTAATGCATCACAGGCCGCCCGCAGTACTTCATCGGGCGTATTGCCCTGAGCCAAGCTTTTGGTAGCCGTTAAAAGGGCTTTGTATATGGATAACTGCTCTTGAGCGAATGCTATTTTAGCCATGCTGCCAGTTTAGGGCATTTGAAGATGCGGCGTGAAAATGGTGTGCTGGGTATTCGACCATCATCCATACGGGGGTATACAGAAGCATGGCCAAACTTTGCATGTTGTGAACCCAGTACCCAAGTTGCCCACATAACGCCCATTTTTTCATATAACCCTGCGCGCGTGAGGATGATGGAGTACGTATGATCATGATCGACAATAATGTGAGTTTTGAACAATCAAGCCTCATGCAAAACCCATCATGGGCAGTCACTTTTCGGCATTAAGACGCCAAGACTCTTCGCCTTAATGGCCCGCCTTGAATAGTCCGTTTCAAATGTTATAGGTCTTTAGTGTTTAGATTTAGCACGTTATGTGCCAACAAAGGATTCCCCGGCAAGGCTAGCGAATGTTTGAATGAAGAGCGCCTGGCGTCAAGTAGATTTAAGGAATGAGGCGAAACCTGGTCACTGATGTCGGAATGCTGGCAGCCGTCACCGTAGCGTCAGGTGACCACCAGAAAACAGGATCTGGTCTACAGATATGACATGGCTGTCGCTTAGCATCTCGTAGCAGAAAGCGCCAATTCAGCATATTTGAAGACGGATGTTGATGAATGTCCAAATATGTTGAGGCTTGACTGATTGGAATAGCCGGCCAACCGCCACACTACCAATCACGGCATAGCATCAGTTTGCCGAGGCTCACAAAGCAGTCATTAGCGCATCGCTGGCGCCAGTGGCAGAAACGGGTTGCGGACTGAATGGGTTTTGGTTGATTCTGGGCAGTAAAAAAATTTTCGACACCATGCTTGTTATAAACGGCAGCCCCCCGTTTTAGTCCAGGATCGAACGGTCGTCGCACACCATCTATCCGTCTACTAAGGGGCGGGAGTACGCATTCGCGGAAGCTGAAGCGGACACTCGCCGTACTGACACGTGATCGACCGGTTGAATCCGCCATCCCATAGCGGACGTGTTTGCCGTGCTGGGAGTAAGACCGCTTAGGCCGAACACCAGACGTCGTGGTGCCTACTCTAGCGGGCCGCTCAGGGTCGACCCAGACTGTCCAGAATTCCCTGCCGTCATGCACATTCGCCCTCAGCCTTTGATGACCACAGGCGTCCCTCCGTTTCGCCACACCGGATGCTTCTGCATGACGGCGGTGAACTGGTCTGAATTGATGAGCATTTGGCTCCAGTTACGCAGCTTTGGGTAGGGCGACTGGTCAAACCATGTCGGGTCCACACTCGAGAATTGCCGGACGAAAGGTAAAACTGCGGCGTCGGCGATGGACGGCTGGTCGCCTGATAAAAAGGCGGTTATTTCCAGGCGGTTTTCCAGTTGCAGCAGAAACCGCTCACCTTCGGTCCGGTAATGGCTTTGCGGGTGTTCAGGGTGGCGGTCGGCGTATTTGAAACGATCCAGTGCAGCTTTGAAGCTGCTGTCGTTGATGTTCACCAGCGCCGCTGCTACTTCGATATGACGCCCATCGTCGCCAAGCCAGTTGTCCGGGTCGTGTTGCTTGAGCGCCCATTGCATGATGTCCCAGCTTTCGTCGATGACTTGTCCATCCGGCAGCACCAGCACGGGCACGCTGCCTTTGGACGATGCGGCCATCATGGCGGCGGGTTTGTCGCGTAGTTGGATTTCACGCAGTTCGTAGGGGGTTGCGCTGGCATGCAGGGCGAGGCGAGCGCGGATGGCATAGGGGCAGCGTCTGAACGAATAAAGGATAGGAAGCATGGTCAATAATTTAACCCTGTTTCAGGGGCCGGCGGCCGAATTTTTCCGCGTGTGCATGATCGGGCCATTGAGTATAAAGTTAGTGAGGGTGCGGTTCGTTATCCATATAGATGGGCAATCTGGAGATGTCATGATTTCACATTCCATGCAGTGGCCTCATTCTCTGAAGTGGTTCGCGTTTGTCATGCTGCTGTTTGCCGGGTTTGCTGAGGCAGCCGGGAAGCAGGGCGCCTATTATGGTGCGAAGCAAACCGAATATCCCAGCTGGTTCAAGGAAAGCTTTCTGAATTTACGGGAAGATATCGCCGAAGCTCAGTCCAGAAACAAACGGGTGATGATCATGTTCACTCAGGATAACTGCCCGTATTGCCATGCGTTGGTTAATCGCAATATGGCGCAGAAAGAAATAGAAACCTATCTTCGACATCATTTTGATGTGATCGCCATCAATATGTGGGGCGACCGTGAGGTGATTTCGCTCGATAACAAACGGATGTCGGAAAAACAGTTTGCTACCAGTCTGAAGGTGCAATACACCCCGAGCCTGTTGTTTTTTGATGAAGCAGGGCAAACCGTATTGCGTCTGGATGGTTTCATTCAGCCTAACCGTTTTAAAACGGCGCTTGAATTTGTGGCGCAGCGCAAAGAAGAAGAAATCAGTTACCGCGATTACGCAGCGGCCAACCAGCCACCAGCCACGGGTGGGGAATTGATCGACGAGCCATTCTTCAAGCGCCCGCCCTTTAACCTGACGCGTAAAGGCAGCAAGGCCAAACCGGTGGCCGTCTTTTTTGAGCAGCGTGATTGCCCCAGTTGTCACGAGCTGCACACCCAGGTGCTGCCAGACAAGGAAACGCGTGACGTGCTGGCCCAGTTTGACGTGATCCAGCTCAACATGTGGGCGGATACACCGGTGGTGACGCCGCAGGGTAAGGTCACCAATGCTCGCGACTGGGCCAAGGAGCTGGACGTGAAATATGCGCCCTCCATTGTGGTCTTCAACAACAAGGGCAAGGAGATCATTCGCTCCGAGGCTTTCTTCAAGGTGTTTCATACCCAGGGCATCCTGACCTACGTGTCGAGCGGGGCCTATGAAAAGGAACCGAGCCTGCAGCGTTATTTGTCGGCCAAGGCGGAACACATGCGCGAGCAGGGCAAGGATGTGGATATCTGGCGTATGGCGGATGAGCCTGCGGGCAAGCGCTAGGCAGAACGCAGCGATAGTTAAAAGCGGCCCAATGGGCCGCTTGTTTTTTGGCGTTTGTTTGGGGCGGCTGCTCCGCCGTTACGTTGTGTGTGTTCTTAGGCTGAGCTGGAACCGGGTTGTTTGATTGGCAGACGTCACGCTGATCGAACCGCCGTGTGCTTCGACGATGGCCTTGACGATGGCCAGCCCCAGCCCTGCGCCATCACCTTTGCGCTGGCGTGAGGGGTCAACCCGGTAAAAGCGTTCAAACAGTCGCGGCAAGTGCTCGGCTGGAATATCCGGACCGGGGTTTTCGACCGCCACGGTGGCCCGGTCATCAGTATTGCCCAGTGAAACGTGTACTGCATGCCCTGGTGGGGTGTGGCGAATGGCGTTCGAGATGAGATTGCTGAGCGCGCGTCGCAGCATCAAACGGTCGCCGGGCGCGATGGCAGTGCCAGTCAATATCAGTGAAACGGAGCGCTCTTCGGCCCAGGCTTCAAAGTAATCGAACAGGCCCTGGGTTTCTTCTGCCAGGTGCACTTGCGCCATGCCCGGCTTGAGCAGGCCGTTGTCGGTTTGGGCGAGGTAGAGCATGTCGCCCACCATCTGCGCCATGCGTTCATATTCTTCCAGGCTGGAATAGAGAATTTCCTTGTAGGCGTCCTTGTCGCGTGCGCTCGACAGCGCAACCTGCGTTTGGGTCATCAGGTTGGATATAGGCGTGCGCAATTCATGCGCAATGTTGGATGAAAACTCGGTGAGACGGCGGAACGAATCATCCAGCCGCGCCAGCATGGCGTTGAAAGCGGTGGCGAGGGGCTTCAGTTCTGTGGGCAAGTGATCATCCGACAGTCGATCTGCCAGATGCTCGGCAGAGATGCCGGAAACCATGGTGGTGACCTGGCGGAGTGGAGCCAGGCCCCATCGGGTTATAACCCATCCCAAACCTGCGGTGGCCAGGGCCGCCAGGGCAATGGCAATCGCCAGCACGATACGGAAGGTGTCCATAAATATCTCATGCCGTTCGATATCCAGCCCCAACGTTAGGGTGTAGGTCTGACCATTGCCCGCAGTGAGTGGAACCGTCATTCCTCGGTAGTCCACTCCGGCTTGTTGCCATTGCTGCAAGGCGGCATCTCTGCAATCCAGGGACTGCTCCGGACATGTGATCTGCAGCGTGCCGGGAAACGTTGTGCCTGGCGTGGAGAACCAAGGTGTGCCCGATGCATCGGTGACGGTCACCTCCAGTCCATGGTGGCCGACAAGTGCGTCGTGTAGCTGTTGCGGCAGTTGGGCTATCTCGGTTGGGTTGCGCGCCTGCTTGAACAGATTCTGGATCAGCTCACGCTTGCCGTTGAGTTCGTGTCGGTCACCTTCCTCAAAATGCGACTCCACGACATGCGCCAAAAAATAACCGGTTGCGAGTAAAACCATACACGCAGCCGCTGCGAAATACAGGCTGATCCGAGCGGTAAGCGACAAGGGCATCATGCTGTTGTGCCGTCGGTTCCGGTTTCGAGCACATAGCCCATGCCACGAACGGTGTGGATAAGCTTGAGCTCAAACCCCTCGTCGATTTTGATGCGCAGCCGACGCACGGCCACGTCAATAACATTCGTGTCGGAATCGAAGTTCATGTCCCAGACTTGAGAGGCAATCAGGCTACGTGGCAACACTTCGCCCTGACGCCGCAGGAACAATTCCAGCAGGGCAAACTCTTTGGCGGTGAGATCAATTTTCTGGTTTGCGCGTGTTGCGCGCCGCCGCAGCAAATCCAGTTCCAGGTCAGCCGCTTTCAGAACGGTGGCTTCCAGGCTGGAGTGCCCACGGCGTACCAGGCTGCGCACACGGGCCAGCAATTCGGCAAAGGCAAAGGGTTTCACCAGATAATCGTCAGCCCCCAGTTCCAGCCCTTTGACGCGGTCCTCAACCTGGTCGCGTGCAGTCAGAAAAAGCACTGGCATCTCAATGCCTGACCTGCGCACACCTTCCAACACTTGCCAGCCGTTCAGCCCCGGCAACATGACATCCAGGATCATCAGGTCGTAGTGGCCGGCCTTCGCGAGTTCCAGTCCCTCCCAGCCATCGCGTGCCAGATCGGTGACAAAACCTGCCTCGGTCAGACCCTGCTTCAGATAATCGCCCGTTTTGGGCTCGTCTTCGACGATGAGTAGTTTCATGGTGACATGCTTGGGACGGATGAGCACATCCTGCCACAGCTCCTGCCCAGCGTGGACTGCATTACAAACTTGTCATCAAGCTGTCAGCTTGGTGTCGGGGCGGCGACCGCATGATGTTCACCATAACGTGGAGATCGGAAAGAAACGATAAACGTCGGTCTACACACTATTTATTCAGTCATGAGGTCAGTTCGCCATGAAGCGTAACCCGTTAAATTTGATGTCGCCTCCGATCGCCGTTCCTGATTTTCCACGGCGGCGGTTTGTGCAGGGCTTGGCTACAGGTGGATTGTTATTGGGTCTGGGCCCGATGGTGAACTCATCCTGGGCACGAAGCGCGAAAACGACTACGGGTTACGCGCCGGTGCTCGAAGGCACGGAGTTTGATCTGACAATTGATGAAACGCCGGTCAATTTTACCGGCGCAGTTCGCATGGCCACGACTATTAATGGCTCGATCCCTGGACCGACACTACGCTGGCGGGAGGGCGACACTGTCACCATTCGTGTCACTAACCGACTTGCTGTGAGCAGTTCCATCCATTGGCATGGCATCTTGTTGCCTTTCCAGATGGATGGCGTGCCAGGAATCAGTTTCAAAGGTATTCCGCCGGGTGAAACGTTCACGTATCAGTTCAAGGTAACGCAGACGGGTACTTATTGGTACCACTCGCACTCGGCCATGCAAGAACAGACCGGCATGTACGGTGCCATTGTGATCGATTCGGCGAACGGGCGCTCAACTCAGGCTGACCGGGAATATGTGGTGCAGTTTTCGGACTGGACTGATGAAGACCCCATGCGTGTGTTTTCCAAGCTCAAGATGCAGAGCGACTATTACAACTTCAATCAGCCCACTGCGGTCGACTTCTTCAAGGATGTCTCACGGATTGGGGTCAAGGCAGCGTTTGACAAACGCAAGATGTGGAACGAGATGCGCATGAATCCGACCGATCTGGCGGATATTTCGGCGGCCACCTACACCTATTTGATGAATGGTGCCACGCCCGCCAGCAACTGGACGGGGATTTTCAAGCCTGGTGAAAAAGTCCGCCTGCGCCTGATCAACTCAGGGGCAATGACGTTTTTTGATGTGCGAATTCCCGGTCTGAAAATGACGGTGGTGCAATCCGACGGTCAGGATGTTGAGCCCGTGACCGTCGATGAAATCCGCATTGGCGTGGCCGAAACCTACGACGTGATCGTGACGCCAGGCGATGACACTTACACGATCTTTGCGCAGTCGATGGATCGTACCGGCTATGCGCGTGGCACGCTGGCTACCCATGCCGGTTTGACGGCGGCCGTCCCGGCATTGGACAAACCCGAACCGCTCACCATGGGCGACATGATGGGTGCCATGGGCGGTGATGGAATGGCCAGCATGGATCACGGTAGTGCCGGAGGGATGGCGGGCATGAACCATGGGGGGATGGCCATGGATCACAGCAAGCATGGCATGCCGGCCGGCATGCCCATGGGCGACGCGTTGGCCAAACCCAGCACAACTGCGCGCCACGCCAAAACCGAATATGGTGCCAGCACCGACATGCGCGTGGATATGGCACGCACCAATCTGGATGACCCCGGCACGGGTCTGCGCAATAACGGCCGTCGTGTACTGACCTACGCCGACCTCCATACGATAGGGGGGGCACTTGATCCGCGTGGCCCCAGTCGCGAGATTGAATTGCACCTGACTGGCAATATGGAGCGTTATGCCTGGTCGCTCGATGGACTGGAGTTCGGTCAATCCACTCCCGTGCATTTCAAATATGGCGAACGGGTACGCATCATTCTGCACAACGACACCATGATGACCCACCCGATGCACATGCACGGGATGTGGAGCGAGCTGGAAGCGGACGGCGGTGGTTTCCAGGTGCGCAAACATACGATAAACGTGCAACCCGCACAGCGCATCAGCTTTCTGGTCAACGCAGATGCACTTGGCCGTTGGGCGTGGCATTGCCATCTGCTGTTCCATATGGATGCAGGCATGTTCCGTGAAGTGGTTGTGGCGTAAGCGCTAACGGAAACGAGAGGAATATTAAGATGAAGAATAAGCGAATGAATGTGCTGGTACTGGCAATGGCAACGATGAGTGTGTCGCCTGTTTGGGCGCAAACCTCGAGCGACAGTGGCACGATGGATCACTCGCAGCATCAAGGTGGCATGTCGCCTGCGGGAACCAAGGCCAAAGTGCTCAAGGATGCGATGCCAGCAATGGATCACAGCAAGATGACCGGCATGACAGCATCGCCCTCTGCCGAAGGTATGCCCATGCCCGCCGCTGATTCAATGCCTGCCATGGACCAAAGCAAAATGGATCATGGCAGCATGAATCAAAGCGCGCAGCCGGTCATGCAACCTGTCAAATCGGGCACTGCAGATGGAATGGCCGGCATGGATCATGGCAATCAGCCGGCAGTGCAGTCGGATAAGCCGGGGATGAGTCAAGGTGAAATGAACATGCAGGGCGGACCGGCGCCGGCTGATGCACGTGACCCGCATGCCAACTCAGGTGGATTTACACTCGATTCAGGCGCGTATGCTTTACCCCCGTCACAACGCTTGCATTTGGCAGACGAACATAATTTTGGTGCGCTTCTTATCGATAGTCTGGAGAAAAGCTATACCCGAAACAACGGCAACAGCACGTCATACGATGCCCAGGCCTGGTTCGGCCGAACTTACAACCGTCTGGTCATCAAGGCCGAAGGGGAGGTGGCCAAAGGCAAGCTGCAAGAAGCCCGGACCGAATTGTTATGGGGGCATGCCATCGCCACCTTCTGGGATACGCAGCTGGGCGTCCGCTACGACAGCGGCGTGGGCCCCGATCGCGGCTGGCTGGCCTTTGGCGTGCAGGGCCTGGCACCGTACTGGTTTGAAGTCGATGCGACCGCGTATGCCGGTGAGAATGGACGTACGGCGTTGCGTCTGGGTGCAGAGTACGAATTGCTGCTGACGCAAAAACTGATATTGCAGCCGCGCATAGAGCTCAATCTATACGGTAAAAGCGACGTCGAGCGCGGCATCGGCTCGGGGCTGTCGGAAGCACAAACCGGCGTGCGCTTGAGATACGAGTTCACGCGGCAGTTCGCGCCCTATATCGGCGTCGAACGTGTGAGCAAGTTTGGACAGACGGCGGACCTTGCCCGCGATGAAGGTGAAAAATCAGCAGTGACACGCTGGGTTGCTGGCGTGCGATTCTGGTTCTAGATACAGCTGCAACGATAGCGGATTACCTGAATACCTTCATCCAGGATCCGCGATTAATTTTTGGAATAACATGTTGAACCGAAGGAAATTCCTGGCGCTGGCAGCCGCCGTACCGCTTACCGCAGTTGGTGCCTACGCGATACTCAGAACGCCCGCTCGTGCGACGGGGTTTTCGTCGCCCCTGTTCATCCCCGGTGACGGCGGTCCTTTTGGTGTCCTGATACCGCAGGGCAAACTGGCGCTGGTTGCAGAGCACGGCACGTTCCCGCTGGCGGGGGGTAAAACCACTCCTTTTCTCTGGTATCGGACCCAGCACCAGGGCAAGACCTATCAAAACCCCATTCTCAATGTGAAGACGGGTACGCAGCTTTCGGTGACACTGGATAACGCGCTTGACGAGGGCACCATCCTGCACTGGCACGGTTTGCATCTGCCTGGAAAAATGGATGGCAACCCGCGCGATACCATCGGCCCCGGTGTCCAGTATCACTATGACTTCACCGTCAACAACCGCAGCGGCACCTATTGGTATCACACCCACGCGCATGGCCATACGGCCAAACAGGCGTACTTCGGCCTGGCCAGTTTCTTCATCGTCGAGGACGAAGATGAAGTGGCGTTGCGCGAAGCGCTGGACCTTCAACTGGGCGTGACCGATCTGCCGGTCGTTATCCAGGACAAGCGGCTCAATCAGGCCGGCGAATTCGTCTACAGTCCCAACCCGATGGAAAAAATGATGGGGTATCTGGGCGACACAATTCTTGCCAATCTGACACCTACCCCGTTCACTGAAATCGGGGCACGCATCTACCGCTTCCGCTTGCTGAACGGCTCGACCGCACGCATTTACAAAATCGCATTCGCCAAGGGAGAAAAGCTGTTTCCTTATCATGTCATCGGCAATGACGGCGGACTGCTCGACAAGCCTTATTCGGCGAGCGAAGTGTTTCTGGCGCCGGGTGAACGGCTGGATATCCTGCTTGACGCCAGCACCCTGTCGAAGGGGGACGAGGTTTATCTGCGCAGCCTGGCATTCGATTCGCTCGAAGGCGGCGGGATGATGGGCGGCATGATGGGGGTGATGGGTTCGGCGAGCCTGGCCAATGGAGATGCTTTCAACATCATGAAGCTGGCAGTTACCCAACCATCGGGTGCTGCCCAGCGTCTGCCTGCGCGCTTGTCAAAGGTCAATCCCATCAAGACGGCAGGTGCGGCAGTTCGCGCGATCAATCTTGAAATGGCGCAGATGCGCTGGCTCATCAATGGCAACACGTATCAGATGGACGCCTTCCCCATCGAAGTGAAGCGCAACACCGTGGAGATATGGGAAATCCACAACGCCGGGCACAGCATGCCGCATCCCATGCATATCCATGGCTTTCAGTTTCAGGTTCAGTCCCGTCAGAACAGTCCTGCCCAAGTGCGTGCGCTGGCCAGCCACGGCAACGGCCGTACGGTCAGTGATCTGGGCTGGAAAGATACCGTGCTGGTGTGGCCGGGAGAAACGGTCCGCATTGCCATTGATTTTTCGCACGATTTCGGCGGCGATCAGACCTACGTGTTTCACTGCCATAACCTCGAACATGAGGACGGCGGAATGATGGTCAATTTGCGTGTGCGCGCATAGGGGGTTCGACACACTCGTGTACGCATGCTTTTGTGAATTCGACCATCCTGTAGTCGTGACATGACATTACAGGGCCGGCTCGATGCGCCACCGGAAGAGGCATCTTTCGGTGGCATTATTTTGGTGTGAGGAGAGAGAAGATGAAGGGTTTTGTGACGGGCGTGTTGACCACGCTGGTAGTGGGCGCAGGCATTGGGTTGGCCGTGGTGTATGGCGGGAAGGTGGATGTGGCTGCGGACAGTCCGCATAGCGACCTGATCTTCAGCTTGCTGGAAACCGCACGTGAAAAATCGATAGACCAGGGTGTAAAAGGCCTGAGCGTGCCAATCAATCTGGCTGATAAAGACCGCATACGTCGTGGCGCAGGTAACTACGATGCCATGTGCGTCAGTTGTCACCTCGCTCCCGGTACGGAAAACTCGGAAATCCGAATGGGCTTGTATCCAACTCCGCCCAACCTGAGCACGCTGGACGAGCCGTCAACCGAGGAGGCTGCGCGAAAGTTCTGGGTGATCAAGCACGGCATCAAGGCATCAGGCATGCCAGCCTGGTCCAAAGGCGGGATCGAAGATGAGGCGATCTGGGACATGGTGGCCTTCTTGCAGGTGATGCCCAAGCTCACACAAGCGAGCTACGGGGAATTGGTCGAAGCGAGCGAAGGGCATTCGCACGGCGGATTGACCGGTGGAGAACTTATGCACGGGCAGGGAAGTGACGTAATGACGGCGCCGGCAAAAGTCAACGGGCGCAGTGGACACGATAATTCGGATGGCCATGCGCACTGATTCATGAGGATATTGTCATCGCGCATGGCGGTGCTGTGCGCGAGTGGACTTCGCCATCGCGGCCTCGCGAGAAAAATGACGCTAACTGGATATCCCGTATTGTCAAAGATGACGTAATTGTCATCTTTACGTCAGCTTGTCGTTGCCGCGTGTGGTTCACACTGAAGTCATCAGTCAAGGAAAACCACACATGAAAATGACTTTCCTCCGAAGCCTGTTTTTGCTCGGTATCTTCGCACCTACCGCCTGGGCCGCCTCTGAAGCGCCTGTCGTGGATGTTTACAAAAGCCCCACCTGTGGCTGCTGCAGCAAATGGGTCGACCACCTCAAGGCCAATGGCTTCACCGTCAGGAGTCATGACACGCAGGACGTGGCGGCACACAAAGTGCGCTTGGGTGTGCCTGCCGGTTACGGCGCCTGCCATACCGCACAAGTAAACGGCTATCTGGTCGAAGGACATGTCCCGGCCAAAGAAATCAAACGCATGTTGAAACATAAGCCCCGTGTCCGCGGCTTGGCTGTACCGGCTATGCCGATGGGATCACCGGGTATGGAAACCACTGGGCACAAAGACTCATATGATGTTTATGTCGTGAACCGGGATGGGTCTACACAAACCTACGCCCACTATTGAAAGGAATGAATATGAAATCGATGTTAACGACGCTCGTACTGGGTATGAGTCTGAGTTTTGGAATGCCCGTTTTTGCAAGTGGTGATCATGGTCACAGTCATGACAGCGCGGCGAACACGTCCATCATGCCGTCCATGAATGCCACGATGAGCGACGGCCAGGTGAAGAAAGTGGATAAGGCTCAGGGCAAGATCACGCTCAAGCATGGTCCGCTTGAAAACATGGGTATGCCGGGAATGACAATGGTATTTCGAGTGCAGGATTCCAGCATGCTTGATCAGGTCAAGCCGGGTGACAAGGTTCGTTTTCACGCTGAAAAGATGAATGGCGCGTTGACAGTGACAAAGCTCGAAACCGGGCTATAAATAAGTCCCGTTTGATTTCAGCCAGACGAGCTGGAGTTTATTTTGGCAAGGACTGAATCGTGGTTGCCCGATTTTGGCTGATAAATTGGGTAGTCAGTCTGATCTCAAAATCGGGTATCAGTCTGGCTGGTCAGGGTTGAACGATGCATTACGGTGCGGGTGGTAAGCCGCGACAGCATCCAACCCATGCAGGAGGATAACGATGAAATCAATCCTAAATATTTTGCTAACAATGGTAGCGGCCATGGCGACCGCTGCACTGGCCGGGCAGGTGGGCTCTCTATCCATGCCGCCGAGCTTTACCGGGCAGGCGGCGCCAGAGGGGGTGTTGCGTGCCTATCCCCTTGGTGCCGTCACCAAACAGGCAGCCTTCAGCCACCACGGCAAGGCGATTCGAACCTTGACGTTACCCAACGGCAAGGAAGGTTGGGTGTACGAGGTAGGGGGCAAACAAGCCCAAACCTATCAGTCCCCGACCAAGGAAAAACAGACGGTGTACGAAACAGGGTCGGGAAATGGTGTGCGCATCTACACCTTGGTGTTCGACGACAAAGGTGTAGTCATCGATGTGCTTTACAACGAGCACGGTCGACACGATGGCCTCACAGCATTGCAAGCGCAGCGCAAGGTTCGCGGCGAGGGCACGGGTAAACATTGACATGACAAATCTTCGCGTAGGCCAGGAAGTCTCACCGCACGGTAGATTTTAAATTTCTCTACGACAGGTCCGTATCCTCGCCAATTGCACTGTACAAACCGGCCTTTTCCTGCTTTGTGTACGCCAGCGCACAGAACTATCTGCAGTGAAGGTGATGATCGACGAAACCAGCCGCAAACATACGCGGCATTCCCAATGAACAAGAGGTAATGGTCATGATGGAAGGTAACTGGATGGGTGGCTGGGGAACCGGCTACATGAGCGGGTGGGGCGGATTATGGATGGTGTTGATAGTGGTCCTGGTCATTGCCGGAATTGTTGCGATCATGCGTAAAAAGTAATAAGCCTGATTTAAATGATTTAACTCGACTTTATCTCGCGATGTCGTGAGGCGAAGTGATCGGTAAGAATCGATAAACGATGCCCCCAACCCTTGGACAAACCTTATGTATCGAGGGTAGCGATGGCGTCTGTTTCGAAGTTGGAAGTGGAACGGAAAAGTTGAATTGTGGTGCACAAAATACGAGGTGTTTTTAATGGACGTCAAGATTGTTGCTACCAGGGATTGTAGTCATAGCCAGGGGTTGCAGCACGAGCTTAGAGACATGGGGATAACGTTTGAAGTGTTGCTGGTTGAGGAACATCCCGACATGGTCGTGACACATGGCATTCGGCATTCCCCGAATATTCTGGTGAATGATGAAATTGTTTTTAGGGGTATGCCCACCCCACTCGAATTACGGCAGTTTTTTAAGCAAGATTGATTGTGTGTTTAGTAAAGGAGGGTTTGTGATGAAATACAAGATAAATAGATCTTGTTATTTTTTTGTTGCGGTTTTATTGGCAGCGCCTGCGGTGTCATGGAGTGCAGAAAGTGGTACATCGAATGACTCGGCGCAGAGGGTCCAGCGCATGGAATCACATTGGCAGACCCTGACTCGGGAACGTGATCCCGTTAAACGCACAGCGCTGGTTGCCGAGCACCGAAAAATGATGGCTGAATCCATGACGACAAAGGACATGAGACAAACCCAACCCATGGGAGACCAGCGTGGACAGGGCGGCATGATGGGCGCCCATCATCAGCATGATCTTCAGAATACGGCAGAGATGCACACGATGATGCTGGACATGATGAAGTGATTTTCAATAAGCCATCAGGAGAAATAACAATGTTCAATCTAACTAAAGCCCTGTTGTTGACTGCCATGTTGACGGTTGGGATTACGGCTTTTCCTGCGTTCGCCCAGGGGAATGCATTTCATGAAGCGTCCAAGAGCTACCTTGTCTATCTTGGGGTCGTGCCAGCCAGCCTTCTGGAGAAGGCGCCTAGCCTGGTTGATCAGGATAAGACGCTGCATGGCGGCGTAGCAGAACAATTGCCGTCGACGCAGCACGTGATGGTTACAGTTTTTCGCCAGGACAACAACGCGCGCGTTCTTAATGCGACGGTCATTGCCAAGGTGAGTCGTAGCAAATTATTTGGCGCCAAAGGCGGAGAAAAACCACTTGAAAAAATGGTGACGAGTAACGCTGTTGCTTATGGCAACTTTTTTGACATGCCTGAACGTGGCGAGTACCGCATCGAAATCAATATCTATGAGTCTCAAAAGAGTGGCAGTGAAACAGTTCGCTTTGAATACGAAAAGTATTAACGATTGCCGGTGTGCTGACATGGCATTGGTTTAATTTTGGCGTTGACCCGGAAGGTCTGCAGGCAGGACGTTTGGCGTCTCGTTAAAGTGTGGCTCCTGTTGGGAGCGTAGGGTTGGTCTTTTTCTTCAACTGAAAGGAATAAACATGAAACAGCATTTAACTACATCCACGTTGTTGGCTTCTCTGTTTGCGGCCGGCGTTTTCATGGTGGCGGTTCCCGCCAGCGCCCAAATGGGGTCGGGAATGATGGGTGACAAGATGGGCAATAGCATGTCAGGTTCAGGTGCGCAGCAAATGTCCGGTTTACAGCAAGACATGTCCGGCCAGATGATGGGCATGTCCGCAGATATGTCCAAAGGCAATATGAGCGCGACGCAGCAAAAGCAGATGGGTGAGCGCATGCGCATGATGGGGACCATGATGGGTGACATGTCCAGCATGACGGGTAAGGGCATGGCGATGGATGCCGATACCCAAAAGCGCATGGAGCAGATGCGTATGCAGATGAAAGGAATGATGCCTGGCGGTTCGCCTGGAATGAAGTGATCTATGAGGGCTCCGCGGAATCGAGTCCGCTAGGCCTTGCCACTATTCGGCCACACGCTTCTGCTAGAGCGACAACCCATGATGGCTTTACTCTCTGGTGTTTCTTGATGGGAAACATCGCGATTGACTAAAAGAAGACCCGTTCCCAATCCTATGGAAATTTTTTGAGGAGACCTTAAATGTTGAGCGGTTATGGAATGGAAGGGGGTTCGGCTGAGGATTCATGGTCCTGTGGTGGGTGCTGATAGTCGCCGGCATTGTTGCGCTGATGAAATGGGTATCCAGCAACACGCGAGGGCGTGATCGTAGCGCAAGCAAAGCGCTTGAAATACTGAATGAACGCTATGCGCGTGGCGAGATCGACGATCAGGAGTTTCAGAAGCGAAAGCGCGATTTGATGCCCTAGCCATTTGACCCGTTGCATGGGTCTGGGCTTGGCGTCGTTACATGTCGAATGGTGCCGCCCACGTTATTGCTGACGCCGGATGGACGCAAAATGGTGAAGTTTATTGGCTTTGTTGGTGAGTACGAACTGGCCAACATTCTGGATGCCCATCTCTACCGCTGGCGCAAGGACGAGGCTTCGAGCGAAAACTTTGGCGCCTCGGGAGAAGTGTTGTCCGCTTGATGAGACCAAAAAGCCTTAAGCGGTTAATAACGTCAGAGCGAGTGTCTTAATCGGACGTTACGGAGGAATCGAGATGGACAGCAGTAGCCAGGAAAACATGCGTGACGGCACCCCTGACGAAGAACAGAAGGGCGTGCGCGATCCGGTTTGCGGCATGACCGTCGAGCCGGATGCGAGCACAGCACATGCCGAGCACGCTGGCATTCAATATTATTTTTGCTCTCAACGCTGCTGCGACAAGTTTGTTGCTGAGCCCGCCCGCTACGTGGGCGTTAAAACTGCCAAGACTCAGGCGGCGATGGTTAAAGACAAGAAAACGATCTACACATGCCCCATGCATCCCGAGGTGAAACAGCCGGGTCCGGGGGCTTGCCCAAAATGTGGCATGGCGCTGGAACCGATGGGCGTACCCGCAGCCGTTTCCAAAACCGAATACACCTGTCCGATGCACCCCGAAGTGGTACAGGACCATCCTGGAAATTGCCCCAAATGTGGAATGACGCTGGAGCCTCGAACCGTTGCGCTGGAAGAGGACGATGCCGAGTTGCGCGACATGACCCGCCGCTTCTGGTTCAGTACCGTGCTGGCCATACCGATTTTGTTCAGCGCCATGGGCGCGGAATTCTGGCCGGATCTGTTTGCCGAATTCATCAGCCCGCGCAACCGCCAGTGGCTGGAAATGCTGCTGGCGACCCCGGTGGTGCTGTGGGGCGGTTGGCCTTTCTTCGTGCGCGGCTGGCGGTCTCTGCTTACCTGGAACCTCAACATGTTCACCCTAATCGGCCTGGGTGTGTCGGTGGCCTGGGGATACAGCATGGTTGCCGCATTCATGCCTGGCATCTTTCCACCTGCGGTTTTCAATGAGATGGGTGTGGTACCGGTTTACTTCGAAGCCGCCGCGGTGATCACTGCGCTGGTATTGCTGGGCCAGGTACTGGAATTGCGTGCTCGCAGCCAGACCAACACCGCCATCAAGCTGCTGCTGGGGCTTTCACCGAAGACGGCGCGCATTGTTCGGGAAGATGGCCGCGAGGAGGACATCTCGCTCGATCAGGTTCAGCCCGGCGATAAATTGCGCATTCGCCCCGGTGAAAAAATCCCGGTGGATGGCTCCGTCATTGAAGGCTTGAGTCACGTGGATGAATCCATGGTGACCGGTGAACCCACTCCGGTGGAAAAACACGCCGATACCCAGGTCATCGGTGCAACAGTGAACGGCACTGGCAGCCTGTTGATGATCGCCGAGAAGGTGGGCAGCGAAACCCTGCTGGCGCAGATCGTTCATATGGTGGCGGAGGCACAGCGTTCCCGCGCCCCGATCCAGAAGCTGGCGGATGTGGTCTCCGGGTATTTCGTTCCGGTGGTGGTCATCGTCGCGCTGATTACCTTTGCGGTGTGGGGTCTGTGGGGCCCGGAGCCGCGTCTGGCCCATGCGGTGATCAATGCGGTTGCCGTGCTCATCATCGCTTGCCCCTGTGCGCTGGGACTGGCCACGCCGATTTCCATCATGGTGGGTACCGGGCGCGGTGCCATGATGGGGGTGCTGTTCAAAAATGCCGAGGCGCTGGAAGTGATGCGCAAGGTGGACACGCTGGTGGTGGACAAGACCGGCACCCTGACTGAAGGGCATCCAGAACTCGTAAGCATCACCCCGGCAGCAGGGTTCGATGAAGCGGAAATCGTGCGCCTGGCCGCCAGTCTCGAACGCTCAAGCGAGCATCCTCTGGCTGCCGCCATCGTCCGCGGCGCTGAAAAGCACGGCGCGGCGTTAGTGTCGGCTGAAAACTTTCAGTCGGTCACCGGCAAGGGCGTCACCGGTATGGTGGGCGGTCGCAAGATTGCGCTGGGCAATATCAAGCTGATGCAGGATATGGGTATTAACGTCGGCGACTTGCCGACCCAAGCCGATGCCTTGCGCGCACAAGGGCAGACCGTGATGCTGCTGGGCGTCGATGGCCGTGCCGCCGGTCTCATCGGCGTCGCCGACCCAATCAAATCGACAACGGAAGAAGTGATTCGTTTGCTGCACGAAGAAGGCATCGAGATCGTCATGCTTACCGGTGACAGCCGCAAGACGGCCGAGGCTGTTGCTGCGAGACTGGGTATCGACCGGGTTCAGGCCGAGGTGCTGCCGGATCAGAAAGCCGCAGTAATCAAACAGTTACAGTCTGAGGGCCGCGTGGTCGCCATGGCCGGCGATGGTATCAATGACGCCCCGGCTTTGGCTCAGGCTCAGGTCGGCATCGCCATGGGCACGGGCACCGATGTGGCGATGGAAAGCGCCGGGGTCACCCTGGTCAAGGGCGACCTGCGCGGCATCGTGCGCGCCCGGAAACTTTCGCGCGCCACCATGAGCAATATACGTCAGAACCTGTTCTTCGCTTTCATCTACAACGCGTTGGGTGTGCCGGTGGCCGCTGGCGTGCTGTATCCCATTTTCGGATTACTTCTATCGCCGATGATCGCAGCGGCAGCCATGAGCTTCAGTTCGGTATCGGTTATTACCAATGCCTTGCGTTTACGGCGCGTCAGTTTGTAAGTGTTGGGGGAGACTACGTACAAAGACAACACTATGCTTGCGAGTCTATCTGGCGTAACGAAGCCATTGCAGCGCAAGCTCAGCGGGGAAGGTTTGGTGGGGTAAAGTGGATTTGTTGCTATAGGGACATCAAGCATAGCGTACACATGCGCTTGAAACTTGATGAGGATTGGTTTTTGTAACGGTATTGTGTGCCTTGGCGTTGCCCGGCACATTCTGGGGGTTGCCTCGCAGACTCCCCCAGAAAATGAAGCGTTTTTTAGTTCTTCACGCCAGGCTTTCGGCCTGGAGACGGACGCGGGATAAATCCGGCGATCCGGCAGAGCATGCCTTTAACCGCTTTACCGTCGTTATAACGGGTCACGCTGCATTTGGATATTTCTCCCTGCGCTGACAATTCGGTCAGCGAAGCTTGGATCGCAGAAAGAGGAATCCCTGTTGCCGTCGCGATTTCCGAGTCGAGAAGTTGACCGTGCCGCTTCAGATGAGTGAGGATGGTTTCGGAATGCATGGTGATTACCTCTTTGAAGATGGTGGTGGAGAGTTCGCCGCCGAAATTGTCTGTTAAAACATGAGCCTTCCCGATATGAAAAGCGAAATCGAAAAGGTTAATCGGACAAGTGAATCTCCTGCAGTTTACTGGAATCTTCAGTATTTTAGGCATTTGTGTCTGTTCGGGCCTGAATCAGGCTTTCTGTCTTGGCAGTCCAACCCGTTGATTAGGGCCGCCTGTCGTCGCTACAGCCTTTTAAAAGCAGCGCCTTGATAACGCGTCCACCTATTTAATCAGACACGTTAAAAGGCGTGCTTCAGGCAATTGCTGGGGGTGATTGTATGTATGTTGCCAAGAGTGACGACCGACACTTCGCGTGGCGAAATCGATTTGATGGGCCCCGTGAGGGGGGCTGCCAAGGTGCAGCGTCCGGCTTCAACAAGGCGGTCGTTTTCCAGTGTGATGATCCGCAACTGCAGGCGTGTGGTGTCCGGGATCAATAGATAGGTGCGGCCGGAGATAGAAAATGATGTGGACAGGTTCAATTCTGCGTTGCCGTATTCGTGGTTGGAAAAGCCTTCAAGCGAGGCGACCTCAATCAGGCGCTTGTTGTGCTTCCGGTAAATTTTCAGGGTGCCGCCGATATGCGGGGTGATGACGACGGCAATTTCAGCGCGGCCATCGCCGTCGAGATCGGCGACGGCCACCGGATTGAGCCAGCGGTTTGGCATGCCGATGGCAGGCGATTGTGCGCTGATCACCAGGCTGTCGCCACGGGGCTCGATCAATACGAGTCGTGCGCCGCTGTCGCGTTGGCTGACGATGGCGAGTATCGCTTCCGGTTCGGTTGCAGCCAGCTTGACGATTCTTGGCGTCAGGTCCTCGAACACTTCGTCATGGGGAAGCTGCAACGTGAGCGTGCGGCCGCTCCGCATGGTGGCCTTCAGGCTTGCGTATTCGTGTGGTTTGCCAAGGGCGAAATGGCTGTAGCGTTCA
Organism: Hydrogenophilales bacterium; assembly: GCA_024636775.1. GTDB lineage: Bacteria > Pseudomonadota > Gammaproteobacteria > Burkholderiales > Thiobacillaceae > Thiobacillus. The sequence goes on from JAGXGP010000064.1 coordinate 24,728, forward strand.
ACCGGGTTTGCGTAATGCGCGTGGGCTATGGGTTCAGCCACGGTTGCCGATCCGCATCCGCTGAGCAAGAACAGGGTTACATGTGGAAGCCGGGTGCGGTGCAGGTTCATGGAGTGTCGCTCTTCGATAAACAGCAGATGAGTCGTACCCGATCGTCCACCCTTACAGAAAACAGTTTTAGCGCGGTGCCTGCCAACAATTGTTGTTGACTTGCCAGCTCATCGAGAGCTGTTCTCCTGCGGGATACAACACGTATTTCACACCCATGAAGTCGGCGCCTTTGCGCCAGAACATGGCCAGCAGGTTTTTCTCGCCGGTGGCGACCACGCTGGTGGTGGGGATGACCTTGAGTGGATTGCCATAGAGGTTGGAATAGTTCGACGCGATGACCACGAAGTGGCGGAAAGCCGGTTCGACTTCCTGATCGAACGACACCAGTTTGTCGTTGCAGAAGTTGAACAGAAAGCGTCGGCCAGCCGGGTTGTTGGGTAGGTCATAGACAAACAAACCATCGTTGCCAACCGGCAGGGTCTTGTCGAACTTCCAGGTTTTGAGCGCCTGCTCGACATCCACCCGGCTCATGCCACTTTTGAATTCGCCGATTTCCCAGGCTTGCGTGGGCAGGGCGAACAGCAAACCAACAAGCAGGCTGAATATTTTTATGTTCTTTGCCATGGCATGAAAAAGGGCTGGTTAAAACCAGCCCCAAGCATACCGTAGCGGAGGTTGGAAGGGTTTACTTGCCCATGACTGCGCCAAAGACTTTTTTCAGCAGGTCGCTGCCAGCTTGCAGCGGGTTGGCACGAATCGCCGCTTCTTTTTCCCCGATTAGGGTGTAGAGCCGGTCGAGCGACTGCTGGGTGACGTATTGTTCGACGGTGGCCTGGTTCTTGTCGATCAGGTTGAACTGCGTGGCCATGCCGGCGTACTGATTGTATTGCTGTGCCAGCCCGACCTTGTCGGTGGTCGCCTTGACGATGGGACCGAAGCGTTCGGTCAGAGAGGTTTCGGTTTTCTTGCGGAAGAAATCGGTGGCCGAGGTTTTGCCGCCAGTGAGAATGCCTTTGGCATCTTCCAGCGACATCGCTTTGACGGCACCGACCAGCAGGGTTTTGGCTTCCGGGACAGCGGCTTCGGCAGCGCGGTTCATCGATAGCACCAACTCATCAGCCTGTTTGCCCATGCCGAACATGCGCATGGCTTTCTCGGCTTTTTTCAGGCTCGGTGGAAGCGGAATTCTGAGTGCGGCATTACCGAAGAAACCATCTTTCTGACCGAGCTGGGCGACAGCTGAATCAGCGCCGCGGGTCAGCGCTTCCTTCAGGCCGGCGTTGATGTCGGTGCTGGATAGCGCGTCGACGCCGGTGGCAGCGGGCTGACTGGCGGGCTTGTCGAGCACCCCTTTCAGCATGCCGCCCCAATCGAAAGCTTGGGCAGGCAGCGCCAAAGTCAGGCCGGCGGCCAGAATCATCCAGCGCTGTGAAGTAAGGTTGATCATGGTGTCTCTCCTTAACGCATTGAGGGTCACAGCACCTCAGCCGCGTAATCTGCCAGACGTGAACGCTCGCCGCGTTGCAGGGTGACATGGCCGTTGTGTGCCCAGCCTTTGAAATGGTCGACGACGTAGGTGAGACCAGAACTCCCTTCGGTGAGGTAGGGCGTGTCAATCTGTGAAATATTGCCCAGACACACCACTTTGGTTCCCGGCCCCGCACGCGTGATCAGCGTCTTCATCTGCTTGGGCGTGAGGTTTTGCGCTTCA
>JAGXGP010000065.1 GCA_024636775.1 Hydrogenophilales bacterium
AACTAGCTAAATGGGCCATTTCAATAGGTTTTCTTGACCGAAACAGGGCAAACCGATTACCCTCACGGGTTCACCAACGAATTGATTTATTACCTGTTTATGGAAGCCACGGGCGCCGAGATTGTTGTACGTTGTTTAGCCGAAGAGGGAGTCGAGTTTGTGTTCGGCTATCCCGGCGGAGCCGTGCTCACGATCTACGACGAAATCTTCAAGCAGGATAAATTCAAGCATGTGCTGGTGCGTCACGAGCAGGCGGCGGTGCATGCTGCGGATGCCTACGCGCGTTCCACCGGTCGTGTCGGCGTGGCGCTGGTGACCTCGGGTCCGGGCGTGACCAACGCCGTGACCGGGATTGCAACGGCGTATATGGACTCTGTTCCGATCGTGGTGGTCACCGGCCAGGTGCCGACCCCGGCGATTGGGCTGGATGCATTCCAGGAAGTCGATACCGTGGGCATTACCCGTCCCTGCGTCAAACACAATTTCCTGGTCAAGGATGTGAAAGACCTGGCAGCGACGATGAAAAAAGCGTTCATCATTGCGTCGACCGGGCGCCCTGGTCCAGTCGTGGTCGATGTGCCCAAGGACATTACGTTCCAGACCACTGACTTCGTGTATCCCGCCACCATAGAAATGCGCTCATACAACCCCGTGGTCAAAGGCCATAGCGGGCAAATGAAACGCGCAGTGCAAATGTTGCTCGAAGCCAAACGCCCAATGATTTACGCCGGTGGCGGCGTGGTGCTGGGCGATGCGTCTGAACAACTGATTGAACTGACCCGTTTGCTGGGGTTTCCCATCACCAACACCCTGATGGGATTGGGCGGGCACCCGGCTACCGACAAGCAGAATCTGGGTATGCTGGGGATGCACGGTACCTACGAAGCCAACATGGCGATGCAGCATTGCGATGTGTTGCTGGCCGTAGGGGCGCGTTTTGATGACCGCGTGATTGGAAACCCCGAGCACTTTGCACGTGAGCAGCGCAACATTATTCATATCGACGTTGATCCCTCTTCTATTTCCAAGCGTGTTCGGGTCGATGTGCCCATCGTTGGTGATGTGAAGAGCGTGCTGACCGATATGCTCGCGCTGTTGAAGCTGGCCAAGGAAAAACCCGAGGCCTCTGCGTTGAATTCATGGTGGACGCAGATCGAGTTATGGCGCTCAAAAAATTGCCTCAAATACAACCAGCAGGGCAGCATCATCAAGCCGCAATACGTCGTTGAAAAACTGTGGGAAGTGACCAAGGGCGATGCCTTTGTGACCTCCGACGTGGGCCAGCACCAGATGTGGGCGGCACAGTATTACAAATTCGACAAACCACGGCGCTGGATCAATTCCGGCGGGCTCGGCACCATGGGTGTCGGCTTGCCGTATGCCATGGGCGTGCAGCTGGCGCACCCCGACGCGCAGGTCGCCTGCATCACCGGCGAGTCGAGCATCCAGATGTGTATCCAGGAACTCTCCACCTGCAAGCAGTACCGGATTCCGATCAAGGTTGTCACGCTCAACAATCGTTACATGGGCATGGTGCGGCAGTGGCAGCAGTTTTTCTACGGCAGCCGCTACTCCGAATCGTATATGGAATCCCTGCCTGACTTTGTAAAATTGGCCGAGGCTTATGGCCATATCGGCATGCGGATCGACAAGCCTGAAGATGTCGAAGGGGCATTGAAGGAAGCCTTTTCGCCGGCATTGAAAGACCGTTTGGTTTTCATGGATTTCCAGACCGACCAGACCGAAAACGTGTTCCCCATGGTGGAAGGTGGCAAAGGCTTGTCCGAAATGATCCTGGCGGAGGAGCTTTAAGATGCGCCACATCATTTCATTGTTGATGGAAAACGAAGCGGGTGCGCTGTCGCGCGTTGCGGGACTGTTCTCCGCACGGGCTTATAACATCGAGTCGCTCACCGTCGCACCGACCGAAGATGCCACTTTGTCGCGCATGACCATTGTTACGATCGGCTCGGAAGAAATCATCGAGCAGATCACCAAGCAGTTAAATAAACTGATTGACGTGATCAAGGTGATGGATCTGACCGAAGGCAGCCACATCGAGCGTGAATTGATGCTGGTCAAGGTCAAGGCAGTTGGGTTGGGGCGCGACGAGATGAAGCGCACGGCCGATATTTTTCGCGGTCGCATCATCGACGTCACTGACTCGACCTACACTATCGAGTTGACCGGCGCGGGCTCCAAACTAGACGCATTTCTGGAGGCGATCGATGCTGCCTCCATTATCGAAACTGTACGCACCGGCGCGTCTGGCATCGGACGCGGTGATCGCAGTCTCAAAATCTGATTTTTTAGCCACTTTTTTTATTTGTTTGGGAATTCACCATGAAAGTTTATTACGACAAGGACGCCGACCTTTCTCTGATCAAGAAGCGCAAGGTCGCCATCATCGGCTACGGCTCGCAGGGTCATGCGCACGCCAACAATCTGAAAGAATCCGGCGTCAAGGTTGTCGTCGGCCTGCGCAAGGGCGGCGCTTCATGGGACAAAGCGAAAAAAGCCAAGTTGGACGTGAAGGAAATCGGTGATGCAGTAAAAGGCGCCGACTTCGTGATGATTCTGGTGCCGGACGAATTGATGGCAGCGGTTTACCACGAAGAGATCGAGCCCAACCTGAAAAAGGGCGCGACGCTGGCCTTCGCGCACGGTTTCAACGTGCACTACAACCAGATCACCCCGCGCGCCGACCTCGATGTAGTGATGATCGCTCCCAAGGGCCCCGGCCACCTGGTGCGTTCGACTTACACCCAGGGCGGCGGCGTACCGTCGTTGATCGCGGTGTATCAGGACAAGTCCGGCAAAGCACGTGACCTGGCTCTGTCCTACTCCTGCGCCAACGGCGGCACCAAGGGCGGCGTGATTGAAACCTCGTTCCGCGAAGAAACCGAAACCGACCTGTTCGGAGAGCAGGCCGTGTTGTGTGGGGGTTGTGTCGACCTGGTGAAAGCCGGATTCGAAACCCTGACCGAAGCCGGTTACGCGCCGGAAATGGCTTACTTCGAGTGTCTGCACGAACTGAAGCTGATTGTCGACCTGATGTACGAAGGCGGCATTGCAAACATGAACTACTCGATCTCAAACAACGCCGAATATGGCGAGTATGTGACCGGCCCCAAAATCATCAATGCGCAATCCAAGGCCGCGATGAAAGAGTGCCTGGACAACATCCAGAACGGCAACTACGCAAAGCAGTTCATCCTCGAAGGCCGCACCAACTACCCCGAGATGACCGCTCGCCGCCGTCTGAATGCCGAACATCCAATCGAAATCGTTGGCGCAAAGTTGCGCGCGATGATGCCCTGGATCAGCAAGAACAAGCTGGTCGATCAATCCAAGAACTGATGTTCTAATGGATGAGGGGTGAGGCGTGTCGGGATAACCTGTCGCGCCTCACCCCTTTTTTCTCACCCCACTTAAAATATATGACACATCCCCTCATCGCCCGAGAAGGTTGGCTGGTTTTGCTGGCTGCGTTTGCTGCCGCGTTGGTCGCGACCTGGCTGTTCGGCTACTGGTCGATTCCATTCTGGATTTGGGCGGTTTTCGCGCTGCAGTTTTTCCGCGATCCCACGCGTGTTCCTCCCACCGATGTTGACGCAGTGATTTCGCCAGCGGACGGACGTATTGTTGCCGTTGAGAAAGTCTACGATCCCTACCTCGAACGCGAGGCATTGAAGATCAGCGTGTTCATGAACGTGTTCAATGTTCACTCCAACAAGAGTCCGGTCGACGGCGAGATCAAAGGGAGCTGGTATACCGCCGGCAGCTTTGTGAATGCTGATCTCGACAAGGCGTCTACTGAAAATGAACGCAATGCGTTGTGGATCCAGACTCCGCATGGCGACATCACCTCAGTGCAAATTGCCGGGCTGATTGCGCGGCGCATCCTGTGTTACGTACGCACGGGTGACAAACTGGTTCGGGGGCAGCGCTATGGCTTCATCCGGTTCGGCTCGCGTGTAGACGTTTATCTGCCAACGACAGCGCGCGCGGAAGTCTCGATCGGGCAAAAAGTCACCGGCGGGCGTACCATACTGGCTCGTTGGTAGCCGTAAAACACCATGCTCGAATTCAACCATCGCAAAAAAGAAATCAAGCGCCCCCGGATGCGGGATCGCGGCATCTATCTCCTGCCTAACCTGCTGACTACCGGTGCGTTGTTTGCTGGATTTTATGCCGTGGTGCAAGCCATGAATGGCCGCTTCGAGCACGCCGCAGTGGCCATCTTTATTGCCATGGTGCTCGATGGTCTCGATGGCCGCGTCGCGCGCATGACGCATACGCAAAGTGCATTTGGCGCCGAATATGACAGCCTGTCCGACATGGTGTCGTTTGGCGTGGCGCCTGCGCTGGTGATTTACGAGTTCGCGTTGCAGGGCATGGGAAAACTGGGCTGGATTGCTGCGTTTGTCTATTGTTCCAGTGCGGCTTTACGTCTGGCGCGCTTCAATACCCAACACGAAACCGTAACGGACAAACGCTATTTTCAGGGCTTGCCCAGTCCGGCGGCTGCAGCCTTAATCGCGGGCTTTGTTTGGGTGATGGTCGAATATGGCATTGAAGGTCAGGACGTACGTTGGCTGGCAGCGGCGATTGCTTTGCTGGGCGGACTGACCATGGTCAGTAACTTCCGCTATTACAGCGGCAAGGAAATCAATCTGCGCAAGAGCGTGCCTTTTTTCGCGATTCTGTTGATCGTGCTGGCTTTCGTGCTGGTGTCGACCAGCCCGCCCGAAGTGCTGTTTGGCGCATTTCTGCTCTATGGCTTGTCGGGATACGCTGATGCATTGTGGAAATTTACGCATCGCAACAAAAATGAAAAGACTGCAGCCCCCTTGCAGAGTGACGAAAAATAGATAGAATTTGAATCATGTTTGATCAGTCCCACCTCTCCTTGCTTCTCCTCTGTCAGTCGAACGTCCTGTTCGACGGCCTGCTGCTGCGCTCTGCGCACACAAATTAAACCCCCTCCCTGCAGTACCCTGCGCCGCCAGATTCACGCGGCAACGCCTTTATAATGCGTCGACCCGAGACGATAACGAAATCGGCCTTGACCTTCCATGGAGTCAGCCATGAACGACCGTTTGTTTATATTTGATACGACCTTGCGCGACGGCGAGCAAAGCCCCGGCGCGTCAATGAGCAAAGACGAAAAATTACGTATTGCCCGCCAGCTTGAAAAGCTCGGCGTCGATGTGATCGAAGCCGGCTTTGCCGCGGCCAGTCCCGGTGATGCGGATGCAATCAAAGCCATTGCCGAGACTATCAAGGGATCGACCATTTGCTCGCTGGCGCGCGCCAATGAGCGGGACATCCATGCTGCGGGTGGCGCAATCACACCGGCCGCCCGTGGGAATGGCGCGGGCGGGCGTATCCACACCTTCATCGCGACCAGCCCGATCCACATGGAAAAAAAGCTGCGGATGCAGCCGGATCAAGTGGTCGAAGCCGCGGTTAAAGCCGTCAAGCTCGCGCTGGAGTACACCGACGACGTTGAATTTTCGGCCGAGGATGCCGTGCGCTCGGAAATGGATTTCCTGGTCCGCATATTTGATGAAGTGATCAAAGCTGGGGCCAAAACCCTCAACGTGCCCGACACCGTCGGCTACAGCATTCCCGCCTTGTGGGGCGAGCGGATGAAGCAGTTGATAGAAAAGGTGCCGAATGCCAACCAGGTCGTCTGGTCAACCCATTGCCACAACGACCTTGGCATGGCTGTTGCCAATTCACTCGCTGCGGTGATGAATGGTGCGCGACAGGTCGAGTGCACCATCAATGGCTTGGGCGAACGTGCGGGCAATGCTTCGCTGGAAGAAATCGTCATGGCGGTGCGCACGCGCAAGGACATCTTCACGTGCGATACCCGTATCGACGCGACGCAGATTGTGCCAGCGTCCAAGTTGGTGTCCACCATCACCGGTTATCCGGTGCAGCCCAACAAGGCTATCGTCGGCGCCAATGCGTTTGCCCACGAGTCGGGCATTCATCAGGATGGTGTGCTAAAGCATCGCGAGACCTACGAAATCATGCGTGCTGAAGATGTGGGTTGGCATGCCAACCGGCTCACGCTGGGCAAGTTGTCGGGACGCAATGCGTTCAAGACCAAATTGGCGGAACTGGGCATCGTGCTCGAAAGTGACGATGCCTTCAATTCGGCATTTGCCAGCTTCAAGGAGTTGGCTGACAAAAAGCGTGAAATTTTCGACGAAGACTTGCAGGCCTTGGTCTCGGGTGAGGGTTATGCAGCTGAACATGAACGGTTTAAATTGGTGATGCTAAAAGTGTGTTCTGAAACGGGCGTTGTCCCGCAGGCGCAGTTGGTGTTCAGCGATGAAGGCGCTGAGAAACAGGCCAGCGGTCAAGGCTCGGGTCCGGTCGATGCGGCGTTCAAGGCGCTGGAGTCGGTGGTCAACAGCGGGGCGGAGTTGTTGTTGTATTCGGTCAACAACATCACCAGCGGGACCGATGCGCAGGGCGAAGTGACAGTCAGACTGACGCATGAAGGACGTGTTGTGAATGGGCAGGGCGCCGACACCGATATTGTGGTGGCGTCGGCCAAGGCTTACCTGCACGCATTGAACAAATTGCACAACAAGAACGAACGGGCGCACCCGCAAGTGTGAGCCCTGGAAAACGCCCCATCGGGGCGTTTTTTTTTGGCAACTGATCGAGTCTGTTCGAATCCTGAAAACGAATGAATTCAGTCTGAACTTGCGCCAGCACGTCTATTCTTTCAAGATCGATACACGATGAAGTTGACGAGGGCGAGATAACCATGAGTTCAATGAATGATTCCACCCCGCAAAGGCGTGTGTTTACACGTATCCCTTTCGCGGCGAATGTCGAACTCGACTTTCTTCCGGACAAGTACGCATGCAGTCTGTTGGATATCTCGTTGAAGGGTGCGCTGGTTGAGCAGACGCTGCACTGGAGTGCAGGCATGGGTGCCCCATGCAGCTTGTCCATTGAACTGGTAGAGGATGGAGCCGCCATCCACATGACAGGCGAAGTCGCCCATGTAGAAGGCGGTCGGCTTGGGATGCGTTGCACGGAGATTGATTTGGAAAGCATGACCAACCTGCGGCGTCTGGTTGAACTGAATCTTGGGGATGAAGCCGCGTTGAACCGGGAAATTCACGCCATGGTGAGCGCAGCAAGTGTCAGTAAGGATTGACGCTTGCTGCGCTATTGCGCGAGCCGTGACGGTGCACTGAGTTTGGCGTAAAAAATGACGGTGAAGAAAAACACCACCGACAGCACCACTTCGCCCCCGGCCAGCCATGCCGACAAGCCTTGATCCGACCACGCACGCGCCACGCCTTCGGTGAAGTAGGCCAGCACCAGCATCGACGCCCACTGATACGTGTAGCGGCGACCCTTGAGTATCCCCATCAGGGGCAGCAACAGCGGCAGGGCTTTCAGTACCAGCCAGGAGCCCCCCGGCCGGATCGGCGCGAGCCACAATTCCCACGCCACGCAGAGAAAAATCAGCGCAATCAGGCTGACACTGGAGACCAGTTGTAATGTTTTCATGCGGCGAGCTTGAGTGCGGTTTCGGCCAGGCGTTTGCCGAGCGCAATGCACAGCGTGCGCTCTTCGTCGGTCAGGGGTTTATCGTCGTTGGCGCCTGCCCAGTGCGTGGCGCCATAGGGTGAGCCCCCACTTGTGGTGTGGGTGACTTCGGGCAGGGTGTAGGGCAGGCCCAGGATCAGCATGCCGTGGTGCAGCAACGGCAGCATCATGCTGGCGAGCGTGGTTTCCTGGCCGCCGTGTAGGCTGGCGGTGGAAGTGAATACCGCGGCCGGTTTGTTGGCTAATGCCCCTTTGGCCCACAGCGC
>JAGXGP010000066.1 GCA_024636775.1 Hydrogenophilales bacterium
CAGACAAGGCCAGATACGTTTTGGACGGCGCCAGCAACGTGGCTGCCTGAACGTGGGCTGCATAAATCGCACGGCGCTCGATGCGGCCTTCTTTCATCCCGGCAGGAACCGGAGCGTTGACGGCTAGTGTGTAACCCAGTTGGGCGCGCACTTTACCGTTGGCCGCACGCGGGTCAGTGAGTATCACGCTGATGGTGTCGCCTGCAGCCACCTTGGCGACGGTGAATTTATCCAGCGCGGTACGCTGGGATTTGCGCATATTGCTGATCGGCCCTTCGTAGTCGATGTAGGCATAGCGATAAGGCCCCGCCTCAGTTTCCGAAACGCTGACCGAGCTGAATCCGCCCCACCACCAGAACACCGCCAGAAGCGGTAATACGAATGCCAGCAAAAAAGCTGGCCACTGTTTTTTGAACACCGAATTCCCCCATTCCTCCTCGCGAAGATACCACAGGCCAGACGCTATTCGACCTGAACCGGGGTGAATACCGCTGAACGTTCACGCCTGATATCGGTCCAGTCTATGTCCTCCGAATCGCAGCCTGACGCGATGACTTGACGGGATACGCCTGAGCTTGACTCACCCGTTCTGCCAGCCTCGTCATGATGTGATGTTTATAATGGTCACTCATTTTTTGGAGTTTTCATGATTGCACGCCTGCTGTTTTCTCTGTTATGCCTGGGCCTGCTACCGGCTGCCCATGCGGCGACGCAACCTGCAATGGCCGAGGTAAGCGTACCCATGAAAGCCATCAAGGTCGGCTCTCACAGCTATTTCGTGCAAGGCCTGCCGGGGGCTGCGTCCAGTGCCAACCAAGGCTTCATGTCCAACGCCGGCTTTGTTGTCACGCGCGATGGCGTCGTGGTTTTCGATGCACTGGCCTCGCCGCCACTGGCCAAAAAACTGGTGCAGGTGATTCGTAAAATCACCAGCCAGCCGATCAAGCGCGTCATCGTCAGCCATTACCATGCCGATCACTACTATGGCCTGCAGGTGTTCAAGGCGTTGGGCGCGGAAATCTGGGCCCATCGGGCGGGCGAAGGCACCACCCGTAGCAAGGACGCCGCCGAGCGTTTTGCCCAGCGCAAGGAAGCGCTGTTTCCGTGGGTAGACGAAACCACTCAGTTGCTGGAAGCCGACCGTTATCTTGCAGGCGATGAGGATTTTGAAATGGGCGGCGTCCATTTCAATCTGCGCTACGTCGGCCCAGCGCATTCCAGAGAAGACATGGTGATGATGGTTAAGGAAGATAACGTGCTCTATTCAGGGGACTTGGTGTTTCTCGGACGGATACCCTTTGTGGGTGACGCAGATAGCCGCGCCTGGATTGCTTCGCTCGACAAGTTGATTGAAATGAAGCCCCGCGTCCTGGTACCGGGACACGGCGGCCTGACAAAAACGCCGAAGACCGATCTGGTCTTTACCCGGGATTACCTGCAGTTTTTACGTAGTCAATTAGGTAAATCTGCCCGTAACCTCATTCCTTTTGAAAAAGCCTACCAATCCATTGACTGGTCAAAATATCGTAAATTGCCCGCTTTTAACGAAGCCAACCGGGTAAATGCCTACAACCAGTATCTGCGACTTGAGATGGAGACCGGCCTATGAATACAGGGACCGTGCTGCTTGAGGCATGCACCCTTTATTTCCATACACTTGAGGCATAAAAGCAATTTGGGGCTATGCCTCACCCCCAATAAAGCGCGATAATCCTGCGTCCATGCAATAACCACCCATACTTATCGCTCTCTGTTCATGTTTTGCTCTCCCGAAGAACTCCTGCAGAAAACTCTGGCTTTGTCGAATACATGGCAGCGCTATCAAACTACGCCCACCTTTGAATGCTTTGTTGAACTGGCCGTATCGATCAACAGTTTCACTGAGTTTCTGATCGACAAGGGCATAACCGCCCTACATCATGCCAGCCACCAGCTTGAACAGGTCACGCTGACACTATTCAACAAAGATATCGTGCACCCGCTGGCGAAGGCCGCGCAGGATGATCTCAACGAACGCATTCTGGCATTGGGGCGTATGGCCGATACCCATGCCACTGCCGCCGCCGGAATGGCAGAACGACGGCAAGACCATCAACATGCCATCACTCTTGAGCAGAGGGTGAGGCAAACCTGGTTGATTGGTCACGACCCGATAGTCTGGAATGGACTGCTGGTGCAGCTCGGCTATTTTGGCATGGCAGCAGAGTTCAGCTTATGGAACCAAGACCTACCCGATAACGCGGATACAGCGCCGCTGCTGCTGCTCGACATGAGGAGCCTGCCGGATGCTGACTGGACAAGCCGGATCCAGGCGTTGCGGCAACGGTTCCCCATGGGACAGATCATCTGTCTCGGCGTGCTGTCCGACTTTGAGCAGCTGCAACAAGCCCTGCGCGGAGGTAGTGACAGCTGTCTGCTTGAAGGCACGCCATCGCACACCATCATCGAACACATCATGGATTTAAGCGACCGGCACGAGCAGGAAGCCTATCGCGTGTTGATTGTAGAAGACTCCAAGACAGCGGGGCATGTGATTCGGCGAACGCTGGAAGAAAACCAGATCGTGTCCGAAGTCGTCAACGATCCACGCCAGGCGCTGACCGCACTTCGGCAGTTCAACCCCGATCTGATCCTGATGGATATGTACATGCCGAACTGCACCGGCGTCGAACTCGCGCGCATCATCCGGCAACACAACGAATTCCTCAGCACGCCCATCGTCTATCTCTCTGGTGAAACCAACGTCGCCCTGCAGGTCGATGCAATGCGGCTCGGCGGCGACCACTTCCTCACCAAGCCTTTCAACCCGGTGTTTCTCAACGCCATCGTGAAATGCAAGATCGAGCGCTACCGAGCGTTGCGCCGCACCATGTACCACGACAGCCTGACCGGCTTGCTCAACCACTCCAGCGGCAAGAACACGCTGGACATGGTGCTTTCCAGCATGGCACACGAAGGCAGCCTGTTGTCGGTGGTGATGATGGACATTGACCATTTCAAGCAGGTCAACGACAACTACGGCCACCCGGTTGGCGATCAAGTTATCCGCAGCTTGTCGTGGCTCCTCAAGCAGCGACTGCGCAAACAGGACATCATCTGCCGATATGGCGGCGAAGAGTTTCTGATCGGTTTGCCACACACCGATGCGGAACAGGCTTTCGTCCTGATGGATCGTATCCGGCAGGATTTCGCACAGATTCGCCACCCCTATCGCGACAGTTATTTCATGTCCACCGTCAGTGGAGGCATTTCGACCTATCCACTTCATGCAAGCGGCGACACCTTGATCAAGGCTGCAGATGAGGCACTCTACAAAGCCAAGCGGAGTGGCCGGAATCGTGTCCACACCGGAGATGATTAACTCAGGATCAGTTTCAGACCAATCAGAATCGTCACCACCTCAAACGCCCGTTTGATCCACGTGTTGCCTTTACGAATTGCCAGGTGGCTGCCCAGATAGCCACCAATGATTGCGCCGGTCAATAGGGCGGGCATCCATCCCCAAGCCACAGTGCCAATCATTCCCAGCACCAGTGCGCCGGTGCCATTCCAAACCAGGCCGCACAGGATCAGCGTATATGCCACTGCCCGGGTGTAATCCAGGCCAAAATGGCGGATCAGCCAGATGGTTAAAAAAAGTCCGGTGCCACTGGTGATCGAGCCATTCAGGACACCGACGACAAACAAGCCCGCCATCCCCACCAGCAATCCCCTGCCGTGCTGGTTTCTCGGTTCATATTCCATACCGAGGCGGGGCTTGAAAACTGAATACAGACCGATCCCCAGCGTCAAAAAACCCAGCGCCAACGTGGCGACACGTTCGGGAACCTGCAGGATAGTGACGGCACCCAGCACCACACCGGGAAGACCTGCTCCCAGGATGATCAGCGAAAAACGGCGCTCGAGATGGGATTCTTTCAAATGGCGCAGGGTGGCGCCGACGCCGAGCGCCACGCTGGCAACTTTGTGGGTAGCCAGCGCCACGCCAAAAGGCAGGCCAAGAAAAATCAGCATGGGAAATTGAATCAGCCCGGCGCCACCCCCTGACAGGGCCGAGAAAAAATTGGCCGCGAACGACGCCACCAACAGAACCAGCTGATCGAGTACGTTAGCTATTTTGTAATGCCGATTTCGGCCGGAAACTTGGCATAGACCAGTTTCAAACCTGCGTCAGAAATAACTTCCAACAACCTGTCCGAGATTGAAACTTCAACCAAAAACTCGACCACCACGGGGAGTTCGCCTGCCAGCTCAAAAAACCCAATGTCGTGTCGACCATGGCGGCCAAACCCGGCCAATGCGCGGAAAGCTGACCCGCCAGTGATGCCAAGTTCCTGCGCTTGATCGAGCAGCCATTCATAAGTCAATTTGCCATGGTGGTGGTTCGCTTCGGACACAAATACTTGCAGGCAAACAGCATTCATTTGAAGATCCTTATCGAATAAAAGCCCAAGCCGGTGGCGAGAAACGAGCCTGCCATATGGGCAAGCGCAACCAAGCCGCCAGTCACCCACAGGCCGCGCATCATGGCGGTCACGACTTCAGCAGAAAAGGTGGAAAAAGTGGTGAGACCACCCAGCAGGCCAGTGATGAGAAACAGGCGTGCTTCCGGCGGCATGCCCGGATGCTCGGAGAACCAGGCGATAACGAGACCCACAAGATAACCACCGGTCAAGTTGGCCGCCAACGTACCTAGCGGTATTGTTGGGAACATCGGGTTAAGCCACAGCCCCAACCCCCAGCGCAGCCATGCACCGATAGCGGCGCCCAGACCAATGGCAAGGAACGCCGTCACGAAAATTTTGACTGGGCTTTTATCATGCGCGCATTCTAGCCGACAGCTTCAGAACATGGCGCTTAAAGCGCGTCTTTCACAATCTCGGTCAGGAGCTTTTCAACATCAGCCAAGGCTTTTTTTAGCGCAGGATTTTTCGACGTTGGCGGTTTCCGGAAAGCCACGTAAATATGCTCATCTTTGGGGAGTTTGTAGACTGACACACTGTAAGGGCACAGCACCATGGCATGCGGGTCGGCTTCCATCATGACGCGTGAAACCGTCGCGCTGCAAAACTCCATCTGCTCGCCGAATTCGTAGACTCGCTTGCTTGCACCGAGGTCCTTGCCGGTGCGCTCGAGCATGTCGGCGATATGGTTGCTATGGGTGATCAACAGCCCCTTGCCTTCGATCGCCATGGCGACCGAGTCGCGCACATCCTGAAACTTCCCATGTGTTTGAAACAGCGCGGTGTACGCTTCTGCAGCAGTTGCAGAAAGCGGCAAACAGAGCATTGCGAAGATGGCAAGCAGGTGTTTCATGGCGGTTTCCTTTGATTGCAAAGCCTTATTTTCCGCCCTTTGCGGAAAGTCGGCAATGGTCGTTTGATACACTCGCCACATGGCGAAAATAGTCAAAAAAAAACAGGCACAACTTAAAGCGGATGGTCGTTTCTGGCTGACACTGGATGGCAAGAATTTTCTGGGGCGTGGTCGCGTCGAACTGCTGCAACGCATTCGTGAAACCGGTTCCATCTCCAAAGCCGCAAAAGCGATGAAGATGAGCTACAAGGCGGCATGGGATGCGGTCGATGCCATGAACGGTGCGTGGCAGTCACCTTTGGTTGATAGCGGCCCTGCGGGTAGCCGCTTGACGGAAGATGCTGAGCGCTTGATTACCGCGTACCAACAAGCTGAGACGCAGCATGCTGCATTCATGACGAATCTTGCCCAGTCACTCACGCTCAACTCGGCGTAAGTGCTTCAGATCACGGCCGGGCTTTATAAAAAGTCAGCGGCATTGACGTGTCTTTCGTGACCGCCGATTTCATTTTACCGACCACATGCATTTCACACGGTTTGCAATCAAAACGTAAAGTGAGTTTTTCGCTGCCGTTGATCAGCGTCAGCGGTGCGGCACGCACGGTGCCCTGCACGCCGGTGACCCCTTTGGCCTGCTTGGGACACAAGCTCAACGAATACCGCACGCAATGCTTGGTGATCATCAACGAGACTTCACCGGCCTCTTCATGGCTCTCGTAGGCGGCAGCAATGACCTTCACACCATGCTTTGCGTAAAAATCGTGCGCCTTGTGATTGAAGACATTGGCGAGATAACTCAACGTGTCCTCCGGATACGTCGCGGGAGGTTCGATCGGCTGTGCACGCTGGGGCCGCTTGTAGCCCGCAATACGTGCAGCCTCCAGCGCGGCGACCGCATCACGCCGCAAGGCATTGATAAAGGATGCCGGCACAAACCAGGGTTGCGTCCATTCAAGCGCGATGCCCATTGGAGCAAACGACGTGGTACCCAGTTTGCCGAGGTGCTCGCGCAAGGTAGTCTCAACTTTGGCCGCGTCCTTGGCCGGTTCCTTGGCGTGGTCTGCCGCTACGGTGACGGAATGGCCATCTTCATCGGCCAGCGTCAGCGAAAATCCGGTAGCGGTTTCATCCATCCGCATCCACACCGCGATACGGCGTTCACTCGATTGCTTGTCCAGCATGCGCACCCAGTTCATGTCACGGTTGCGGTTCACCGCCGTGCCTGCACGCAAATCCTTGAAGCTTGAAATCGGTTCACGCGGAAATACGCGCCACACGCCCTCGCCTGTTTTCTCGGCACGGTTGATGGCCAACCCCGCCAGCTCTTTCTGCAACGTGTAGTAACACAGGCCATCTCCATTGTTCAGAGCAATGTCGGGCGACTCAGTATTCAGCTCGACCCATTTATCGCCCACCTTACTGACATAACCCACCGGCAGGCCAGGGTTCTTCGGCGTATCGAACGCGCCGATGTCGTCCTTGCGACCGCCGACAAAATAATCGGTGAATTCGCGGTTGAAATTCTGGTTCGGGTCGGGCGTGAATGCAAAAGTGGTGCGGCCTGCGGACGCACGCGCAAATTGCGGGCGGCGTTCGATGATTTCATCGAGCAGCGTGCGGTAATGGGCGGTAATGTTCTTCACATAGCCCATGTCCTTGTAACGGCCTTCGATCTTGAAGCTGCGGATGCCTGCGTCGATCAGGTCTTCCAGGTTATCGCTCTGGTTGTTGTCCTTCATCGACAGCACATGTTTGTCGTGCGCAACGATGCGGCCTTCCATATCGTTGACCTGATACGGCAGACGACAGGGTTGCGAACAATCGCCCCGGTTCGCACTGCGCCCGGTATGGGCGTGGCTGATAAAGCACTGGCCGCTGTAGGCCACGCACAGTGCACCGTGGACAAAAAACTCCAGATTGCAATCGGTGGCAGCGCGAATGGCTGCGATCTGCTTGAGATCGAGTTCGCGTGCCAGCACGATTTGCGACAACCCAACATCCTGCAGGAAGCGGGCTTTTTCCGGGGTGCGGATATCGGTCTGGGTGCTGGCGTGCAGCTGAATCGGTGGCAGATCCAGTTCGAGCAGGCCCATGTCCTGGATGATCAGGGCATCGACACCGGCTTCGTAAAGCTGCCAGACCTGCTGGCGAGCCGGTTCCAGTTCATCGTCCCGCAGAATAGTGTTGATGGTGACGAACACCCGCGCGTTGAAACGATGGGCATGGCTGACCAGCCGTGCGATGTCGGCGACGTCGTTGGACGCCGAGGCACGTGCGCCGAACGACGGGCCGCCGATGTAGATCGCGTCGGCACCATGGTTGACGGCTTCGATGCCGATATCGGCGTCGCGCGCGGGCGCGAGCAATTCAAGTTGATGGGGTTCCACGGCGGCGTTCCAGACAGCAAAACGCCATTTTACTTACTTGGCGGGATCGCGGCTTGCAATTTGCTGATAGGTTTGTGCCTTGACCGCCTTGATGGCCATATGCAGCGTGATCTCGTTGCTGGCAATAAAGCTGAATTTACCCATATTGAAATCCGAGCGCTTGACTGTCACCGTCGCCTGGGCGCCGCATGACTCAACCTTGAAGGTCTGATCCTGCGAACATTTAAAACCGCTTATGGCCAACCTCACCGCTTTGGTCACGCCCTTGATCGTGAGTTCACCCGCCAAGCTGGTCTGATCGTCGTCCAGCTTTATCTGGCCGGATTTGAAAACGATCGCCGGATAATTGACGGTATCGAAGAATGAAGTCGTCTGAAGTTGATTGTTCAACGCGCTATTGCCCGTGTTGACAGAGCTGGCATCGATGTTCACTTCAGCCGATCCGGTTTTGGAAATCGGGTCGATGACCACTTTGCCGCTGACCTTGTCGAAATGATGAGTCTGGCTGGCTATGCCCAAATACTTCATGCTGAACTGCGACGTGGTCTGGCTGTTGTCGATCAAGTAGGTTTCAGGCGCAGCCTGAGCGGGTGTAGATAATGCAACAATGGTGGCCAGCATGGCGAGACGTTTCATGTGAAGTTCTCCTTTTTTATTGTGAACACCCGGAAACCTCACGCTGGCGAGAATCTGTCCAGCGTTTCCTGAGTGGTTCAAGCCCTGACAGGCTGTACGGCATAACTTGCAACCGCTGTGCCACTCCGGGCATTCGTCGCGATTACTTTTTTAACCCATAAAAAACAGAGAGTTATATATATTCGCCTGCTGGCACGATTTTGGGTGAAACTGAAACGTCTGCTGGAAATCCGACAGGCAGTGTCGAAATAGTGATCTTTTGACAGCGCCAATCATCTAGTTCATGGCCGTTCGGACATGCGAAAGCCGAGGCTTCCTGCCTTGGAACTTGACTGAAGATGAGTAACTAAGGGTGTCGCACGCGAGCGCGTGCAAGGTAGAAGGCAGGACGACCCACGCCGCCCTGCTCAATCATGCAAAGACTAGATCAACGTACCTGCGTGATTACTTGACGGTCGCCTGCGATTTGACGGCCTCGATTGCCAACGTCAGCATGACTTCATCGCTGACATAAGGCACGTTCTTGCCCATGTTGAATGCCGAACGCTTGATCTCGGTGCTCGCATTGGCGCCGCACGCTTCCACCTTGAGCATGGGATGCGGCATGCACTTGAAATGGGTAATCGTGAGCGTCGTCGGCTTGGTCACGCCCTTGATTGTCAATTCACCCACCAGGCTCACCGGTTGGTCACCCTTGAACACCATCCTGCTGGATTTGAACGTGATCGTCGGGTAGTTCGCGGTATCGAAATAGTCCGCAGCCTGAATGTGTTCATTAAACAGCGCGGAACCCGTATTTACCGAGGTGGCGTCAATGGTCACGTCGGCCGACCCGGTCTTGGCAGCCCGGTCGAGCACCACCTTGCCACTGGTTTTGTCGAACTTGTGGGTCTGGTTGGAAAACCCGAAATGGCTGTAGGTGAAATGCGGGTAGGTGTGGTTGTTGTCGATGTTGAAGGTTTCGGGTGCGGCTTGAACGGAGGTAGAAAGCGCAACAAGTATAGATAATGTGATTAGACGTTTCATTTTTGACTCCATGAGGTAAACACGAACAAAGGATTACTTGCCGCGTGCGGCAATGCGAAAATTGACCTGGACTTCATTGGCCACCGTGGCGACATCAGCCCACATGCCTTCGCCTACGCCGAAATCCAGCCGTTTCAGAACAAAGGCACCGTCAAAAATAGCGGCGTCTTTTCCAGGCTTGAAAGTCACTGGCACAACCATCTCGCGGCTGCGGCCCTTTAGCGTGAGCATGCCGCGCATCTCATAGCGGTTGTTGCCGAGCGGGCGAATCTGGCTGGAAACAAACTGCGCCCGCGGATACACGCTTCGGTTGAACCACAGCCGCCCGGCAGATTCCTCGTCGGCCTCGGACGAACCCGCATCGATGCTGGCGAGATCGATATCAATCTGCGCCCGTGCAGCCTCGGGTTTGGCCGGGTCGAAAACCATTTGTGCGACAAAGCGCTTGAACCCACCTTTGATCGACACGCCCATCTGGCTGAAGCTAAAGCCAATTGCACTTTTCGCAGGTAAAACCGTGCGGTATTCAACCGCGCTCGCAGCGGACGAAGTCAGTACGGCGAACAAAGCCAAGGTGTTCAAAATCAGTTTCATCAACGCTCCTTTTTACCCAATCCCATGCGCTGCATGAATGGCTGGCGCTCGAAGAAATGGTGCTTGAGCGCGGCGCCTACATGCAGGATGACCAGAGCAAGCAGGGTGAAGTTCAGGATCTCGTGCACCTCGGCCAACAGATCACCCAGCGCCTTGTCCTTGCCGATCAGGTCGGGCAGCGGCAACACGCCGAACCACACCGTCTGAAACCCCTTGGCCGAGCTCATCAACCAACCCGATAGCGGAATTGCCAGGATCAGTACATAAAGCAAACCATGCACAGCCTGACTGGCAAGGCGCTGCCAACGGACCATGCCATCCGGCAGAGGCGGTGGTGTATGCGTCACCCGCCACATCACCCGCAGCGACGCCAGCATCAGGATCGTGATGCCGATCCACTTGTGATAGCTGTAGAGTTTTAGCTTGTCGGGCGACAGGGGCAGCTCGTGCATATACACACCGAGCGGAAACGTCACAAAGATCAGCAGCGCAAGCAGCCAGTGCAGCACGACAGCGGGAGGCGAGTAGCGCAGCATGGTGTTCATGCGGCCCCCTTTCTCAAAACCTGTTCCAGCGAGCGCAGGGTCGTTTGCCAGTCCGTGTGTTCGGCCGCCGTTGCGCCGGCGAAGCAGGTATTCATGTGAGCCAAATGCGCAGGGAACACTTTTTCAAACAAGGCTTCGCCCGCTTGCGTCAGCCGGATGATCTGGCAGCGCCCATCGCTTTCGTGCGCCACACGCTCTACCCAGCTGCGCGCTGACAACCGATCGACCACACCGGTGAGCGTGCCCTTGGTGATCAGCGTTTTCTCGCCAAGCTCGGTGGCGGTCATCCCAGCGGTATTGCCCAGTGTGGCAATGATGTCGAACTGTGGTGGTGTCAGCCCCAACTTGCGCACATGCGCAGCGGAATAGGCCTCGAAGGCCTGGTAGCACTGCACCAGTGCTTGAACAGTAGGAAGGAAATCGGTTTGTCGCGTCACAAGACATCCAGTTTGTTCTAACAAGAACCAATTTAGTTCGTGTTAGAACAAGTGTCAAGCAAGTTGATGCAGAACGATTTGCCGGTCTGCTGTGCCTTATATAAATTGACGATGGGTTTCCCTGCAGGAAAAAGCGTCACATTCCATCGTACGTGGAATGACATTAATATCGAGAGATGCGAACGGTTTCTGGGGTCGATCAAGATGCCCGGTAACGCTTAGGCCGGTGCCGAACACTTTACGTCCGCCGACACTGCCACAATATGGCAAACCCATTCGGACCTCTTTATGAAACAAACCAGGAATGCTTCAGGAATAACGCCCGGGGCCGTACGCGTAATGAATTTGGGCACCCCATAAATGCCAACCGCTATCAACGGCTCCGTCTTTGCCGGCTTCAAGCGGGTGCTACGCAAGGGTGCGCTGATCTTCGCACTCATCATCACGATCTTGCTGTCCATGCTTTTCTATCAGTACCAGCGCTCCGTAGAATCCGTTCGCTCGGTGGAGCATACGCGGCAGGTCGTCGCGTACATCGATGCGCTCCGTACTTACCTGCTCAATTTGGACACCGCCGTTCGAAAATACACCGACTCGCAAGATCCAACTGACCTTGACCCCAGCCTGATCTGTCGTCAGTCGCTATGTCCCAGTGCCGAGAAACTGATCGCCATCAGTACGGATGACGCACAGATTGCTCGCCTTGCACCCCTTCCGGGGCTGCAGGCAGCATTGGAGACCGGATTTAGCGCCCTTCAGCAACGTGCAAAAGCCGGGGTCGATGTCACCCCCCAAGAACGGGAACTTGCGGGTTTCGACAAGTCCGCCATTGAGCAGATCCACCGTATCCTGATCGAGGCTGGACGGGAAGAGCTAAGCCAGCTGGATGCGCGTGAAACGGCGCGAATTCACGAACAGAATTTGTCATCGGCGCTGCTGGGCATAGCCGGACTATGGACGGGACTCACGCTATTCGGGCTGTACCGGGAAACCCAGCGCCTGATCAGGGCGGGGATCCATGCCGAGGACACGATCAGGCAACTCAGCCTTCGCGACCCGTTGACAGGCCTGGTCAATCGGCGATTCCTGCAAGAAAACGAAAAGCATCTCATCGCTGGAGCAAAACGCTCACGGACAAAGATGGCTGTCCTGGCCGTCGACCTGGACAACTTCAAGGCAATAAACGACCGCTATGGGCATGCAGCAGGCGACGAGGTACTCCTGGCTTCGGCTGAACGAATGAAATTGTTGCTACGCGAATCAGATGTAATCGCCCGTTTTGGCGGTGACGAGTTCGTCATCGTGATGGGGCAGGTCGACAATGCGGAGGCTGCGCACGAGGTTGCAAGCCGAATCGTAAACAGCCTGAGTCAGCCCATACCGCTTGCTGAAGGGGGAACCGCACACATCGGGGCTTCGGTGGGGATAGCGATGTACAGCACTGCCAGCGATACGCTGGATGATCTGCTCAAAAAGGCAGATACGGCGCTATACGCAGCGAAGCGTGACGGCAAAAATACCTATCGTGAGGCTGAAGACACCTCTGGTGAGTAAAGTCGCAGCAGCGCTATCGCCTTTCATCAAGCCACAACCAGCATGGCTTGAACCTGTTCGAGAATGATTTCCTCTTCGTTGGCCATAATACGCAACACCGGGTTGGCCCCCTCCGCGTGCATCAGCGCCTGATTGCCCCGATTGGCTTCAGCATCCAACGCGAAACCCAGAAAGCGCAATGGCTCGCAAATGCGGGCTCGGATTTCCGGCGCGTTCTCGCCTATTCCGCCGCTGAATACCAGTGCATCGATACCGCCGGCCTTGGCGGCGAATCCACCGATGGCAGCCCGCACCTGGCGACAGAAATAGTTCACTGCAAAACGGGCTGACTCGCTGTGGCTTGCCAGCAGCGTCGCCATATCACCGCTTTCCCCATCAGAAAGCGCGAGCAGACCCATCTGGTGATAAACCAGATCACTCAATGCTGCGTGATCATGCCGTCGGGCCAGTTCGAGCATGACGCCGGGATCGAGGTCGCCGCTGCGCGTGCCCATGGGGATGCCGCCCGCTGGCGTATAACCCATGCTGGTATCCACCGAGCGCAGGTTCTCCAGCAGGCACAGGCTGGCGCCGGAACCCAGATGCGCAACGACGATGCGGCCGTGCGCGCCCTCCCCCAACAAGACCGGTAATCGAGAAGCGATGTACGCGTAGTTGAGACCATGAAAACCGTAGCGGCGCATGCCCAGTGTTTGCGGGATGGGCAGACGACGTGCCAACTCCGGCAAAGTATGGTGAAACGCGGTATCGAAGCAGGCTATCTGCGGTGCCTCAAAGCGTGCCCGGCACAGTTCCACCCCGAGCAGATTGCCCGGCAGGTGCAGCGGGGCCAGCGGAATCAGACCGCGCAGTCGCTCGATCTCGGCAGCGTCCAGAACTCTCGCCGAATCGATGACCTCGCCGCCATGAACAAAGCGATGGCCGATCGCATCCGGCATTTCCCCATCCAGATCCTTCAGCAGCATGTCGAATGCCTCGGTCTGGTTATACGGGTGAGACGGATCGGTTTGCTTGTGATGCCAATCGCGGCGCGTACCGTCAGCTCGAAACAGGCTCACCTTGAGACTGGATGACCCGCTGTTGATTGTGAGTATGGATCGACTTACTGCGGCCATTGCCAGTCGCGAATCTCTGGCATGTCTTCGCTGTGCTCATGGATGTATTGCGTGTGCGCGTTGAGTTTGTCGCGCACGTGCAGGTTGCTGTGGTTGGTGCGGCGGTAGGTGAGACGGTGAATCAGCCAGGGGTAGCCGTGGTAGGCAAAAATGATCGGCTTGTCGATGGTGAACAGGCTGTCGAATTCCTTGCTCGACAAGCCGTGCGGGTGTTTTTCCTGCGGTTGCAGGGTCATCAGGTCGAGCACATTGATGAAACGAATTTTCAGCGTGGGCACGAGCTCGCGCAGAATGTCGATGGCCGCCAGCATTTCCAGCGTAGGTACATCGCCCGCTGCAGCCAGCACCACATCCGGTTCGCCGCCCTGATCGCTACACGCCCATTCCCACATGCCGATACCGGTGCTGGCGTGGTTGATCGCGGCATCCATATCGAGCCATTGCTGCTGGGGCTGCTTGCCGGCGACGATGACATTGACCAGGTCTCGGCTTTTCAGGCACTGGTCGGCAACATACAACAGGGTGTTGGCATCCGGTGGCAGATAGACGCGGATGATGTCGGCTTTCTTGTTCATCACGTGATCGATGAAGCCGGGATCTTGATGCGAAAAGCCGTTGTGATCCTGACGCCAGACGTGCGAAGTGAGCAGGATGTTGAGTGAGGCGATGGGCCGCCGCCAGGGAATCTCGCCGCACACCTTGAGCCACTTGGCATGCTGGTTGAACATTGAATCGACGAAGTGGATGAAGGCCTCGTAACAGGAAAACAGCCCATGGCGGCCGGTCAGCAGATAGCCTTCAAGCCATCCCTGGCAGGCGTGTTCGGAAAGGATTCCCATCACCCGGCCATCGGGCGCGAGATGGTCGTCGTAGTCGAGACGCTCGGCCATCTAGGTTCGATCGGTGACCTCGAACAGCGCACCCAACCGGTTGGAATTGGTTTCGTCCGGGCCAAACACGCGAAAGTTGTCGGCGTTGTCCCGCATCACATCGCGCAGAAAAATGCCCATCGTCCGGGTGGATTCACCCAGCACGCCACCTGGGGCAGGTACGTCCAACTTGTAGTCACGGAAGTCCGGCAACCGCAGGTCGCGCAGCAGCTTGCCGCCGTTGGCATGCAGGTTCGCCCCCATGCGCCGTTCGCCGCGCGGCGCGAGATCGGCCAGTTCGGGTTTAAGCCGGCCATCGGCGTCGAACAGGGTGTCCGGCTGATAACTGCGCATCCATACTTCCAGCAATTGAATATGCTCCGGCTTGCTCATGTCGCTGAACGGCACCTGGTGCGAACGCCAATAGCCCTCGGTTAGCTTGCCGTCCACTTCTTTCGGGCCGGTCCAGCCCTTGGGTGAGCGCAGGATGATCATCGGCCACAGCGGACGGCTGAGCTCGCCACCCTCCCGTGCCTTGCGCTGGATTTCGCGTATGTCGGACATTGCTTGGTCGACGGTGGCCGCCATCAACTGGTGCATGGCTTCGGGTTCA
The DNA here is from genome assembly GCA_024636775.1 of Hydrogenophilales bacterium. GTDB lineage: Bacteria > Pseudomonadota > Gammaproteobacteria > Burkholderiales > Thiobacillaceae > Thiobacillus. The sequence continues at coordinate 15,093 of JAGXGP010000066.1, forward strand.
TCGCCTTCCACGAAATAAGGCTTGTATCCATAGCCCACGAACAGGCTTTCCAGTTCGGCGTGGGGAATACGAGCCAACACCGCCGGGTTGGCAATCTTGTAGCCATTGAGATGCAGAATCGGCAACACCGCACCATCGCGACGCGGATCAAGAAACTTGTTGGAATGCCAGGACGTGGCCAACGGACCGGTTTCCGCTTCGCCATCCCCCACCACGCAACACACGATGAGATCGGGGTTGTCAAACACCGCACCATAGGCGTGCAGCCGCGCATAGCCTAGTTCGCCGCCTTCGTGGATGGAGCCGGGTGTTTCCGGCGCAACATGGCTGGGGATACCCCCCCGAAAGGAGAACTGCCGGAACAACCGGCGCATGCCCTCTGCGTCAGAGGAAATGTCGGGATACACCTCGCTATAGGTGCCTTCGAGGTAGGTATTCGCCACCAGACCCGGGCCGCCGTAGCCAGGGCCGGTGACATAAATCATACTGAGATCATGCTGTTTGATCACCCGGTTCATGTGAACGTAAATGAAGTTCAGGCCGGGCGTGGTAGTGGCCCAGCAGGCGCGGCTTGATATGCGCCCGTGTCAGCGGTTGCTTGAGCAGAGGGTTATCCAGCAGATAAATCTGCCCGACCGAGAGGTAATTGGCAGCACGCCAATAGGCGTGCATCCGGTCGATCTCATCGGGCTTTAGTACAGCAATGGGCGAACTCATTCTGTTTGCCTTCTGCGTCAACATGTCGAGCTTCATTGTAGGATGCCCTCATGACACGCAAGCTTCCACATCACCACGCGAACATACCATGACGCCATCCTCTTTCCCCCAGCTCACGATTTATTACGACGGCGGTTGCCCAGTCTGCACGCGAGAAATTGGCTTCTATCAGCGCCGTCGGGGGGCCAACCACATATGCTGGATCGATCTGGCGCAATGCGAAGACAGTGAATTGGGTGTCGACTTGAACCGGAAAGCGGCCTATTCCCGCCTGCACGCGCGTTGGCCAAACGGTCAACTGGTGTCGGGTGCGGCGGCTTTTGCAGCGCTTTGGCAGACACTGCCCGCATTCCACTGGGTGGGTCGCGTCGCTACATTGCCTGGTGTGACTCACCTGCTGGAATGGGTGTATAGAGGATTTCTGAAGATACGCCGACTGTGGCGCAAGGAGGATACAGCCTGCACCTTGCCGAAGCGCACCAGCGGGAAATAAGCAATCCGGGCTGTGCTTGATCAGGGGATCTTTTCCCAGCGTGCCACCGCCGTGTCGTCACTCACACGTGCATCAACCCAGCGTTCGCCTTCAGCGGTTTCTTCTTTTTTCCAGAACGGCGCACGGGTTTTAAGCGCATCCATGATGAATTCGCAAGCCGCGAAAGCTTCGCCGCGATGGCTGCTGGCCACCGCCACCAGCACGATGGGGTCGCCCGGCTGCAAGCGGCCGACGCGGTGGATCAACGTCACGTCGAGCAGCGTCCAGCGCGTGTTGGCTTCTTCGACCAGCATAACAAGCGCCTTCTCGGTCATGCCGGGATAGTGTTCCAGCGTCATCGCCTGCACGCCGCTGCCTTCGTTCATATCGCGCGCGAGGCCAACAAAGCTGGCGATGGCGCCGATATCGGTACGTCCGTGGCTCATCGCATTGACTTCAGCACCGAGATCGAAGACTTCTGTCTGAACAACAATCTTCATCATTTATCCCCCGGTCACTGGCGGAAAGATGGCGACTTCGGCGTTGTCGTACAGCACTGCATCGAGCGCAACAATCTCCTGATCCATCGCAACCCGAAATGCACGACCTGGAGCCAGTTCTTCTTCCCACACGCCTCCGCGAGCCTGCAACTGCGCTATCAGATCAGCCGCCGTACTACCGGCCAACTCCACGCTTTCCTCGGCCACGCCAAAACGTTCGCGCAGGCGAGCGAAATACAGCACGCGCAACTTCATTTCAGCAGCTCCGAAAAGGGAATAAAGCGCACCCAGCCACCCGGCTGCACAGTATCGCCAACCTCCAGATCAACCAGCCCATCGGCCCAGGCACACGAGGTCAGCACACCGGAGCTTTGATTAGGGAACAACGCCAGCTTGCCATTGGGTTGCAAGCGTGCGCGTAAAAACTCACGGCGCATCCCCGGCTTGGGCCAGGCAAAGTCCGCCTGTACTGCAAATGCGCGATACAGAACATCGGCCACGCCCATGCGCTTGAGCAGGAACGGTCGAACGAACAGGCAAAAGGTCACAAAAGCCGATACCGGATTACCGGGTAGCCCAATGAAATCCGCATTGCCAACCTGACCGTAGACCACGGGCTTGCCGGGCTTCATTGCCACTTTCCACATCTCGACCTGGCCGAGTTTCTCGACTGCGGTTTTCACGTAATCCGCCTCGCCCACCGACACCCCGCCGCTGGTGACGATGACGTCGGCCTCGCGAGCAGCGCTGGCCAATGCCGCTTCGGTGGCTTCCAGCGTGTCGGGCACGATACCGAGATCGATCAGCTCGCAGCCCAGGTCATTGACCAGCCCTGTCAGCGTATAGCGGTTGGAGTTGTAAATCTGACCGGGGGCCAACGGCGCGCCGGGGGTCACCAGTTCATCGCCGGTAAAAAAACACGCTACTTTCAGTCGCTTGAATACCGGCACGTCGGCCAGTCCAACCGAAGCGGCCAGTCCCATCTCGGCTGCGTTAAAGCGTGTTCCCGCTGCGAGAATCTGCGCGCCGGTTTCGATGTCTTCTCCGGCACGACGAATGTTTTCGCCCGGCCGCGGCAACTTGTTGATGACCACATTTTCACCCTCAGCGATGCAGTCTTCTTGCATCAGCACGGCATCCGCGCCCAGTGGCACCGGTGCGCCGGTAAAGATTCGTGCGGCTGTGCCGGCAGTCATTGGCTGCCCCACCGCACCCGCTTGTATGCGCTGCGACACTGGCAACGTCACGCCCGGTCTGGCCACGTCAGCCAGCCGTACGGCATAGCCATCCATCGCGCTGTTATCCAGCGGTGGCACGGTGATTGAAGAGGTTTGCGGCATAGCCAGCACACGCCCGAGCGCAGCAGAAATGGCCACGGTTTCGGTTTCAGTGACACCACGTGCACGGGCGAGCAGGTTTTCAAGCAGTTGGGTAGCGGAGAGCATGGTTCACAATCAAGTCGGTGATGAGCGGAATCGCATCAATGTCGATGCGCGGGAAATCGTTCGGGGCGGCAACGTCAGATGCCACGGCCAGAATATGTGAGTCGTCGGGAAACAGCCACGGTTTGCCGGTTTCGGCGCGATGCACTTCCAGCTTGGGGATGGCCTCGCGCTTGTAGCCTTCCACCAGCACCAGATCACACGGCGGCAACTTGGCCAGCAGATCGGACAGCGTCGGCGGCGCATCGCGATGCTCGGTCAACAGCGCCGTGCGGTGATCTGACGACAATAACACCGCCGCGGCCCCCGCTTCGCGCGCCCGCCAGCTGTCCTTGCCGGGGCGATCCATATCGAAGTCGTGGTGAGTATGCTTGATCACCGCCACCTTGAGCCCGCGCGCAGTGAGTTGCGGAATGACGCGCTCGATCAGCGTCGTCTTGCCGCTGCCGCTGAAACCCGCAATACCGATGATTTTCATACTTGGTGCCTGCCCGGCTAGCCGGGATGGGATTAATAGGTTATATTTTTCCATATATAACCCCTGCTTGCCAACTACTGCCCACGCCATGACTTCACCTGTTCTCATCGACCAATTCAACCGCCGCATCGACTACGTGCGCCTGTCGGTTACAGACCGGTGCGATCTGCGCTGCAGCTACTGCATGCCCGAAGGCTTCAAGGGGTTTGAAGAACCCGAACACTGGCTCACCTTTGACGAAATCGAACGCCTCATCGGTGCCTTTGGCCGGCTGGGCGTCAGCCGCATCCGCATGACCGGTGGCGAGCCTCTGTTGCGACGCGACATATCCGGCCTGGCGCGGCGCATCACCGCCCTGCCCGGCATTGATGATTTGTCGATGTCGACCAACGCCACCCAACTCGACAAACACGCGCAGGCCTTGAAAGATGCAGGCGTCACCCGTCTCAACGTCAGCCTCGATTCGCTACAGCAAGCGCGAGTGGAAAAAATCAACGGCCGCGACGTGCTCGCCAAAGTGATGAACGGACTTGCCGTAGCGCAAGACGTCGGCTTTGCTCCGATCAAGCTCAACATGGTGGCACTCGCCGGCACCAACGACGACGAAATCGACGAAATGGTCGCCTTCTGCATGGAGCGCGGCTTTGTCTTGCGGCTGATCGAAGCGATGCCGATGGGCGACACCGGCCGCAACGCCGAATACATGGACTTGCAACCGGTCAAAGAGCGCCTGCGCACCCAGTTCAATCTGATCGAAACCACCATCCCTGGCGCCGGACCCGCGCGCTATCTCGGATCAAAAGACGGCCGCTTCAACGTCGGCTTCATCACCCCGGTGTCACAGCACTTTTGCGAAACCTGCAACCGCGTCCGCATCGCCGTCGACGGCACCGCCTACATGTGCCTGGGGCAGGAAGAAAAATTTGAATTCCGCCCCATGCTACGCGGTGGCTGCAGCGATGCCGAGCTGGAAGCGGCCATCATCCAGGCCATCAACCTCAAGCCCGAACGCCATGAGTTCAACGAATCGCCGCACAAGATTTTGCGATTTATGTCGATGACGGGTGGTTGAAAGCGTTGTTCAGAAGTTAACTTAGTGTCGCGCAAACAGACGCGTTCTAAGGTTAGTGAGGGACAACAATCGGCCAGGAGCCGTCATTCGGACTGGCACACCTATCCGTCTGAAGTTCGGCCTAAGCAGCCGGTCGTCTTGACAAACTTGCAAGACTGGAACGGGTCCACAGCAGGCTGTTTGGAAAGCTTGCCTACGGGAACTCACATTTTCCTTGATGCCAATCAGGTTGGATGGATATTTATCTCTGATCGAAACCGATCAACCTGCCTGAAATAACAGATCAAACCCCATTGGGCTAAATGTCAGACTGCTGCCTTCTCGACAACAGGCAGCTCAGCAAAAAATATTGTCTCCTTGCCAATTTCCGATTCATAACCAACCTGTCCGTGCATGCGTTCCACCAGTTCCTTGGTGATCGCCAGCCCTAGACCGGTACCTCCCTTCTGGCGGGTATCGGAAGAATCCGCCTGGGAGAACTTCTGAAAGATGCTCTGACGGAACGCATCCGGGATACCGGGGCCACGATCGGTCACTTCCACCCTTACTCTCCCCCCCACCTTGCGCACTGCCACCTCCACCGCCCCGCCCTTGGGCGAGAACTTGGCAGCGTTGGACAAAAAGTTGGCCAGCACTTGCATCATGCGCTGGCTATCCACACGCACCTCGACATCATCGTCACGTTGGGTAAGTACAAAGTGCACCCCCAATGAATCGCCATAGCTTCGGTTCGCTTCCAGCGCTTGTTCCACGATGGGCATCAGGACCTGCGCTTGCAGGTCTAGAGTCAACTTGCCGGCCAGGATCTTATCCATATCGAGCAGGTCGTTGATAAGCAGGATAAGACGCTGGCTATTCTTGTAGGCGATGTCCAGCAGCGGTTTCGCAGGTTCAGGAATATCGCTCAGCGCGCCGCCATTGAGAAGCCCAAGGGCGCCGGCGATGGACGTGAGCGGCGTGCGCAATTCGTGACTGACGGTTGAGACGAACTCATTTTTCATGCGTTCGATGCGCTTGCGCTCGGAAATTTCCTCGACGATTGACCAGATGTATTGCGCGCCGTCCGGTCCGGTGACCAGCATGCCGTTGAGTTGCAGCGGTACCCGGCTACCGTCCTTGCGGACATACTCTTTTTCATAGGGGCCGTAGCGCCCGGTCTGCTTCAATCGCTCGAGCTGCTCGGCTTCTCGCGTCTCATATTCCCTGGGGGTGAGTGTCCAGTAATCCAGGGCCTTCAATTCCTGATCGGAATAGCCGCAGATGCGCTGGAACGCCTCGTTAAATTCGAGATAGCGCCCCTGCATGTCCGTCAGAGCAATACCCAGGGGCGAGAGTTCATACAGTCCACGCAGCTTCTCTTCGCTCTCGCGCAGGGTTTCCTCAACCTGTTTGCGTTCGGCCAGCAAGGCGGTGATCAGCAACACGGTCAAGACGGTCGCCGCCATATAGCTCCACAGCAGGGCCAGGCTGATGTGAGTATCGAGCATGTAGAAGGGGCCATGCCCCGTGGCCGTACCCCAGGCGGCAACGATCGAAAATCCCAATCCAGCAAATGTACCGCCGGCATTCCCGAAACGCAGGGCTGCCCAAGCCAGCAGAGGCAGGGTCAGAAACGCCAGGGGCAAATGATCGTTCTGCCCAAAATTGGGCAGGAATGCGAGCCAAACCACCGGGCCGGAAACCAGTGCCCAAAGCAGGGGTTCCCGACGATGGCGGCTCAATTGTTCGGCATTCTTCCGGGTGAAGGACAGCAGAAGGGGCGCCACCAGCAGAACCCCGACGGTATCTCCCATCCACCAGATCAGCCAAGCGGTGCCGGCAGATTCCAGCGGCACCAATCCGGCGAGATGAAGGTTTGCGACACCGCCCAGCGCCGACACCATCATGCCCAGGCTGGCTGCGAGGATGAACGAGCCGACATCCCGTTGGCGATCGAAGGCCTGATGGAATCCGGCCCGTTTGAGCCATGCAACGGTCAGGATCGGGCCAAGCGTATTCCCCACTGCAATGCCGGCAGCCAGGAGCCAGGAGGAGCCGATGAGAAGATTGACAATAAATGCGCCGACATAGATACCCGGCCAGCTCCTCCAGCCCAATCGGAGCAAGGCGGCCACAGCGATACCCGTTGGAAACCAGACAAGGGTGATGTGTGACCCGACATAAGGGATTTTCAGCCCAAGCCAACCGGTGGCGATATAAGCTAAGGCAAGAAGTAATGGTTTAGTCACTTATTCACAATTGCAGCACATGTGGGTGAGGTTCTTGCTAACGAACAGACTGAGGTCAAGTGTGTCTCGACATCGCTGAATTGGCAATCTATTGGACTGTAATTCCCTTGATTCGCACGTGCTGATTTCTGCTTTGGCCGACAAGCGGGTACACGACTTGGTAGGCTTGGATGACCGAAATGGGTCGAACTGAGACAGTCGTAGTTCAACCCAATAAACTCTGCCAGAAACCAATTCGCCCCGTCATTCCACCCCATCCCAACTCGGCTCCCCCGCCATCCCCTCCACCAAAAAATCAATCAACGCCCGCACCCGACTCGACAGATGCCGGGTGGGCGGATAAACCGCGTACGCCGAGAGTTCCGGCCAGGTGTAATCCGATAGCACCTTGACCAACTGCCCTGTCCGCAGGGCCTCGTGGCAATAAAAGGAAGGGATCAGAACCAGACCCTCATCCGCCATGGCGGCGCGAATGTTGAATTCGCCGCTGCTGGAGGCGAGGCGCACCGGGACCCGCACGCTACCCGGTTGGCCGTCCGGGTCGTGATAGGTCCACAAGCTCGGATCGCGCACGTTGCTGTAGGCGAGGCAAACATGCTGGGCCAGATCGGCCGCCACTTTGGGGGTGCCGCGTTTGGCCAGATAGCCAGGGCTGGCGCACACGATATGGCGGATCGGCGCGAGGCGACGCGCGATCAGGCTGGAGTCTTCCAGCGTGGCGATGCGGATGGCGAGGTCGAAGCCTTCCTGCATCAGGTCGATCTGGCGGTCGTTGAAATCGAGTTCAAAGCGCACGTCTGGGTGCAGGGTCATGAATGCCTGGATCAGTGGGGCTAGGTGCAGCAGGCCGAAGGACAAAGGTAGCGCGACCTTGAGCCCACCTTTGAGCGCACCGTGGGCTTGCGACACAGCTGACTCGGCCTCGTCCAGATCGGCCAGGATGGCGACGCTGCGTTCGTAAAAGGCGCGGCCGCTGTCAGTGAGGTGTTGCTTACGCGTGGTGCGCTGGATCAGCGACACGCCCAGACGCGCTTCGAGTTCGGCCAGACGCCGGCTGACGGCGGATTTGGGCAGACCCAGCCGCTCGGCTGCGCCGCTGATGCTGCCGGCTTCGACGATGCCAACAAAGATCTGCATGTGTGCAAACTTATCCATTTGTCCCGATTTCATGAACAGTCATTTTAATTAATCGATCTTTATCCCGATTACCGTAACGACAACAATAGCATCACGGTGCCAGTTCGGCCCACCTTCACAGGAGATGCAACATGCAAACCACCCTTTCCACTCCCCAAACCCTGCGCGTGCTGCGCGTGGATGCCAGCGCCCGTGTTGAGGGTTCGATTACGCGCCGGCTGGCCGACCAGATGATTGATGGTTTACAGGCGCGACTTGCTGACGTATCCGTCACCCGGCGCGATGTGGCGCAGGGGCTGCCGTTTGTCGATGCCGCCTGGGTCAACGCCAACTTCACCGACCCGGATTCGCGCAGCGCGGCACATCGCGAATCCCTGTCGGGATCGGACGCGCTGGTGGCCGAGGTGATGGAGGCGGATGTCTGGGTGATCGGGGTGCCCATCTACAACTTCGGTGTGCCAGCCAGCCTCAAGGCGTGGATCGACCAGATCGCCCGCGCCCGCCTTACCTTTCACTACACCGAGCAGGGTCCGAAAGGCCTGCTGACCGGCAAGAAGGTCTATATTTTGACGGCGACAGGCGGGACCGAGGTGGGCAGTGAAATCGACTTCGCCACGCCATGGTTGAAGTTCGTGCTGGGATTTCTGGGCATCACCGATGTCGAAGTGATCGCAGCCGACCGCGCCATGATGCGGGGCGACGCTGCCCGCGAGCATGCAACCCACCGCATCGACCAACTGCTCGCGCGCGACTGGCCGGCCCTCGCTGCGGCCTAATGCCCTGCATTCAACAGTCACAATGGAATACACATTCAGGAGTCAGCCATGAGCACACGCACTATCCGCCAACGCGTTCCCGCCCTTGAAGTGACCGAAGGCGCGGGCGTCACCGTCCACCGCAGTATCGGCACGCCGGCCTTGCGCAACCTCGACCCGTTTCTGATGCTGGACCATTTTGGCAGCGACAACCCGGACGAATATATCGCGGGGTTTCCGGACCATCCGCATCGCGGCTTCATCACCTTCACCTACATGCTCGATGGCCACATGCAACACCGCGACAGCATGGGTAACCAGGGCGAGCTCATGCCCGGTGGCGTGCAATGGATGAAGGCGGCCAGCGGCGTCATCCACTCTGAAATGCCGCGCCAGGCCAACGGGCTGATGCGCGGGTTTCAACTCTGGATCAACCTGCCGGCCAGCGAGAAGATGTCCGACCCGGCGTATCAGGAGTTTTCGTCTGCGGCGATTCCTGAAGTGGCGCTGAGTGCTGGCAAGGTGCGCGTGCTGGCGGGGACATTCAACGGCACGCGCGGTGTCATCGAGGACCCATCCACCGATGTGCTCTATCTCGATGTTGCCCTGCCCGCCCACGCTACGTTTTCGTTGCCGCTGGATGAGTCACGTCATGCCTTCGTCTACGTCTTCGAAGGCAGCGCCCACTTGGCAAAAGACGCCCTTGCCCAACACACGCTGGCGGTGCTGGGATCGGGTAACACGGTGGACGTCACAGCGGGTGCAGAAGGCACACGCTTCATCCTGGTTGCTGGCCGGCCGATTGGCGAGCCGGTGGTGCAATACGGCCCCTTCGTGATGAACACCCGCGAGGAAATTGATCGGGCCATGGCCGACTACCAGGCGGGCAAGCTGGTGCAAACCCGGGCAGCGATGAGCGGACATTGAACCTGCGTTGATCCCTCCGTCCATGCGCTATGGTTCATAGCATCACTGGAGGAGTGTCACATGAGGCCACACCTGCTCGACGCGATTCAACAGCGCTATGCCTGCCGAGAGTTCATCGCGGATCAGCCCGTGTCCACGGACGAGTTGGCGGTGTTACTGGAAGCCGGTCGCCTCGCCCCTTCCGCCTTTGGGCTGGAGCCGTGGCGATTTATGACGGTGACCGCGTCGACAGAAAAAGCCGCGCTCGCCCACACTTGTTTTGACCAACCTGCAGCCACGTCAGCAGCGGCCTTTATCGTGATTGTGGCGCTGGTCGATTCGCTCAATCCGGATTCGGATTACGTGCGCGAACGCTTCGAAGCCGAAGCGCGCGGCCTTAACTGTGCGCATATTTATGAAGCCTATCGGGCCCACTACCGCGCCGACACCATTGCAGCCTGGGCGCAAGGCCAATGCAACTTTGCAGCAGCACACATGCTGTTGCAGGCTACGCACATGGGGCTCGGCAGTTGCCCGATTGGGGGATTCAG
>JAGXGP010000067.1 GCA_024636775.1 Hydrogenophilales bacterium
ATATAGGGCTTGAGGCGCGCTGCCGCTGCGTCGCTGCCGCCGAACATGATGCAGTAGCCGTTATCCAGCCCCCACACCCCTCCGGACACGCCGGCATCGGCAAAGTCGATCTTGTGCGCCGCCAGTTTGTCGGCATGGGGCTGGTCGTCCTTGTAATAGGCGTTTGCGCCATCGACCACCAGATCGCCCGGGGAAAGCAGCGGCACCAGTGCATCCAGCGCCGTCTCGGTTGCCTCACCTGCCGGCAACATCAACCAGACAATGCGCGGCGCCTTGAGGGCTTTGACCATCTCGTCCAGCGTGGCATAAGCGAGATGGCCGGTTTCTGCCGCGATGGCCTCGCTCACATCGTGGCTGCGGTTGTTGACTGAAATTTTGATTCCCTTGCGCGCTAACCGCCGCGCCATGTTGCCGCCCATGCGTCCGAGTCCGACGATTCCAAATTCCATGCTTTCCTCCTTGATGTGAGATGACAATCTATGGCGCAGCAATCGTGCCAACTGTAACTACATGATAGAACGTGGAAAGCGTAAGTCTTGATCCTGAATACGCACTCCAAGGGTGCATGCCGCACCGCAAGTAGACAAGTCAGGCCGGCAAACCTGGGAACAGTTCACCCTGGATGGCTGTAATTAACTTGATCGAGCGATAGTGATGGGTCCGTGGTGGACAGCAGGGGTGTGGATGCCCCCTAGCGTGACATTTCAAGCCGTGCGAAACACCAGGTCCCACACCCCATGACCCAGGCGAATGCCGCGCTGCTCAAACTTGGTAAGGGGTCGGGTGTCCGGGCGCGGTGCGTAATCAGTCACTGTGTTGTGTAGCAGCGGCTCCGCCGCCAGTACCTCCAGCATCTGCTCGGCGTAGTTTTCCCAATCGGTCGCCAAATGAATGTAACCGCCGCTTAGGAGTCGGCTCGTCAGCAGTCGCACCAGGGGCGGCTGAATCAGCCGGCGTTTGTGATGGCGTGTTTTGTGCCACGGGTCGGGAAAGAAAATATGAATGCCGTTCAGGCTGGCTGGCGCCAGCATTCTGGTCAGCACTTCGAACGCATCGTGCTGAACCACGCGGACATTGGTGAGGCCACGCTCGCCAAGCTGCTTTAATAGCGCGCCCACACCGGGGGTATGCACTTCAACCCCGAGGTAATCGTTTTCGGGATGCGCCGCGGCAATTTCCGCCAACCCCTCGCCCATGCCAAAGCCAATTTCCAGAATACGCGGTGCAACTCGGCCAAACACCTTGTCCAGGTCAAGCTCTCCCGGCTGATAAGGTAATAAGAACTGCGGTCCGATTTCAGCCAGTGCGCGTGCCTGTCCCGGGCCGACACGACCTGCACGCAGCACGTAGGAACGGATGCGCGGATGCGCGCCTGTGTCAGCCGTCATGGTTATTTGTTGCCTGTAATCAGGCCTGCAGTGGGTGAACTGGGGCTGGCCTGATAGATTTTCTTCGGCATCCGCCCGGCCAGGAAAGCTTCACGGCCAGCTTCCACCGCTTTTTTCATCGCCGAGGCCATCAGCACCGGATTGCCTGCGCCGGCTATCGCAGTATTCATCAGCACGGCATCACACCCGAGTTCCATTGCGATGGCAGCATCACTCGCCGTGCCAACTCCTGCATCAACAATCACCGGCACGCTCAAGCGGTCGATGATGATTTGCAGGTTCCACGGATTGAGAATGCCCATACCCGAGCCAATCAGGCTTGCCAGCGGCATCACGGCCACACAGCCGATATCTTCCAGTTGCTTGGCCACGATAGGATCATCGGAGGTGTAGACCATCACCTGAAAACCCTCTCTTACCAGCACTTCTGCGGCTTTCACTGTTTCGGCCACGTTGGGATACAGCGATTCAGGGTCGCCCAACACCTCGAGCTTGACCAATGAATGACCATCGAGCAGCTCGCGCGCCAGCCGCAGCGTGCGGATCGCGTCGTCAGCGCTGTAACAACCGGCAGTGTTAGGTAGATAGGTGTATTTCGACGGTGGCAACGCATCGAGCAGGCTCGGTTGACTGGCATCCTGGCCAATATTGGTGCGGCGGATCGCGACAGTAACGATTTCCGCACCCGAAGCTTCGACCGCGAGGCGGGTCTGTTCGAAATCTTTGTACTTGCCGGTTCCGACCAGAAGACGGGAGGCATAGGACTTTCCAGCAATAACGAGTGGTTCCATAAATTCTTAGGGGCTAAAACGTATTAAAAAGATCAACCGCCGCCGACTGCAACGACAATTTCCAGGCGATCGCCATTGGCTAGCGTCGTGTCGGCATGCAGACTGCGCGGGACAATTTCACCATTTTTTTCAATGGCGATGCGCTTGCCCGCCAAGTCCAGCGACTCGATCAGTTGGGTAAGGGTAAGCGGCGCAGGGAAGGTACGAGGCTCGCCATTGATGGCCAGTTCAATCACAAATCACTTCTTTTCTATCCCGCGGACATGAGTTTCAGTATCATCCCGGATTCTACCCTGAAGCACTCCGATGGGCATGACGGTACTCTGCCCTTATCGGTCAACTACCAAGCGGGCGTCGTATAGAGGCATTACCTGAGCTTCCCAAGCTCATGAGGAGGGTTCGATTCCCTTCGCCCGCTCCAAATACCGTTCAGGAACCCGCTCGACTGGGCGCAGTTCTAGCTGGCCAGCCAGGCTGGCCCACAGCCTCGCAGAATCTTCACTTATTACTCTCAAGTTTTTCCTGCCCCGGCCGTTAGTGCTGTTATGCGGTCTTAGTGTCTGAATTTCGACACTTCCGTCGACCACCGAACAGGGCAAACCCGCCGCGAGGCGGGGACGCAAAGTCACCGGCCTCATTCCGCCCCTGGAATTGAGACAGCGGGACTGCCGGCAAATCCCGGTCAAGCACACCCTTTCCTAATCGGCCAGCCGCACAACCGTAAGGTGCCTTAAAGGAGTGCGAGATGTCTGACAATTCAGTCGTAGTAAACCTAAATCAATACGAGCGTTCACGCCGGCCGCAGATTTCTGCCGAAACTCTGGCCATGCTGCATGGCAGCCGCGACCTGTTGATCGAGGGTGCTACCCGTGCGCTGACTCGGCAAACCGAGGCAATGGAAAATGCGCTGTTGACCATGGCTGAACGTTCTCCATTGCTCGAAACACGCAATGCTTTCTACAGCGCCCAAGGTCTCCTGAGCAGACAGGCCAATGAATTGCTCAGTGCTTGCAAGGATGCTTACTACAGGGCATTCGACAAATTCACCAGCAACAATGAAAAGCCACCCAGTGGTGAGTTGCTTGAGCTGACATTGATTGGCGACCAAGACTATGAACTGACGCTGGCAGTAGACAAGGCGACCTCTCGCCTGCGCTATAACTGTGCCGAAGAAATGGTAGCGCTAGATGCCCGCGTTGGACACGTGATGAGCCGCCCCGATTTGGTTGAGAACGATAATCCGCTCGGTCCGCGCATCCTGTGCAGCGCCTTTATGGACGGCTTTTCCAGCATGCAGCTGCCCCAAAGCGCGCAAGTTGTCTTGCTTAACCAATTCGATTTGGTGTTGACCACCGAGCTTGCGCACGTCTATCAATCAATCAACCAATACTTGGCTGGCCATGGCATTCTTCCGGACCTCAAAATTGGAATGAAGAGCCGCTCCCGCAATACGGCCAACGCAACAAATGGGACTTCTTCGGTAAATGTATCCGCTTCCGGAAACCATGTTTCTTCACAAGGAGAAACAGGCACTGAGATGTTCAGTATGTTTGAGCAACTGGCGCACGGAAATTCTGGCCAGATGTCCGGAGTGGGATCAACTGGATCGGCTGGATCGACTGGGTTAACCGGACTTAACCTGCTTGATTCTCTCAGCCAATTGCAAATGGGCGGTCTGAGGCTGCCCGATGGCGGCAGGTTCGAACTTCCCTTGCTGGAAGTCGCTACGATTCACAATGTATTGAGAAGTTTGCAACAAAGTCCAGTCATGCAGTCTGCTACACCGCTTGATGCCGTCCTGGTTGATGCAGTGGCCATGCTGTTCGATGTTGTGTTCGATGACGCAGCCATTCCGGATCACCTCAAGGCTCAAATTGCTCGGTTGCAGATTCCCGTGCTCAAGGCTGCGATGCTGGATCGTAACTTTTTCTCGCAGTCGAATCATCCGGTACGCCGGATGCTGGATGCGATCGCCACGCTTTCTGTTCACCTGCCCGAGAACGAAGCCGGACATGCGCGGCTGGAGCTCATATCCGGAATTGTCAGCCGTGTAGTCGACGACTTCGAAAAGGATGTGACTGTTTTCGACTTGGCTGCGGCGGAGCTCGAAGCACTCGGCTCCAAGCTGGAAGTGGCACTGGAAGAAACGGCTGATGTCAGCCTGCAACCGGAAATTACTCAGATCAAACGATTGGAACGCACCGAAATTGCGCCCGTTATCGTGCATGACTTCATCAATCGAGCCCTCAAGGATCAACCTGTAGCCGAAGCTGCTCGCGAATTCTTGCGCCGCGACTGGGCACACTTGCTTACGTCGGATTACGTCAGTGAGGGTGAGCAGGGTGCGCATTTCAACAGCCATGTTGAAACCATGCGTGAACTGGTATGGAGTGTGCAGCCCAAGATCGACATGGATGCGCGGCTGATGCTGGTACGCATCCTGCCAGGTCTGTTGAAGCGCCTGCGCGAGGGCGTGGCCGAAATCGAACTGCCGTCCAAACTGTGTGATCGTTTCTTCGCAAACCTGGTCATCCTTCACGCCAATGCAGTGCGCCCCAATGCGCAACCTGTACCGTTACCTGAAATGACCCCGGAAGAAATTGAGGAAATAGCCGCCGCTCCCACCTCAGATCTTCCTGAAAGCGTGGTCCCCGCCCAGGAAAGTGCGGTTGAACCAGAAATTGAAGACGAATCCACGCAGCAGGCACGCGGGCTCTCCAAGGGTGAATGGATTGAGTTTCACTACGATGATGGCACCTTCCGCTGGGCGCGCTTGGGCTGGGTCGGCGGCGTCAAAAATACATACCTTTTCTCAGACCAGGACGGCATGAACAGCTTTTCCATCAGTCTGCCCCGTTTGGCCGAAAAATTTCGATGTGGCGAAGCCGTACTGGTTGAACGCAAATCCATCACGGAATCCGCATTCGGCAAGCTAATGAAACTGTTCCGGAACAAACTCGGCCACGCCTGAAGTTGTAGGGATTTACGTCCTTGTCGAATGCGGTCCTGATCACTCATCTTGCGGGGTGCAGACACGCTCATTGATTCTACTTCTCACCTCGGCATGCACCTTTAAGAATGCTACCCTGCCAAGGTGAATTCCTTTGCATCCCGCATTATCCGGTGGCAACGTCAGCATGGCCGCCATACCTTGCCGTGGCAGGGCAGCCATGACGCCTATCGAATCTGGCTGTCTGAAATCATGTTGCAGCAGACCCAGGTTGCCACGGTCATCCCCTACTTCGAACGCTTTCTGGCACGATTTCCCAGCCTGCACCTACTGGCTTCAGCACATGAGGACGAAGTGCTCGCGCTATGGAGCGGGCTGGGGTATTACAGCCGCGCGCGCAATCTGCATGCAGCCGCACGAATTGTCGCCGAAAGTCATGATGGGCAATTTCCAGATTCACTCAATGACATTGCGCAACTCCCCGGCGTAGGGCGTTCCACCGCTGCAGCCGTGGCGGCACTCGCCTTTGGCCAGCGCTGTGCCATCCTCGACGGTAATGTCAAACGTGTGCTGGCACGCCATGGGGGTATTTCAGGCTGGGCAGGCGACAAAAAAATAGAGGCTACTTTATGGCAATTGGCAGAAGCACGGTTGCCGGCCACATCCATCGAGGCCTATACCCAGGGCATGATGGATCTCGGCGCATTAATCTGCAGCCGTAGTCAGCCAGCCTGCCATAGCTGTCCGATCAGTGCTGATTGCATTGCCCATACCCAACATCGCACTGCCGAATTGCCCACGCCGCGCCCAAAAAAGGTTTTGCCTGAAAAACAGATCCAAATGCTGCTCCTGGTTGATCGAGGTGAGATATTCCTTGAGAAACGGCCTACACGCGGTATCTGGGGTGGCCTATGGAGTCTGCCCGAACTCGACTTTAATGCCGACCCCGTTACCCATTGCCTTGAGCATTTCGGAATAGACACCCTTGAGCAACAGCCATGGGCTCAACTCGCGCATAGCTTCACCCACTTCAAACTGGAAATCCAAGCGACCTGGCTCCGCCCGGCAGCCCGTCCACCCATACGTCCCGGCCAAATATGGCTTTCCAAACAAGGGGCACTGGATGCTGCGCTGCCCGCCCCTATACGCAAACTGATTTTGAAGACTGAAAACGCCTGATTCGTGAGCAAAATGTAAACTTGAGCAAATCAGAGTGGAATGAGACTGGCTGTATCCGAGGACGGTGCTATAACTAAAATTCACATTCGTACCATATGGTGATTAATTATGGGTATAGCATCCACTTCCCCCGGTACAGCCGTTTTCGACCTTGATGGCTTTTTGCTCGACCCTTCCATGTGGAGCGAGGGTTTGGCGGGTCACATCGCGCAAAATGACGGTTTAGGCGAACTCAGTGAACTGCAAATTGGTTTATTGATTGCCTTGCGCCGTGAGTTTTCCAAACATGGAACCGTCACAGCCCTAAGCCACGTCTGCCATCTAACGGGACAAAAGGGCGACTGCATGCACCATCTGTTCCCTAACGCTCGCGAAGCTTGGCGGGTAGCGGGTTTGCCCAATCCGGGCGAGGAAGCCAAAGCGTATATGTGATCCGCTGATGGGCGAATACCCACGCGTCAGCGTAATCGCGCTGGGCACGTTGAAGACGCCCGATGACATCAATTTTCACCGCTTCACTGTCCCTTTATGCGCCAGCCTCCATCACTGGAGGTGCTGCAACTGTCTACCAGCAGCCTCCAGCCCGACCCATCAAGCTAAACCATTGCTCCGCCCGGAATCCGGTAAAATCCTGTTTTCTAATTTGCAAAGAGATTTTTCACCATGTCCATGGCCGACCGCGATGGCGTCATCTGGTACGACGGCAAACTCGTTCCCTGGCGCGATGCCACTACCCACGTTCTGACCCACACCCTGCATTACGGCATGGGCGTTTTCGAGGGCGTGCGCGCTTACAAGGCTGAGCAGGGCACGGCGATTTTCCGCCTGCAGGAGCACACCGACCGGCTGTTTCGCTCGGCCCATATCCTCGGCATGAAGCTGCCGTTCGATAAAGAAACCATTTACGAAGCGCAGCGCACCGTGGTACGCGAGAACAATCTCGAATCCGGCTATCTGCGCCCGATGGCTTTCTTTGGCTCCGAAGCCATGGGCATCTCGGCCAAGAATCTGTCGGTGCACGTTATTGTCGCTGCCTGGCCGTGGGGCACGTATCTGGGACAGGAAGCGCTGGACCGCGGCATCCGAGTGAAAACCTCATCGTTCTCGCGCCACCATGTGAACATCACCATGTGCAAAGCCAAAGCCAACGGCAACTACATGAACTCCATCCTCGCGCACAAAGAGGCCGAGATGGACGGTTACGACGAGGCGCTGCTGCTGGACGTGGACGGCTTCGTGGCGGAAGGCTCGGGCGAAAACGTCTTCATCATCCGTAACGGCAAGCTCTACACACCGGACCTGACCAGCGCACTGGAAGGTATCACCCGCGACACCATCATCCAGCTGGCGGATGAAATCGGCCTCCAACTGGTTGAAAAGCGCATCACCCGCGACGAAGTCTATTCGGCTGACGAAGCATTCTTCACCGGCACCGCAGCTGAAGTCACACCGATCCGCGAACTCGATAACCGGGCGATTGGCGAAGGCACGCGCGGCCCGCTCACAACTCGGTTACAGGCCATGTATTTTGATTGCGTGCACGGCCGTGCTGCTGGCCACCTTGACTGGCTCACCCCCGTCAAATAAGCGGGTACACCATGAGCGAATTACCCGACAACACCCAGCGCGTTATCGAAGTCACCGAAGCCGATTTACCCCTTCATTGTCCGATGCCGCAGCACGCAGACTGGAATGCGCATCCTCGCGTGTATTTGCCGATCGAATCGCGTGGTGATGCGCTGTGCCCGTACTGCGGCACGCTCTATCGCCTGAAAGGCAAGCCCAGCGGCAGATCACATTAGGCGCAACGCCTCATCCAGAAAATTAACACCGCAATAGCTGCAAAAGTATTCACACCGCCGCTGAAGCCGTTTGTCGAAATAAAGCAAATTAAACTGGCGCGTGTCACCGGGTAGGCGGTGGCACGTTCTTGGCAAAGCTGTCGATTTGCCAACAGATATCAAGACACCTGCCTGTCCTCACTTCATCCCCACTCCGCCCAGCTTGGCGCTCTGCTGATTCAATGACTGGAACAGAACTTGCAGATCATTGAGTCAAGCCCTGCCCTACTCTGGAGTCCCCATGTATCTACCCCATCTGCGCAACGCATTCTCGCTCCTGTTTCTGCTTGGGCTAACCGCCCCGGCAAGTGCACTGCCACTCACGCCGCAATATGCGGGAATTTATGAAAATGGCGATGGCGCCAACAGCCGATGGGTACAGGTCACCGAGGACTGGCGCGGCAATATTTATGGCGATCAATCCTGGGGCACCGGCATCTGGGGGCTCAGTGATCACGCACTGGTCATGGGCTTGGCCGATGGCAATCCTTTCGTTGTTCAGACTGCTACAACTCGGGTCAATCAAGTCAACTTTTCCGACCAGCGCTTCATCAATGAGTGGGGTAATTCATGGAGCACGCCGTTACTCGCGCCCATTTTCAACAACACCCCCGGTGAAAACCAGGACAACTGGGCCTCCAGTTTCTGGGGCTATATCGCCATCACCACACCCGGCGCCTACAACTTCGGCGTGCTGTACGACGACGGTTTCCAGTTCAGCCTGTTCGGCGAGAACGGCAGCTCCAGAAGCATCCAGCTTGACGGGCTCAACGCGCGAGACCGCCTGGGGTTTTCAGAAGATCTGTTGCTTTCACCTGGACTGTATGGCTTTCAGCTGAATGCTTATGAGCGGCTTGAGGCCGGTGCTGTGCAACTCGCGTGGTCTACGCCGGGAGCGAGTGACTGGGCACTGGTGCCTCAGGCCCATTTGTTCGCCAGCCCTATTCCGGAACCTTCAGTACCTGTGCTGATACTGGCAGGCTTGATTGCCCTCGGCCTGGCTCGGCGCAGCTTGAACTAAACCATGCTTTTCCAGCGCCCAGCCTTGTCCGGACCGCTTCATGTTGTCTGGCATATCATCCTTGTCATACTTGGCTGGGGCCTTTTTGGCGGACTTTGGTGGGTTGTCCTGCAGCAAACATCAAACTCGCTTTCCAGCATCATCTGGCTATTCTCTGGTGCACTGATACTCCTGCCTATCATTACGCTTTTATGGGTCCAGCATAACCGGGGGATCTACGCACATAAAGGACCGCGGCGACAGGTTCAGGTCGTTGAAACGCGCTATGAGCAAGACTGGATGGGGCGGGCGATACAGGCCAATTTCGATCAGCTGAAGCAGGCACGCAGCATCAACATTCTGAGCAACAGCGAAGAAAAGTGTTTTCATGCCCAGCATGAATCATCACCGCACCTGCAACGCTTCGCATCATGACTCTTATCGATTTTCTGGGCGCGATCCAGCACAGTTGGGCCTACTGGATCGCGATCATTTTTTTTGCGGCATATCCGATCGTCACCAGCGTGATGTGGATCACCACTTCACTTTTTTTCCGCAACCGCTGGGAAAAACATGAAGCCCCAGTCGCACTCACCCACTACCCCAGTGTCTCGATACTGATCCCGGCCCATAACGAAGAACGGGTCATTGCCCACGCGCTGGCAGCCGTGACAGCCATCGACTATCCCCATTATGAAATCGTGGTGGTCGACGACGGCTCCACCGACAACACGCGTAGTGTCGTTGAACAATACGTCCGGACGGGCCAGGTACGGCTGATCGCCAAACAGCAGAACGAAGGCAAGGCCATGGCGATGAATGACGCCCTGCCGTGTCTGAATGGAGAGATCGTGCTCATCATGGATGCCGATGCCGAGCCGGCGCCTGACATTCTCCAACACATGCTGCCGCACTTCGATCATGCGCGGGTCGCTGCGGTTACCGGCAATCCGCGCGTCAAGAATGTGGATACCTTTCTGGCCCGGCTGCAACTGATCGAATTCAGCTCGATCGTCAGCTTGCTGCGTCGCTCGCAACGCATCTGGGGGCGCATCATGACGGTATCCGGCGTGGTGGCCGCCTTCCGCAAATCAGCCCTGCTTGACGTCGGTGGTTTCTCACCGGAAATGCCGACCGAAGACATCGAGCTCACCTGGAAGCTGCAACGGCGTTTCTGGGACATTCGCTATGAACCGCGCGCGCTGGTATGGATGACGGTTCCCTCCACCCTTTCTGCACTGTTCAGTCAGCGCCGCCGCTGGTCACGCGGCCTGATGCAGGTGTTACACAAGCATCGCGACGTGATCATGCACTGGAAATACCGCCGCATGTGGCCGATTTATATTGAATCGTCATTGTCCATCCTGTGGGCGGCCTGCTTTGTCGTGCTCACCAGCTTATGGGCCGTGTCCTATGCGGCAGGCTATCCGCCGGTAGGCGCGCACCCCCTCCCCAACCTGTGGGGCATGGTGATCGCCACGCTGGCCATGCTGCAATTGCTCACCGGCACCTTGATGGATCGACGCTACGATCCCGATACGCTGAAATATTATCCTTATGCCGTGTACTACCCGATTGTGTACTGGATGCTCCTGGCATGGGCCAACTTCATCTCGCTGCTTTGGCTGTTTCGGCGTCCCTCGCGTCAGTCAATTCGCTGGCACACTGTACGTAAGGATTTCGCCCAGGAAATCGCATCATGATCAAACGGCTGCTCCTGATCGCCGGCCTCGGCCTCAGTATTTCCGCCTTGGGTGCTGACCTGAATCAAGCGCGCGCGCTGGTCGACCAACAACGTTATGCCGAGGCCAACGCCTTGTACGATGTGCTGTTGACCGAGCAACCTGGTCAGGCCGATTTAATGATAGAAGCCGCGCGCGTACGTGCGTGGGCAGACCAGCATCAGCCCGCTGCAATCCTTTACCAACAGGTTCTC
>JAGXGP010000068.1 GCA_024636775.1 Hydrogenophilales bacterium
CCAACTGGTGAGATTGCTGCCAAGAATTTTCGAGCCGAACCGGAACAGGCCGGACTGCTCGGCACGGAATGTCGGTATGAGCGAGTGGCGCACGCTCAGGTAGGCCGCAGTGGAATAAAGGATGCTCTGCGTGAGCTGGGCGATGACCAGCGACCAGACACCCCATCCCGAAAAGGCGAGCGGCAGCCCCAGCATCAGATACGCGGCCAGATAGCTGAATACCTGAAGAAGTTGCACCCGCTTGTGGTCGAGATCACGGCGCAACAGCGCGGTGGCGGTCTGGCCGAATGCCTGGAACACGAACAGCAGGCTCATCCAGCGCAGGACAGGCGCAGCGTCGGCGCGGCCAAAAAAGGCAGCAATCCAGGGCGAGGCGATCACGGCCAGCAGGGTCAGCGCAAGGCCTGCCAGTATCTGCAAGGTGAACACGTAGCGAATGTCACGTGCGGAAATCTGCGGCTTCTGGATCAGCGCAACACCTAACCCCGAGTCGGCGATGAGGTTGCCCAACCCGAGCATGAGCCAGGCGACGGCGATCAAGCCGAATGGCTCGGGTCCCAGCAGACGCGCCAGCACGATGCCGATGACGAGTTGGCTGCCGACCTTGACCGCAGTGCCAAGGTAATTCCACTTCACCGCTCGCAGGCTGCGTTCGGTCAGGCTTTTTCCATGATTATTCATGCCCGGTCCGGGCGAACTGACGAACATACCGTGGCTGTGTCGGCTCCACGGGCTCGGGCAGCAATCATGTCAGCAAAGTTTTGCCGGCCTACGGCCTGGCAAGACCTGTGCATTAACGCAAGAACCAGGGCGGATTTGCAGCCACGGCCAACCCCCTGTGGGTGAAAGCTGGAGTCCAGCGGAATCCACAAGCTGGACACCGGCTTTTGCCGGTGTGGCCGGTATTTCGAGGCACCCATCATTTGTTTGGTGCAAGAAAATCCTGGTACGCCACGGCCAAACCGGCTTGCATGGTGGTGCTGGCCTTCCACCCCATCGCATTCAAGCGCCCCACGTCCATCAGCTTGCGCGGGGTGCCATCGGGTTTGCTGGCGTCGAATTCGAGCGCACCCTGATAGCCCACCGCAGCCGCCACGGTTTCTGCCAGTTCGCGGATGGTGAGGTCGTGACCGACACCGATGTTCATCAAGGGCGGCAGGCCGTCGTTACGGTCCTGCCCCAGCAGCGGGACGAACTTTTCATCCGGCAGGTTCATCAGATAGACGCAGGCGGCAGCCATGTCTTCGCTGTAGAGAAACTCACGTTTTGGCGTGCCGGTGCCCCACACGGTGACACTCGGTGCATTCGCGAGCTTGGCTTCATGAAAGCGGCGGATCAGCGCGGGAATGACGTGGGCGTTTTCCGGATGGTAGTTGTCACCGGGGCCATACAGGTTGGTCGGCATCACAGCCAGATATTGGGTCTTGTACTGACGGTTATAGGACCAGCACATTTCGATGCCTGCGATTTTGGCCAGGGCATAGGGTCGGTTGGTGGGCTCAAGTTCGCTGGTCAGCAGGTGTTCTTCCTTCATGGGCTGTGGCGCGAGCCTGGGGTAGATGCAACTAGACCCCAAAAACATCAGACGCTTGACGTTGTTCTTGTACGCAGCATGGATGATGTTGGTTTGGATCGCGAGATTGTCGCGGATAAATTCAGCCGGGTAGGTGTTGTTGGCATGAATGCCACCGACCTTGGCCGCGGCGAGGAAAACGTAGTCGGGTTTCTCGGCCGCGAAGAAAGCTTCGACGGCGGCCTGGTTGGTGAGGTCGAGTTCGGCGTGGGTTTGGGTGAAGAGATTTGTATAACCGCCACCTTCTCCCCCGGCCCCATCACCCTCACTCCCTTCCTTCAAGGAAAAAACGGGGGCCGTGAGCCGGCGCATGAGCGCAGAACCGACAAGGCCCCGGTGGCCGGCGATGTAAATTTTTGACGATGTGTTCATGGTTGTTGGCGGCATCTACACACGAACCTGACTGAGGCCGGTATTACCCGAATCCTGTTTCCCAACCAGCCGTCCCATAATGCGGACCAAAGCACGCCAGTATTTAGTGACAATCAATTTGAACTTTTCAGAGCGGGTAAGGGGAATTTCGTGCTGATTCACGAACAGCACGTCCATACGGTTCTTTGAAAAATCCAGACTCCAGAAGGAGAGTTTATGCAGCCGTTCAAAAACGCGTCTGACTGGCGCAAGCTGGTCTGGGTCGAGAAAGTCATGGAACTCGATACTGATTTGATCGATCCGCATGAGCTCCTCATCGCTGGCCGCGTCAAACATGGCCAACTCCGCGCCCTCAATATCGCATTTGAGCAAATTGACTTTCTCGACTTGGTTCTGCCTGAGGAAATCACCCAAGCTCATGGTCGGGACTGAAATGGTCTGACCACGCTGAGCCTCAAGCTTGTCGAATACAACCGAAGCACAATGCCGATCAAACACATTTAGCTCGAGAAAGCCCTGCTTGCCTGCAATTGCTACGTTTTGAGCAACGATGTTGGCATGCACAGGTAAATCAGCGTGCAAGCGAGGGTGGGCTTCAGCACCAAATATTCGGCAGCCAAATAGTTGGAGCATGGTTTTCGAAAACACACCACGATTCATGCCGAAATCAAAAACAACACTTGCCCGGTTCAGAGGCGCGGCCAAGAATGTATGGCCACACACACGCATCACTTTAATGCCCATTTCAGACTCCTATTCGTGGTAATCCATGGCCTTGTAGCCATGCTTCTTCACCAGCTCGTCGCGCTCGGCGGCCTTGAGGTCTTCGCGCACCATTTCAGCCACCAGTTCGGCAAAGCTGATCTTCGGGGTCCAGCCGAGTTTGTTCTTGGCTTTGCTGGGGTCGCCCAGCAGGGTTTCGACTTCGGTGGGACGGAAGTAGCGTGCGTCGACGGAGACGATGCATTTGCCGTGGGCGTCGTAGCCTTTTTCGTCCACGCCCGTCCCTTCCCAGCGGATGGTGATGCCAAGTTCTTTGGCGGCGGCGTCTACAAAGTCTCTTACCGAGTACTGGACGCCGGTGGCGATGACGAAGTCTTCGGCCTGGTCCTGCTGCAGCATGAGCCACTGCATTTCGATGTAGTCCTTGGCGTGGCCCCAGTCGCGCTTGGCGTCCATGTTGCCGAGGAACAGACAGTCCTGCAGGCCAAGCTTGATGCGCGCCAGGGCACGGGTGATCTTGCGGGTGACGAAGGTTTCGCCACGCATGGGGGATTCATGGTTAAACAGAATGCCGTTGCAGGCATACATGCCATAGGCTTCACGGTAGTTGATGGTGATCCAGTAGGCGTAGAGCTTGGCACAGGCGTAGGGGCTACGCGGGTAGAACGGGGTGGTTTCTTTTTGCGGGGTTTCCTGCACCAGGCCAAACAACTCAGAGGTGGATGCCTGATAGAAACGGGTTTTCTTTTCCAAACCGAGAATGCGGATCGCTTCCAGGATGCGCAACGCGCCCAACGCGTCGGAGTTGGCGGTGTATTCGGGTTCTTCAAAGCTCACTGCGACGTGGCTTTGCGCAGCCAGGTTGTAGATTTCGTCTGGCTGTACCTGCTGGATGATGCGGATCAGGCTGGATGAGTCGGTGAGGTCGCCATGATGCAGAACAAAGCGGCGTGTTTTGACTTCGGGACCTTCATACAAGTGATCGATACGGTCGGTATTGAACAGCGAAGTACGACGCTTGATGCCGTGGACTTCGTAACCCTTTTCTAGCAGGAATTCGGCCAGGTAGGCGCCGTCTTGGCCGGTGACGCCGGTGATGAGTGCTTTTTTGGTCATTTTGTTCTGTCTAGCTCCAAATAATTATTAAAACAAGTCCGCTAAACCGCTACGGTTCCCTGTTTTCCTGCGGGGTTCGTCACATCAGGAACCGAACTTGCCGGTGATGTGCTCACGCTCAGAGTCGTTCATGGAGGCAAGCAACGTACGGATGAAATCGGTCTGAATTTCGTAGGCGCCCGTAGCGTCACGATCGATCGAGGACACGCGAACCAGCATGCCGTCCGGAATCGAACCGGTGAGGGTATAGCGCATCTGCGCCACTTTCATGCGCCAGCCAAACTGGGTATGTTGGTCGCCCACCACGGCCCAATAGGTGATCGGCTCGTTGCGCGGCCCCTGCGCGGCGACCAGGCGCTTGATCGGGAGTTCTCCATACTGGGTTGGCAGGATCACGGTCTGGGTGTCCGTAACCAAGTGGAAGCCTTGTGAGGGATAACAGTTTTCCGGGCGATGAAGCTGCATGCCTTCACCATGGCTGCCGCCATAGGCAAGGGAAAGCATGATGCGCTTGCCTGCGGTGTTGATGTAAGTGCGGGTCAAGGTCTGGCTGTAGACTTCTTCGAGGGCCGCTTGCTGATCGGGCGAAATCAACATTACGATAGTTTGATCAATTTTCCAGTCGCCGATTTGCTTCGGGATCAGGGTTTCCAGATTGATCTCCGGCCTGCCCTCGACCAGCCTGGTAGTGGGTTTGAGCGCTAAAGCCATGCCCGCCGCAGCAAACATGAAGACGCCAATAAGCACGTGCTTGAAGCTGATAAATTTCATTCTTGTCTCCACAATTCAGGCCTGCGCCCGCGCGCGCGGACGGTCGGGGAGGAAAAAGCCCAGCACCCCGTCCAGCAAAAACAAAAACAGCAGCCCGATGACGAACAACATGATGCCGGCAAAGCCATGCAGGAAGCCCTGCCCGGCTTCGTCGCCCAGGTGGTAGGTGACGAGGATCAGGACCATGACGCGCACGATGTTGGCGGCAAATGCGATCGGCAGAATGGCAGCCATTATGATGAGGTTACGTGCGACGCTGGTGTGCTGCATCAAGTACAAATACCGCAGACCCATGGCCGACAGGCTGAACATGGAGTGCAGGCCGGAACAGGCATCGGCAACCAGTAGCTGGCATTGACCGACCGAGAGCAAAACACCGCTGCGGGCGATGGGGTAGCCGGCGGCATACAGGATCTGTTCGGCGATGATCGAGATGTAATTCTTGAGCGGGCCGGTGACCGCGTCCACGAAGAAACCGGGCAGCGGAATCATGAAGAACAGGAAAAACAGGGCAAACCACAGCGCCCGCGCAGCGGTCATTCCCAAAGTAACCAGCAGCATTCCCAGGATGACAGGGATCTGCGACCCAATTTCCAGGATCACGATGTCCTGCGAACGACCCACAGCATAGGTCAGCAGGCCGAACACCAGTAGCACCCAGCCAGCCACCGCTTCGGCACGCCCGGGCGAACGGATTCCGTCGCGCAGGAAAACGGCGCGCTGCTGCCAGATCAGATAGAGCGTGACCACCAGGACAATGGGGCCATGGGCATAGTCGTCCGAATTCCAGATGCCGTGCGCCAGCATCCAGTAGGTCGGCACATACAGCACCAGCAGGCCAATAATGATTGGCCACCACACTTTGAGAGGGGCCAGGGCATCGAGCGCGGACGCGCGTGGGGCAAGCGTACTCATAGGATTAATCCAGGACGACAGCGCCGACTACTTGAGCGCCGGTTAACATGATTTTTTCTTTTAACTCGGACAACGGAGACAGGCGACTGACATTGCGACGTGATGCAATCAGCATCCCGCCCGCGTGGGCTGCTACAAGCTGAAAATCCGAACTCAATTTTGAGGGTGCGCTGTCCAGCAGGATGATGTCATAGCTGGTAGACAAGCCGGAGAGCAGCGCACCAAATGCTGGACGCGCCAGCAACTCAACCGGGTTAGGGGGCGGCGAACCGGCGGGCAATATGCTTAAAGTTGGGAATGCCTTGATCGTGCGCACCTGCAGTGACGGCACACGTCCCGCCAACACATCGGACAAACCCGTGCCGATTCCCAGATTGAATATTTCATGCTGACGCGGTTGTCGCATGTTGGCATCGATCAGCAAAACCTTAAGACCCATTTGCGCAAATAACACCGCCAGGTTAGCCGCCAGATAGCTCGCGCCTTCGTCCGCACGCACGCTACCAATGGCCAAGGTTTTACAACCCTCCTTGAACCAGCGCAACAAAAGCTCCGACCGCACTGTGCGAAGCGCCTCTGCCTCTTTGCTGTAGGGCGCCGTAGCTGCAGTGAGTTCAGGGCTGAGGATCGCCTCCCCTGCTGGAATATAAGGATAAGAGAATTGCTTTGAAAGCGCCTGTTGAATGTCGGCCTCGCTCACTAAGCCAAGACTTAGCGCTGCCTCACCAAAGCGCAAGTTCTTTTCCTGTTGAAGCTTAAGCACACGCTCCATGTCTTGGGGCTTGAGCTTGCCAGCTTCCTGCAGCAATTTGCCAATATTGGCTTCGGCCCGAATGCTGGCTGCCGCTTCCAGGATGCTGCCTTGTTCGCTGGCAGTGGAAAATGAATTCATGTGAACCTCGACTTATTCGGTGTGATATCGGGTAAGTGTGTAATCAGGCCATGGCGTGACTATTACGCCGGAACAGGCGGCGGAACATGTGAAGCAGAATGTCTCGCGCGCCACGCCTTTGCGACACTTCGGCCAGCACTGGTATATCCAATGCAGTGGCAATGTCCTGACCGGAACGTACTCGCCGATCCAACAGTTCAATCAAGAATCCCAGCCCCACGCCCAGCAGGGTACCAAAGAACACCGACAGCAATACATTGAACATCACACGTGGCTTGGACGCCTGTGTGGGTGCAACTGCCGGATTCAATACCGCGATGTCGGTTTGAGTGGACTGCGACTCCATACGACTCTGGCCGTAACGCTGCAGGGCAGAGTCATAGATGCGCTGGGCATTTTCCAGTTCGCGCGCCAGCAGGGAGGCTTCTTCACGTTGCTGTTTTAGCCCTAATACATTCGCCTTCTGCTTATCGAATGCACCGCTCAATTCGTTGTAACGCTGGCGTGCGGCACCGGCAGTGGCACCCACGCCACGCGAAGCAGCACTGAGTTCGATGGCAAGTTTGACCTTATAAGTGTTCACTTCGGCTTGGAGCCGTAGAAACTCGGGATGGTTGGCGCCGACGCGTCCAGCCAGTTCAGCCAGCTTGCCCTCACCTTGTGCCACTTGTGATTTCAGACCTTGAACCACCGGATTGTTGATAACTTCGGGCAAGTTGCTACTGTTTCTTATGCGTGAACTGGCATCAAATGCCGCCGACTGTGCGGCCACCATTTGTCCTGCCAGATCAGCCATTCGACGGGTTTCAACGTCCAACCGTTCTTCAGATTCGACTATGCCTTTTTCACGCTGATAGGCAGTAAGTTTCTGTTGGGCCAGGTCAAGCCGCTCGCGCAACTGGACAATCTGTTGATCGAACCAGGCGGCTGTCTGCTTGGCTGGCGCCACGCGCAGATCGAGGTTGGTATCGATATAAGACTGGGCGAAGGCGTTGGCCACAATGGCTGCAAACTTGGGATCAGACCCAGTGAAGCCAATGGTAATAATGCTCGATTCACGCGAAGGCTCGGCACTCAATTTTTGCAACAGCAGATTTCCCAGCCATTGCTCGATTGTTCCCTGACCTTTGGTCGCCGCGATAAATTGCTTGTAAGTGGCGGGGTTCTCTGTCAGCTTCAAACCAGCCACTACTTTGCCAGCCACCTGACTGCTGTTGATGATGTCGATTTGCGTGGCCATATAGCCCGGAAACATGGATGACGGCAGTAACTGGCCGGTTACAGGATCCTTGCTCTTGGAGTCGACAATCATCGTGGCAGTGGCCGTGTACTCCTTAGGCAGCAACAAACTTACCCCCGCCGTAACTGCAACGGTAAACAACAACACACCGAGAATGACCCACTTGCGGGCATAAAGAATCAATATAAATTGGGTGAGGTTCATTGTGGGTGTCCCTTAAAACAGGCTTTCCTTGACGTAGATGACGTCATCTTTATTTACCAGATCGGCAAGCTGGGTATCCAACTGCTGCATGACGCCCTTGGCATCCCGACGAAGGATCTTGATTCCTCTTTGGGTACCGCGTGCGGTGACACCGCCTCCCATCGACAGTGCCTGCACCACGCTCATGTCCCGCTCCAGGCGAAACGCGCCCGGGCGCTGCACTTCACCGTAGATGTAGAACATCGGCTGACGGGCCACGTTGATGATGTCGCCATCCAGTACGCGTTCGTTACTGGCTTCCCCCCCGGGCTGAAACAACGCGATCAGGTCTATGTCACGGTAATCGGCTTTACCGTCTTTCGTCCGCACCAGGGTAACGGTATCGGCACCATCGCCGACTACTCCGCCCGCGAGCGCAAGCACGTCCGTGACACGGCTGATTTTTTCAAGGGTAAATTGGCCGGGGCGATTGACCCGACCCAGCACCGAAATCTGCTGACCTCGGTATTGCACCACGTTCAAGCTGACAAAAGGCTCAAGAATAAAGCCGCCTTTACTGAGACGCTTGGCGATTTCGGTCTCGCCTTGGGCAGGCGTTGTGCCCGCCAACTTGACGTCGCCGATCAGCGGGAACGTAATGCTGCCATTTTCGCCAACACGCGCATCCGTGGTGAGATCAGGCTGACCATATACCGTGATGCGTAACACGTCGCCGGTACCCATACGGTAATCATTGTCTGCACCGATTGCCGGTGCGCACAAAATCGCCGCACAAAAAACAAAAACACTACGCCACAACCTGCTCATTACTCTCTCCAATCGTCGGCAACTACACTGGCTGCCGCATCCTTACTTAAGTTATTGATTGCGGCAATCCGCACAGGATGACAGGCAAATATTACAAGCCACCTCTTATTGTTATTTATGACTTGCCGGGCCGACATTCTAAACTGTCTATAGTCAAAACCGCCCATTTTCCAGTCTTATTGGATTGCAAAACCCATACCTGCAGCTTTCCGCCCTGCGAGCCTTAGAAATCAGCCCTCACATTCAAGAAGACCGAATGAAACGTGTAATTGTTGTCAGAAATGTTGGAATCTCGTCGCCCGGCCTGCAAGCCTAGATCTATCGTGGCCATGCGCACCGGAGAATACCCCAGCGACAATGATCCACTTAAAGAATCCTCATCTCGCTGCTCCCCACCCACCCCGGGATCTCCCTCGAAGCTGCGATTTTCAATAGCGGCATTGGCACGCAAGGTAATTTTTGACGTTACCAGCCAAGCTGCGCCGAGACTGGTTCCACTGTTGAGTTGGTAGCTGGCATTGGTGTCGTCCGAATTCGCTACCTCACGATAGATCGCCCAGTTCAGTACGGTCTTTCCCGTGGGATAATAATCAGCAGACAGGCGCCCCGCTACCCCGGAAAAATCGCGTTGCGACAGTGTGTCATTCTTGCGTTGCAGGTAACCGACTTTCCCGTGCGCAATTAGCTTGCCGCTTGCACTCCAGTCACCCAGCAAGTTGTATTCGGTTTGCGTATAACGGGGATCAACCGTTGAACCGGACGGGCGGTTGGGAAATTCCCCCTTCACTTGCCGAAACTCGCCCCGCAATTTGCTGCCCTTTGGTGTGGAATAACCTAATGCAGCAAATGCGCTTTTATCTTCATAATCTGCCAGTGTTTGCGGAAACGTACTGTTGGTGGCCGTGCTTGTGGCCGCGCCTCCCCCCACACTCCAGCGTGGATGAAACTGCCAATCCGCATTAGCGAATTTCCCTTCTCGTGTAATTTGATTGTTAACAGAGACATTTTCGAAACTGCTTTGCGTCACGATCTCGGTCGCGCCAACCTGCCCCGACCAATGATTTCCCATCCGCCAATTCCATTTCAACGAATAGTCTGAACCATCATAATCATTGCCTGCATAACGCGAATAACGTATCTGACTCTTGCTGGCATTAGCAGTGATGCGTTGTCGCCCAGGCTGCCAGTCCACATTCAACCCCGCACTCAGCACTCCATATTGATCAGACCGCTGTGGCACCAAGGAATATTCACTCTCAGCCAGGCGATACAAATTGCTGTCGAAATAGCGTGAATAAGACAAGAAGGGACGAAAAGTATCGCCTTCCTTGGCCATTGCCGGCACGGCAACAAACGCACAAAGAACCAATCCAAAAAAAGTTGACCCGTTCCTCACCAAAAGCTCCAGCGAGCAGTGACCACAACGTACGCTCCGAGCGAACCGTTGGTAACAGCATGCGCGATGATGGGTGCCCACAAGTTGCGAGTACGAATATACAGCCAGCCATACGCCAAGCCAGCAACCAACCCGGCCAGCCATTGCAGATGTTCAACTGCAAACAGCGCACTGGCAATCAGCAGCGCCTTGAGGCCGATCTGTGCCGGCTCCAATTTCATAAAGTCGGGCTGCTGAACCCAGCGCTGCAGAAACGAGCGCCAGAATAACTCTTCCATGATTGGCACGACTAACGCGGCGCCGGCAATCCTGAACGCCACCAGCAGCCAGTCGATCTGGCCCGCGTCATTGGTGGGGTCATACCCCTTCCCCACTTCACCCATCAACATCCAGCCGGCATCCAGGTTGACCCAAAGCACCAACACAACAAGCCCGACAACCAATGAAAGCAGCAGATGCTTCAGAGGCAAAGCATAAGACTTGAGTTCGGAATAGTGGCGCCACAAAACCGCCAGCGCCAGCGCGACCAACCCGGCTTTCACCGGATACAGCCAGCGCACGTCAAGGTCCGGTGCCCAATCAGGCAACAGACCTTCCAGCACAAGCAAAGCGATATACAACCCAAATGGCAGGCTGCGAACGAGAATCGGAGACATAGTGAAGCAAGCGCGGCTTGAAGCCGCGCCTGTCAGATCACTTCAGACCAGACACGCCTTTGCTGATGGCAGCAGCATCAGCAGAAGGAGCTGCGTCCGCAGCTGGTGCAGCGGGCGCATCAACGGCAGGTGCAGCGGGCTTGGGCTCAGCCGGTGCGGCCACAGGCTCTTTGCCCGCATCCACAAATTCACCCAAATACTCGATCTTGGCAGCGGCCTTCAGCGCATCCAGTTCAGCCTTGGCGGCTTTCTGGCGTGCTTGCCCCTGCAACAGAAGGGAAATTGCGGGCTTCGCCTGTTCCAGCGGCATCGGCTGCAGCTGCGAATCAGCCAACACGATCACCAACAGGCCTTCCGGAGAATTCACCACTATAGCCTGACCATCCGGCATTTGTGCAAGCTTAGGCAACAACTCAATGGGTAACTGCTCGGCTGGTTTCACCCCCTGCCCCGCCTTAATCGGCAGGTTTTCTGCCTTCAGCCAAGCGGCAAATTCATTCAACGTTTTTGATGCAACAAGCTGGGCACGAATCGCCTCATGCTTTTCTTTTGGCGCTGTTATTCCAATTTCCTGCAAACGATAAATCTTGCGCTTGGCAAACAGCTCAGGATGCTTGTCAAAATAATCAGACACTTCCGTATCGCTTGGTTCAGCCGGCGTGCCTAGCTTGCGGTTCATATAAGCTTCGGCCAGAATTTGGCGGCGCGCAGCATCCAGCGCCTGCACCACCATAGGGTCGCGATCCAATTTGTCGCTCAGCGCCTTTTGCGCGATAACTTCCTGGTCAACCAGATTGCGCACTACTTGCAGCGAAGCTGCCTTGGACTGTTCCTTGTTCAGGTTCGGAACGCGCTGCAACGCAAAGTTCACCTGATGAACGGTCAGCTCGGTGTCGTTGACCTTGGCTGCGACCTGCGTAGGACTCTTCTCGTCTGTTGCCGCTTCGTCTTTTTTATTGCCGCAACCTACAACAAGTGCAGCAATCAACAATGGCAGATACAACTTCTTAAAAGCATGCATTATCGTCTTCCTCTTTATCCGGATTGTTGGAAAAATTATGTGGTACGAATGTTACAGCAAACGCACTGCAAGATTGCAAACGCAGTAAGTGTGCCAGATAGCGAAATGTTTAAAAAATTTGAATGCCGGAAATAGGCCAATCTACCTGCCTTGACTACAGTCGACTAATGGGTGACCCCGGTTCTGCCGTTCATGGGCACGGAATGTCTACTGAAAACACCGTTGTCCACTCAGCTCCCTGTTTTCCGGGCATAAAAAAGCCGGGGGTATTTCCCCGGCTCGCTATTCCCAAACAGGCTTTCGGATCAGAACTTCATCACTAAGCCAGCGGACATGAGGTCAATGTCGTATTCTTTTCTGTCGAAGCGCTCCCACTCGGCACGCACGCTCAGGTTGTCGAGCAGCGCGTAGCTGATACCCACGCCATAGTTGGGTTCGTATCCGTCGTCACCACGACGCACAGTAAGTGCCGCGCCGTTTTTCACATTGACGTCAGCTAACATATAAGCGGCACCGAG
Source organism: Hydrogenophilales bacterium (assembly GCA_024636775.1). Lineage (GTDB taxonomy): Bacteria > Pseudomonadota > Gammaproteobacteria > Burkholderiales > Thiobacillaceae > Thiobacillus. Next base: position 12,205 of record JAGXGP010000068.1, read on the forward strand.
TTTTCCCATCACCGACAACTTTTCAGTTACCGGATAACTGACCACTGCACCCAAGGTCCAAGCATCAGTATTCATTTTCGTAACGACCGCTCCAGTCCTGCCCGTCATGTCGTTCAGGTTGGCATAACCGCCTTCAACGCCGAGATACTTGTTGAACTGGTAGCCACCGTAAACCTTCCAGCCTTCGGTGCGAGTATTCGCAGAAGCCTCATCGATACCACGATACTTCGACTGGCCGAAGTTTAAGCCGCCGTACCAGCCGTCGAAGTTGATGCCGGCCCAGTCACTCTCGCCGTATTCATCCAGTGATTTTGGACCGGGATCAAGCACCCACCCCAAACTTAAGGCAAACAGGTTTTGGTGCATATTGAACGAGGCGCAATCCACGATATTCTGACCACATGCCGTCTGGCTGTTGGAAGCGGCATACATATAAGCGCCGGTCACTTCCAGCAGGTCGTTAGCCTTGTAAGTGAAGCCCAACGAGTAATGCCTTTCCACCGTGGCGGGTGCCAGCAGGTTGAACGTCACCTGATCATTAGGAATCGGGGTCTTGCCGTAGTTGTAGCCTGCACGCAATTGCAGACGGTTGTTCACGCCGTACTGAACCCCCAATTTGTAAACCGTCTGGTTTTCCCAGCCGAACCCCATACCTTCGTCCTTGCCTAATTGCTTTTTGGAATCCAACAAGGATGGGACCCCATCTGTTCCTAATAAAGCCTTATTAATTCCGAATCCCGGGCCGCGATTACCTATCGCAGCGATATCATTGTAATTGATGCGAACCACATCGGCCGCTATGACCAGATTCTTGACAGGCTTGAACGCGACGCCAATACCGTAGTTTTCGGGGATATCGAAATCGCCCTGCTCAGCGAACAAGCTCTTGTACTTGTCGAACTTGGTCATCCAGGTACGCGATGCATAAGTCAGGCCAACAGTGAGTTTGTCATCCATGAATTCGCCCAACCAGCCCAACTTGACGCCTGCGCCATAGCTGTAATCAAAACCATTTCCGGTTACATAGTCCTTATTGGAAGGTACGCCGACATAGTTGGAAAACGCCTCAAGACCGTATGCCCGGAAGCGGGTTTCAGCCAGCACCAGCGAAGCACCCAACGAGTGAGTCTCATTGACCCGGTATGCCAAACTGATGGGAACCAGCAGTTGCATCATATCGACACCGATTTTTTGGTCAGGAGAGGGGGCTACGCCACCAAATGCGAAAAAATTCTGCGGATAGGTCGTATTCATCCCGCCGTTTCCAACCACCGCCAAGGCGACATGGAGGTTTTCGGTCAGCGGCATGCTGAATCCCATTTCCGGCATCAAGAAATACTTAGCGTCACTCTCGGTATTGCCCTTAAAGCCAAAAGCTCCACCGCCACCAGGCGTGAAATCGTTAGCCCCACCGGGCAATCCGGTACCCGTGCCCACTGCGGCAGATCGCTCGGGATTAAACACACCCATCCCCAAATCGCCCCTCATGCCCGTGTTGACTGCATTGGCAGGGTTCGCCGCCGTTGATAGCGAATCACGACCATAAGCAATACCCACACCACCCATGCCCTGGGAACGAAAACCGAAACCTGGCAAAAAATAGCCATTGGTTGCACAAGCGGACCCTGCTGTGGCTAGCGCCACAGCGCCCACCAACACTTTTAGCTTCATCATTTTATGAACCTCCTCCATTCTTGTAGTTGACCATCACGTAGTAATTTTTTGCTATGGATCAATTATATCCACAATCGATTTCCCATAAGCTGATTATTTGGTTGAGTTGCAGATCCGCAACAGCACTAATACGGACGATAATTTTTTTCTTCCACAATACGTGAACCCAACCTGGTATTAAGTTCGAGCTTGAGCTTGGCGCGCTCGTCATTGAGTTTGTACACGCTGCGCGCCAGTTCGACGAAAGCCGCATCAAACTGCTTGTCCCTTTCCTTGTCCCGCAATTGGTCTTCAACTAACCACAGCGCCTCGTTTATCTGGTGGAGCTGGGCAGACAGGTCATCGATTCTTTCATCACTCTGGATCTGAACCCGGAGAACTTCCAGCAACCTGGCAAGCTCATGGCTTACGTTGGCAAACTTCAGTGGGTCCGTGACCAGAGCCGATTTGATCTCCAGAATACTGATCTTGTCGAACAGCTCGCCGTATGAAACCTCGATCATGACTGACATCTTTATTAGCTCCTCTGCAGTATCAACAATCCAAGTGCGTCGCATACCTCTGCCATCACCCCATCCCAGTTGCCCGCCGCGGATTGCCGAAACAACCGCATGGACGGATACCAGGGCGAATGCGTACCCTCAAGGCCCCATCGCCAATCCGGGCTGGCACACAACAATGTCCAGACCGGGCAACCCAGTGCGCCTGACAGATGAACGATCGAAGTATCGATTGAAATTACCAGATCCAGGTTGACCATCAAGGCCGCCGTATCGACAAACCGCGCGGTCAAGTCCATGTCCTTATCCAGGCGCTTGATGTTCATCCCTATAGGCGGCGAGTCCGCCTGTTCGGAGCCGGGCCCTTTTTGCAAGCTGTACAGACTCACGCCTGGCATGTCGGCAATCGCCTGAAATATCGCCAACGAACATGAGCGGTTGAGTTCATTGGTGTGATTTGCGCTCCCAGCCCAGGCGATGCCGATTTTGAAACCTGTATCGCCGGCGATTCGATCTCGCCAATACGCAACGCGCTCCGGATTGGCATTGATATAGGGCATATCAGCCGGAATCGACTCAAGGCGCGTCTGAAATATCTGCGGCAGACTCAGCAAATGAATCTGGGTGCCGAACTCGGTGTTGGGCGCGCTGCCGGATGAGACGCGTTCGTGAATCTCGTCATAACCGGCACACCCGCTCAATATCGGGCCGAGCTTTGGGTGACATTCGAAAACCACCCGGCCGCCCTTTGCCTTGACCAGTGAAAGGTAGCGAACAAACTGAAAGGTATCACCGTATCCCTGCTCGTCATGAACCAGTATCGTGCGTCCCGCCAAACTCGATCCATCCCAGGCCGGCTGGCTGAAGGGCCGAGGAACATTCTGTTTTTGCCGTAGCCGCCACGCATATTCGTCCCAGCCCCGCGCGAAGTCACCCGTGAGCAAGCAGACAAAGGATTGATACCAGTGCGCCTCGACGAAATCGGGTCGGCAATTAATAGCTTGGTCAAAACAGACCTGCGCGGCATCATATTGCCCCTGTCGCTGCTTGCAGACCCCCAGATTGAAATGCGCCTCGGGAGATTGAGCTGCAATCGCCAAAGCTTGGCTATAGCACGACTCGGCCTCTGAAAAACGCTGCCCGGCTTGCAAAAAATTGCCCAGATCGATGAGCGCTGAGACGTTTTCCGAATTGAACTGGACCGACTCCCGGTAATGATGCTCGGCCTGTTGCGGCTCTCCCTTTTCCGAATACAGACGCCCCAGCATCCGGTGTATTTCGGAATCGCCGGGGTGCGCGGTGAGCGCCCGCGCCAGAACCTGCCCGGCCTCGGTCCACTTGCCCAGCGCCACATGCGTCCGCGCCAAGCCGGCCATGGCAACCACTTGCCCAGGCAAACGTTCGGTCATTTTGAGATAAGCCCGCTTGGCCTCCGGCCAGTTTTCTGCCCGCTCACATGTCAGCGCCAGGCATCCCCACGTCAGACCATTACGGTCGTCAAGTGCCACCGCGTGCGCACACGATTGACGGGCTTCTTCGAGCCGGCCCAATCCTGTGAGTGCATTGCCAAGATTGATGTAGCCATCGGCCATCTGAGGCAGCAAGCGCACCCCTTCCCTACCACAACGCTCCGCATCGGAAAAAAGGCCCTGTTTCAGAAAAACGCCGGCTAGCGCATTCCACGCCTCTCCATCACTGGCATCCAGTCGCACCGCCTGAGCCAAAGCAACCAGCGCCAAATCCAGTCTCTCCTGGCTTGCCAGCAAGCGTCCTTGCATCGAATACGCTTCGGCGTTTTCAGGATCAAGCCTGAGCACCTGTTCGCAGCAAGCTAAAGCCGGCCCAACTGCGCTCGATTCCGCCTCAATGGCAGCCCGCATCAACCAGGATTCGATATCCAGGGGATCGAGTTTGGTAATGCGCACATACAGGTTCTGCGCGTCCTGCAACCTGCCGCTATCCAGGAGCGCATCGGCCTGCAATAACAAATCCTGTTTATCGCTCTTTGCCTGTTGCATCTTCAGTAAATCCCATTGCCTAGCCCAAAAAAAAGAGAGACGGATAATATCCGCCTCTCTGATTTTTACTGCAAAACTTTTTTATAGTTTAGACAGCGCTACGGGTGCGGCGGCGTGCAACAAAGCCAACCATGGCCAAACCAGCAGCCATCATGCCGTAGGTGGAAGCCTCAGGCACAGCAGCAATAGTACCGCTCAGTTTCCAAGAACCGGTTTGACCACCGAAGGGAGGACCACCCGCGATCAAGGACGTCCAAGCCATGTTGAAGTTACAGCCAGAAGCAGAGCAGCCGGAGAGGGTGCCAGCAACTGCACTATTGCCTTGATTGAAGTCAGTACCATTCCAGTTAGCAAAGAACGAACTCATATCCATGGTGAACGCGCCATTACTCAAGGCACCCGTAAACACAGGAGCCGGACCACCGCCTGGAACACCAACCTGAGTGGCGGCTGCTGCAGTGTAGGTGTTGACCCATGCGCCGCTGAAGTCAAACGATCCAATAGAGCTAGGAGCAGGACCAGCTACAGCTGCGCTCGTATTCCAGCCCGGTGCATTGTATGTATCGGTAATGTCAGCAGCGCCCGCACCGAAGTTGGTAATCGGAAGATAGCCGAAACTAGTGAATAAGCCCATGCCGAACTCACCGCCGGTAACCGTCATCACGGTTGGGATAGCGAAAGCGCTAACGGATGCAACGGAAGAACCAATCAGTGCGGCTGCCAGTAAAGTTTTTTTAAAGTTCATTTAAGTAAATCTCCTCTTGTAGATTAAGTATCGATCGATCAAACCACTACTTTGTGCTACCACGCGGTGAAACTGCTCACCGTGTAATTCCCTTCGCGGCATGGTTCCTATAGCAACGGGTGTACCAGCCTGCAGAAACATTTACTTATATTCTTTAACTATCAGGCAGTTATTAACCAAATTAATTGGTTTTGGTAGTTTGGGGTGGCCAATCTGGTACTAAAAAACTATCCACGGCACCAGAGTGTAAAAAATTCCGACGAAACGGTTTCTTCAAAACGCGAAAAACCGACTCTACTTCTAATTAATCAGGAGAATAAATTAATTCTATATTCACATAACCCTTACCATTCAAATGGTTGGAAACACTTTTCCGGAGTGTAAAATTTATCGACAATGTCGCATCAATAATTTTTATCTATACACGGATAAATGCTGCTGATTGACTCGACACCCCCACGTATCACAATGGAACAAGCTTACGTTGCCTAAAAACTAAGGGATGAAGAACGCGCTGCCGGAGAACCAGGCAAGAGCAATACACACTGAGGGGTGGGCGATGGGCTGACAAAGCCCGCAGAAGCGGCCGTTTTGACGGTCCGCTGGTGCTACAGATTCAGTATGCGTTTTGATCACGCCAGACGACGACGAGGGTTTTGGCGATGATGGTCAGGTCAAATAGCAATGACCAGTTGCACATGGTGTCGATGTCGTACTGGACGTGGGCGCGCATTTTGTCGAGGGTTTCGGTTTCGCCACGCAGGCCGTTGACCTGCGCGCACCCCGTTATGCCGGGCTTGACCTTGTGGCGCAGCATGTAGCCCTTGATGAGCTTGCGGTATTGCTCGTTGTGGGCGACGGTATGGGGGTGTGGGCCCACGACGCTCATGCGGCCTTGCGTCAACCAGGGCCTCGCCTAATAGCGTGCCGATTACCTCGATGCGGCTGCTTTATAGACTGCGTTGCGCTCGCGTTTTGCTACCGCAACCACGGTCACGATCAATTGCGTATCTACCACGTCGTAGACCAGGCGATACCCCATGCTTCTCAACTTGATTTTGTAACGATTTTTTTGGCCTGAGAGTTTTGAGGCTGACACATGGGGGTTAAGCAAGCGTTCGGCGAGCTTCTTTTTGAACTGCTCGCGCAAAGGCTTATCGAGCTTGCCCCATTCGTCCAGCGCGTCCGGATGGAACAACAGGTCATAAGTCATCCAGCCGGACTTTCACAGGCGGTTTGCCATCGGACATACGCGCCTCGGCCAGGGCGTTCAGTTCAATATCTTCCAACTTGTCCATCAGCGCTTCGTAAGCCTTGACCGGGACGCAGTAGAAAGCGGGCTCATTGCGATTCAGGATGACGACAGGAAAACCCTCACCTGCCGCTACAGTTCCCATTGGGTTTCTTTTGAGTTCGGATACGCTGGCGGTAAATTCAGCCAAGACAACATTTGCCATTTTGAACCTCCAGTCAACAACATCAGGCACCAATAAATGACTTTTAATGGCACCTTTTACAGCCTTGATTAAAGGCTCTTAACTGACACGTGTCAATACGCGTTTTGATCACGCCAAACCACGACGAGGGTTTTAGCGATGATGGTGAGGTCGAATAGCAATGACCAGTTGCGCATGTAGTCGATGTCGTACTGGACGCGGGCGCGCATTTTGTCGAGGGTTTCGGTTTCGCCACGCAGGCCGTTGACCTGCGCCCACCCCGTTATGCCGGGCTTGACCTTGTGGCGCAGCATGTAGCCCTTGATGAGCTTGCGGTATTGCTCGTTGTGGGCGACGGCATGGGGGCGCGGGCCCACGACGCTCATGCGGCCCTGCAATACATTGACGAACTGCGGCAGTTCGTCCAGCGAGGAGCGGCGGATGAAGGCGCCAAATCGGGTGGTGCGGGGGTCGGCGCGGCCGGCCTGCTGGATGGTTTCGCCATCATCGCACACACGCATGGAGCGGAATTTGTAGACGAGGATTTCCTGCCCGTCGAGGCCGTAGCGGCGCTGTTTGAAGATGACAGGGCCGGGGGATGAGAGCTTGACACCAACAGCCAGAATCAGCAGCAACGGCCAGATCAACACCAGGATGAGACCAGCAATGACCACATCACTGATGCGTTTGCCGATGCCGCTGACACCGAGAGTGGGTGATTCGGTGAGGGCGACGATGGGCATGCCGCGGATGTGATCGATACGCGCCTGGATCAGGTCGGAGACGAAAATGTCGGGGACGAAATAAACCGAGGCGGTGGTGTCGCGCAGGGCGTCGAGCAGGCTCAGGGTGCGCGGCTGTGAGGCCATGGGCAGGGTGATGTAGACCAGGTCAATGCCAACCCGATTGACGTATTCGGGGATATCGTCCAGCCGCCCGAGCAGCCTTTTGGGGTCGGCAAGCTCGGTTCGATCGATTGTCCGGTCATCGAAAAATCCGACCACGTCCACGCCTAACGAGCTGTCATTGGCTATGAGTCCACGCAACTCGGCCCCCAGATGACCCGCACCCACAATGATGGCGCGGCGACGGCCGCCCTCCAGCAAGAGCAGGCGAGGCAACAGCTTGCGTACTACCCGATGCGCGACATACATGGCGACGGGGGTGATGAGCATCCACGCCATCACGAGGTTGGGTGGGAAAAAGCCCAGGTAGCCAGAGGAATAGCCAAACAACAAGATCAAACCGGACAGGAAAAACCAGGACATGCCCACTTCGTTCCAGAATGAGCGCAGATTGACCTCAGGCCATTTGCCCGGGAAGGTGAGGGTAAAAACAATCAGGGCCAGGAGCGGGTAAGGCCCTCTAAAGGGCTCATCAAAATACAGGGTGCAACCAATCAGCACCGCTACCGCCACAAACGGGTCGAGGAGGATTTTGGTCAGCGATACAACAGAAAGCTGCTGCCGAAACAACCATTGGTTGGGGTTTGTCATCACTCAAATGCATCGTGACGATGCAGTTTTCCTGGTGGCCTGTGGGCAGGCGCGTTATCTAACGATCCGGGCATGTTGAGCCCAGCCATGCTTTGGAGGCATTATCCAACAAATGTACTAGTAAAAACTGCCATCGTATGAGAACGGCACTTTGGGACGGGACTTTAGACCACGTTTTCCACATTATTTGCTGGCATGCACCCTCCCCCCGTGTCAAACAAAACGGCTTCCCGAAGGAAGCCGCTTTTGATCATGACGCCAGGGACTCAGACGCGCGCTCGGGTACGCCGTACCATGAAACCCACCAGACCCAGACCAACAAGCATCATTGCATAGGTCTGCGCTTCAGGAACCGGAGTCACGGCCGTGGTGAAAGCAGAAATCCCAACAAAGTCCTTATATATGGAAGAACTTCCTGAACCGGCCAAGGCAAAGAGTTGATTCGATATCTCAAGTGTTACGCTACCCACATTGCCATCGATCCCACCCCACCCTGTTGCGGGAAGCGTTATGGCTGCTTGCGCTGCCCAGCTACCTGATGTCGAGACAAATGAACCCGGCAAGGCCTCTATTGCTACAGCAAGAGAGTTTTGGTTATTGTTGGTCGGGCCTTCAATATCCAGCGCGCCAAATATCCCCGCAACAATAAACGACCCATCTCCAGACCGACTGTAGCCACCCGTCTCAGACAGATTAAATGCAGACAATTGATAACCGGTATTGGCCGTCACTGTGACGAAAACTGTATCCGTAGCGGAACTCGTACCAGAGGATGTGGCCATGAAGCCAGTAGGTGAAAAAACCAGGCTGTCTCCAGATATGGCAGGTGTACCAAACTGACCCAACGCGGTTTCGATAAAGGTGTAACTGACATTGGTGCCTGTCAATGTTGTTGTCGCATGCGCAGCCGTGCCTAGCAAAGCAATAGACAAACCCAATGCAACCTGAAGTGTCTTCTTATACATAGCCATGTTCTCCAACCTCTCTCTTTATGTTTATATCGTTTTGTTTTTGATATTACAAGATCACACTTACGCGTTTCTAATCACAAACGCGCACCACGGAGTGGAATTCTTACTTTCCGCCGCCCAATCAAGACGGCAGCCACCATACCTATCAACACCAGTGCCACGCTCGAAGGCTCAGGAACAGAAGCTGGGGCCTTGCGAGTCACAACCTGGAAACCCGCATAGGTCGTCTGGATAAAACCCAGTCCGGGCCCGGATGAGCTGGCAAACAAGGTGTTGTCCAGCATAATCGTCAGGGTTTGCTGCGCGCCCAGATCCAGAAGTGAAACAGCCCCGGTCAATTCCCACGGGGTCGAACGCCCTGTGCTGGAAAGTGGCGAACCCGGCGTCAAACTGAGCAAGGGTGAAGCCGAATTGGCCTGCTGCACGCTGGCCGAGACGTTGACCGCGCCTCCATTAAGCAGAAAATAATTGCCCCGCTCGGTAAATGACAAGCCGGCAAACGAGTAACCCGGGTCAATAGTAAAGGTCAGGTTCAATAAGCTCTGGGTACTGACCTGACTCCCGCTCGACAGGGCGGTGAAGGCGTTGGGTTGAAAGTAAACCGTGTCCAGCGAGCCTGCCATAAAGCCTTGCTTGTACAGGCCAGTCTGGGTGGATTCATAGGTAACGGTGAAGTGATCGCCGGTCAGCACGATAGGCGAAGCTTCGGCCACGCTAACGAGAGACAGCAGCCCAAGTACCAGGAAAGCGTTGCGGAGTTTTAACATTTTGTTTTCTTATGGCGAGTTATTATCAGTTACATAGCAAAGCAAGCTTCGGGCCTGAGCACAAACAATATCCTAACCAGTTGATCGGTATGAATATACTGGTTTACAGCACCTGTTGCTCTCGTTTCTTGTTGGCTGACATGTAAAAAAATCCGACATATTCTTGGTACCCGTCTCGCAGCCCATGCATAAACCCCGGATAGGAGGGCCAAAACGTAAGTGGTTATGGCTAACCCTGCGATCGAATCAGCTTGAACAACCCTCCCCAAGCAGACTCCTGAATGAATGCCTCGTGGGCCCTCTGTCCGGAGTGGGATGTATGCTAGGCTCCGTATCGTTTTTCGGGAGATTTTAGCGTGGGTATTTTCAAGATTCTGCTGCTGCTTGCGATTGGGTTTGTAGTGTGGCGGTTGATACGCGCCTACCAGCGTTCACTCAACAACCCGCCTTCACCGGCAAACAAACAAGACGTTGAGACCATGGTGAAATGCGCGCAATGTGCGGTTAACCTGCCACGTAGTGAAGCCATCTATTCCGGAGGCGAATTCTACTGCACCCCCGAACACCAAAAGCTAGGCAAGCCATGAGCCTGGCGGCGCGTCCCATGCCGCACGCCACACAAAGCTACTTTGCGTCGCATTGGCGCAGCCTCGATTACTTCAATTTGTATCGATTGTCCCTGGCGATGGCGCTGGTTGTTACGGGGATGCTGTTTAGCGACTCTGATTTATTTCACATTGGCGCAAGTACGTATTTTCAAAGCGTTGCTTACACCTATCTGATCCTCGCTGCATTTTTTGTCTTGGGTATACGCGCACGCTGGCCCAATTTTCAAATGCAATTGAGTACACACATCACAGCCGACATCCTTTTTGTGACGCTGATGATGACGACAAGTGACCGCCTGGCAGACGCCATGGGGCTGTTGCTGGTGATTTCCATTGCCTCGGGCGGGTTGGTCGGAAGCGGCCGGTTAACCCTGCTCTACGCCGCAATGGCATCCATTGCGCTGCTGCTGCAACACAGCTTGAATATTCTCCGGCACGACCAGAATGTTGACGGTTTTTTCCAGGTTGGCCTCTTGTGCGCCGGATATTTTGCCATTGGCTGGCTGGCGCACGGGCTCACCCGCCGCGCACTGCATTCCGAGCAATTGGCACAACGACAAGCTGATGAACTGGCATTACTGAACCGTATCAACGCGGTTGCAATTGACAATTCGCCCAATGGTCTGCTGGCGCTACAAGAGGATGGCGTGATTCGCCATGCCAACGCCCGCGCACTGGCGCTCCTTGGCATAGCCACTCCGGTGAAGCCTGGCGTCACACGGCTTGATGCCTGTTCGCCCGAACTAGCACGCATTTTGTCACGCCCGTTTAAACCCGGGACTGCCATCACCCTGAGCACGCCGGTTACACAGTTAAAGGTACGTTGCATCCCCCTCGCCACGTCAGATCAAAGCCGGGTACTGGTTCTGGAGGATCAAAACCTGGCCGAGCAGGCCGCACAACGACTCAAACTGGCTGCGTTGGGACGACTCACTGCCAACATCGCCCACGAAATTCGCAATCCGCTGTCGGCTATTAGCCATGCGGCTCAACTATTACTCGAAGAAGCTCATGACCCTGTGCAATCCCGCTTGGCTGACATCATTGAAAACAATGCGTGCCGGCTCAACCGGCTGGTGGAAGAAGTCCTGACACTGAATCGACGAGACCGCCTCAACCCGGTCGAATTTGACGAAAAGACCCTCGCCGCCCTGCTCAACGAAATGCTTCAAACTGAAGAAATCCCGGCAGACGCCGTCATAGTCAGCATGAGCGATTCCGTAAACTTTCAGTTTGATCCCGACCACCTGCGCCAAATCGTGTGGAACTTGCTACGCAACGCCTGGCGCTTCAGCCAAAAGCAGGCCGGAAGTATTCACTTCCGCCTACAGAAACTGGAGGACCGCGTGCAAATTGAGATTCAGGACGATGGGCCCGGCCTGCCTCCTGAACACCAGGGCAAGTTGTTTGAGCCTTTTTTCACTACCGACGCCCAGGGAACCGGACTGGGCCTCTTCCTCGCCCGCGAGTTGGCCGAGGCCAACCATGCTGAGTTGAGCTTCCTGCCTGGTGCAGGGGGAGCCCGCTTCCGTCTGGGCCTGAAAGGGAGTCACTGAAAATGGCAGCTTCCCCACGCATTCTTCTGGTTGATGACGAGCCCGACCTGCTTGATCTGATGGAACTCACGCTGGTCAAGATGGGGCTCGAGACAGACCGGGCCACCAGCGTCGCCGAAGCACTGGCGTGTCTGTCAAAAACGCATTACGACCTCTGTCTGACAGACATGCGGCTGACTGATGGCGAAGGCTTGGATGTCATCGCCAGCGCCAGCGCTCTGCCGCGCCCTGTTCCGGTGGCCGTGATCACCGCTTTTGGCAACGCGGGCAACGCTGTCGCCGCGCTCAAGGCAGGGGCGTTTGATTACTTGTCCAAACCGGTCGCACTCAATCAACTGCGCACCCTGATCAAATCGGCGCTCAAAATTCCCGAGCTCGCTCAAGCGGACGATCCGACACGCCAGTTGATTGGCGAGTCAGGCATTATGCAGGACATCCGCACCCGCATAACCAAACTCGCGCGCACGCAGGCGCCGGTCCATATTTCAGGCGAATCGGGAAGCGGAAAAGAACTTGCTGCCCGGCTCATTCATCAGTTGGGCAATCGTGCAGAAGGTGCATTTGTAGCCGTCAACTGCGGCGCCATTCCTGAAACCCTGATGGAAAGCGAGTTTTTCGGCTACCGCAAAGGGGCATTTACCGGCGCTGATTCTGATCGCAACGGTTTCTTCCAGGCTGCAGATGGCGGCACCTTGTTTCTCGATGAAGTCGCTGACCTGCCCCTTTCCATGCAGGTGAAATTGCTGCGCGTCTTGCAGGAAAAAAAGGTCCGCAAAATTGGCGCGACCCTGGAAGAACCCGTCGACGTGCGCATCATCAGCGCCACCCACCAGAATCTCTCAACACTGGTGGAAACGGGCCATTTTCGACAAGATTTATATTACCGCCTGAATGTCATCGACCTGGTCATGCCCAGCCTGCGTGATCGCGCTGGAGACATTCCGGAGATGGCGCGCTTCCTGCTCAACAAATTGGGCGGCAATCAGGTCAAACTCGATCGGGAAGCCGAAAAATCCTTGCGCGCCTACGCCTTCCCCGGAAACGTACGGGAACTGGAAAATACGCTGGAACGCGCATTGGCCCTGTGTGAAGGCCAGTTGATCACGGCAGACGACCTCAGCCTTGCCCCCGGCCTGCCGCCGGATAGTGATACTCCCGGCACCAAATACCCATTGCAGGATTACCTGGATCAAATGGAACGCGTTGCAATTCTCGAGGCCCTGGAGCAGACCCGCTTTAACAAAACTGCCGCCGCTCGTGTGCTCGGCGTCACCTTTCGCAGCCTGCGATACAGGCTGGAACGGCTTGGAATAGAGTAAGTCAGCGATTGCACCCAACGAACATCCCAACCCAAAAATGAAAAACCCGCATGCCATTGCTGGATGCGGGTTTTAATTGTTTGGGTGGTGCCGCTTGTCGGAATCGAACTGACGACCTACCGCTTACAAGGCGGTTGCTCTACCATCTGAGCTAAAGCGGCAACGCGGGCGATATTATAACGATGCCGCCACTAGATTCACACTTACTTGACGACTTTTAACGAAGGTTTTCCCTTGGGAGGAACTGGCGCATCGCCCGGTGAAGGAGGCGAAGCAGGGTCATCGGGCGACTCACCTGCATTGACAGGCTCAAAATGCAAACCTTGTCCATTTTCACGCGCAAAAATGGCAGCAACGCGATCAACCGGTATGGAAATCTCATGCGAAATTCCCCCGAAGCGAGCTGAAAACTGGATCCAGTCGTTATCCAGTTTGAGGTTTCGGGTCGCGCCCGCACTGATATTCATGACGATCTGGCCATCTTTTACGAAGGCTTGTGGCACCCGCGTATGGTTATCTACCGCAACCAGCAATTGCGGGGTATACCCCGCATCCGCACACCATTGATAGAGTGCACGGATCAGATAAGGTTTGGTTGATAACTCGGCCAATGCCCTGCCCTTTTACTTGCGCAACGCTTTTTCAGTGGGTGTCAGCGCATTGATAAAGGCTGGCCGGCTAAACAGGCGCTCGCGGTACTTGAGCACGGGTGCTGCCACTTTCGGCAGCTCAATGCTGTAATGCTCAAGACGCCACGACAACGGGG
>JAGXGP010000069.1 GCA_024636775.1 Hydrogenophilales bacterium
GTAATAGCCGCAAAGGCCTGATCGGTTTTCATAAAATGGACACGGTGGCTCATCAGCCTGGGCTGCAGGGGCGAACATAGCGGTGAGTGCAGGAATGGCCAGAGCAAAAAGGGTCGGCTTGATAAAAATCTTCATGTTGTCTCCTTGTAGTTTTAATTTATTAAAGTTTTGCCTCCCAAAACCGTATAAACAAGGTTTATCGTTTGGCAAAGCAAATATTAGTCAATACACAAGGATACGCAACAAATTTCGTTGGATTGAAGCGCAGATCAAGCTCGATCCCATGTTCCGTGTCACCCTGGTTCACTTCTTCATCGTCCACCACACGATGAAGATGAACAGCCCCAACGCAATCCCTGCCTCCAGCAACAACCATTCCAGCCCCTGACTTTCCATTAACGTGTGCTCTCCATTGTTATACTCGACCCCTATTTTTGATGTGAGCCATATTCACCTGTGAAGCTGTTACGCGCAAGCCCGTGGTTGTTCGTTCTGTTGCTGTCGGCCTGCGCGACGCAACCGCCTACGGTGCCGCCCGCCCCACAGCCCCTCCCGGTGCCGCCTGCGCCTCTGCCCGTACCGGTGCCGCCCGTGCCCCAACCGGTGCCGGCGCCACTACCCACCCCTACGCCCGCACCGATTCCCTCGCTGGCCGCTGCCTATCCCACGCTCAAGCCGGTTGAATGGAGCGCGGTGCCATCCTGGAAAGCAGATGCGGTCAGCGAAGCCTGGGGGGCTTTCCTGCAAAGTTGTTCAACGCTGATCAAACGTGCAGCCTGGCAAGGTGTCTGTTCCGAAGCAGTGGCCATGACGGCACCCGACGATGCGACCGTCCGCGCCTTTTTCGAACAGCGTTTTCAACCCTATCAATCCACGCAGGAAGACGGCAGTGTCGAAGGCATGGTTACCGGCTATTACGAGCCATTATTGAAAGGTGATCGCGTACGCACCGCAAGTGCACGCTTCCCGTTGCTTGCGGCACCGGACGATCTCATCACGGTGGATCTGGCGACCATCTATCCCGAACTCAAAAACCTGCGCCTGCGCGGCAAAATGGTGGGCAACAAGATCGTGCCCTACCCCACGCGCAAGGAAATCGAAGCGGCCAATGGCAGCTTCAACGGCAAACCCATTGCCTGGGCCAACGACCCGGTGGATTTGTTCTTCCTGCAAATTCAGGGATCGGGCCGGATCGAACTGCCTGACGGCGTTCACATGCGGGTCGGCTATGCGGACCAAAATGGCCATCCTTATCTGTCGATTGGCAAATTGCTGGTCGAGCGCGGCGAACTCAAACTGGAACAGGCGTCGATGCAGGGCATCAAGAACTGGGGCGTTAAAAATCCAGACAAGTTGCCTGGACTTCTCGCCAGCAATCCGAGCTATGTTTTTTTCCGCGAGTTGCCCAATGGCTTGCCAGGCCCGTTGGGCGCGCTCGGCGTACCGCTAACGGGTGAACGCTCGATTGCAGTCGACCCGCGTTTCCTGCCGCTGGGCGCACCGGTATTCCTCTCCACCACGCAACCCAACTCGCCGCAGCCACTCAATCAGCTGGTGATGGCACAGGACACCGGTGGCGCCATCCGCGGCGGCGTACGGGCCGATTTCTTCTGGGGTTTTGGAAATGCCGCGGGAGAACTGGCCGGCCGCATGAAACAGCGCGGCCGCATGTGGGTGCTGCTGCCTAAATGACCCGTCCCCTGGCTGACAGTTTTAATTGTCCAGAACCAGGACCCATGCAGCTTTAATCCGGGTCGCGGTATTTCTAATTCAGTTCAACTATCTGTCAGTTCAACAGATCAGCCAATTCGTCTGCATGTGTTTCCTCCATTGCGAGAATACCTTCCAGCATCGCTCGCGTGGTCGGATCATGCTCGGCAAAATACTGAATCATTTCACGGTAGCTTTCTACTGCAATTCGCTCCGCCACCAGATTTTCTCGGATCATGGCTTCCAACGTGTCGCAGGTCACGTATTCTGCATGCGACTTTTGCAGAATTTTTCCCGGGTTGAACTCAGGCTCACCGCCCAGTTGCACGATACGCTTCGCAATCAGGTCGGCGTGCGCCAGCTCCTCGTTGGAATGAACCAGAAACTCCTGTGCAATGGGTTCTGAGTTAATTCCCTTGGCCACAAATGAATGTTGACGATAACGCAAGGTACAAACCAGTTCGGTTGCCAACGCGTCATTCAAAACATTCACCGCCGCTTTTGCATTCAACTTGTAGTCACCCGTCATTGCGCCTTCTTCAATATGTTTACGCGCGCGCGCTCGTAACGTTTTGACGCTGGACAAGAAATCACTAGGGTCGGCGACGGCTTCAGTTTGGTTTTTCTTGACAGATTGACTTGCGGTTTTAAGCATAGCGAACTCCTGCATAATGAATGAAAGACGTTATGGCGAAAAAGACTACATCTGCTGCTGAACATCTTTCGCTGCATCCTGTACCTTTTCGCCGCCCCGCTCCAGGTCTTTACCTGCACCCGCGACGGTATTACAGCCTGTGAGCACGACAAAAGCGGAAGCGATGATTACAGCCAGAAATGGATTCATATGTATCTCCTGCGTTAAGAAAACTCCGTCACAATCATGGCCCCTGATTTAGAGTGCCACTCACTAGGAAAGCATCGTATTATTTGCCAGTGAATCAGTCTGTAAGATGACTCGGAAAGACTTGTCGGAAGATTCCTGCGCTTCTCGAGCGCGGGACAACAAGAAGGACCCAGCAATGCCAAACAAAGTTGACCCGAAGCCAAACAAGACCCCTGGGAAGCAACGCGACTTCCTGCACACCGCCTCGCACATATACTTTGCCATTGGCATAGCCGCCCTGATTGGCATGCTGGTTTCAAGCTATTTGCAGGCCACAGCAGGGATCGATGCCTTGAAGCAATACGGATTGGTCAACCAGCAGGGCAACAATCTGGATCAATTGAGAAGGCTGCTACTCGATGCCGAGTCAGCGACTAGAGGTTATGTGTTAACACACGACCCCTATTTTTTGCGCCCCTACGGGACGGCGATTCCGCGCATCCACGACACCATAGCGGCAATTGAAAAGAATTTCACCAACAGCCCCAAACTGCATTCCTCAGCTATCGAATTGATCAGTCTGGCTAAAAACGTCACTGCGATACTGCAAACCACCATCACCCAAGTCCAGAATGGTTTGCTCATTGATCACAACTGGCTCGAGGTCGACAACCTGACAATGGAAACTTATCGAAGTCACCACATCGCCCTGAAGCAGGAAGTACTCACGTACAACGCGCTAAACGTTGAGCGATCAGCTGCGAACTTCCAAAACTCTCAAATCATCACGGTACTGCTTGCATTGGTGTCTTTGATTCTACTCATACTGTCTATTTCTCATAAGCAGAAGAAACAGGAGTTACAAGAAGAAATCAACGGCTTACTTCAGAGGAAAAACGAGAGACTTGAACGCGAAGTGCAAACCAGAACCCAGGAACTGACGAATCTGGCTACCTATTTGACGAATGTTCGCGAGACCGAAAAACTTAACCTGGCACGTGAACTACACGATGAGTTGGGGGCGCTACTAACCGCCGCCAAACTTGATGCTGATTGGGTTGAACGCAACCTTCCAGCTGATGTGCGCGAGCGGATTTCTAAAAGGTTAGTTCGGCTGCGACAAACGCTGACAAGCGGGATTACATTGAAACGACGGATCACAAATGATCTTCGACCCGCGTTACTGAATGATCTGGGTTTGCTGGAGGCGCTGAACGCGCTGGCCCGGGATTTCCAACAGTCAACCGATATCAAGCTTGATCTGGAGCTTCCAGAAACCGAGCCCGAGCTTTCCGAAGAAGTGTCGCTGAGTCTATTCCGTATCACCCAGGAAGCCTTTACAAACATTCAGAATTACGCCAAAGCGCGAAGAGTAAAACTGTCCTTGTCTTACACCGAAACAACCATCAAGCTGCTCATCAGCGATGACGGTATTGGATTTGACATGGAGTCACCCAAACTTGCACGACATGGCTTGGCCGGTATCAAGCACAGGGTATTTACCCATAATGGAACACTCGATATTCGATCGGCCCCAGACGAGGGAACATCCATTCTTGCAGAGCTGCCCATTTAGATATTGCCCACTATACGGGCTACAAACCTATTCAGGAAAAACTGTTTTTCTGGCGCACCATATCTGACACGTAGTCCACCAGCTGGCTCAGATCCATCGATTTATCGAAGAAAGCATCCATCCCAAATTTCTCACATCGTTGACGCATGCTGTAATGTGAAAAATTGGTCAGAACCACCTTGCGTGGCGCGCCATATTGACCAGAATCTGTCTGCAACGCATCCAGCACCCCGATTCCACTGCCTTGCTTCAACTCAATATCGATAATCACCAGATCGACCGGCACTATGGCAAGTTTCTGTAATGCCTCGGTTTCGCCAACGGCACACCCACTGACTTCGACTCCCTCAAGTTCGTTAAAAGTATCTATGAGCATTCCCTGCAAGAGTGCAGAATCCTCAATAACAAAGATTTTTAATAAAGAAGTTAAATTCTGCATTATTTGTCCGGCAATACCGGGCCACTTCTACTGGATCATGAGACCGTGTCGCAATGCATAAGCTGCCAATTCTGCATTACTCGCCACGCTAAGCTTTTCGGTCAGCCGCGAGCGATACGTGCTGATGGTTTTAACGCTCAAGTTCAATTGTTCTGCTATATCCGATACTGATTCTCCACGTGCCAACCTCAGAAAGACCTGCAACTCCCGGTCTGACAAGGCATCATGCGGCACACCACTCCGGGTCCCGCTCATTTCATCGGCAAGCAATTCTGCAACGCGAACAGACACATAACGACGACCATTTGCCACGGTATGAATCGCTCGCAATAACTCATCCTGGTCACAGTCCTTGCATAAATACCCATTTGCGCCATTTTTGATCATCGACAAGGCATAGCTCTCCTCTGGAAAACCACTCAGGATCAATACTTTGACGTTGGGATGCCTCTGACGCACTGAGCGCAAGACATCAACCCCACTTTTTCCGGGCAAAGATATATCGAGCAACAGCACATCGCACTGCAAAGTCCGTAATTGGGCGAGCGCCTCGTCTCCATTCCCTGCCTCGAAACTGACAACAATCGCGGAATCCTCACTTAAAAGCTCGCGAAAACCGGTTCGAACGATTTGGTGATCGTCCAGGATGGCGACTTGAATCATGCATTAACTCCCTCTCGGTGCAGTTCACCTAGTGTGAATACTTAAGCTAACGACCGCGTACCAAATTGACCACAAAAGTTGCAATTGCCATCACCAGAAAAACCACAAATAAAATTTTGGCAATTCCGGCGGCACCCGCAGCCAAACCGGAAAATCCAAGCACGGCTGCAATGATTGCAATGATGAAAAACACTAGCGCGTAATACAACATGGTGGACTCCTTGACTTGGCTTGTTCCACAGACCCCATTGGAGAGGCAGTTGAGAACAAACTACTGAATAATTCCAGTAGTCATAGATTAGACACATGAGCCGCCGCCACCATAAGCCCCGACCTAATTCCCTGTCAGACAACGCTGACAACTCAGCGCGTGCACATGTAAAGTCCAGCTAGTCTTGAGTTACATCCTCCAGTTCTCCACCATATAACAGACTGCCGAACCGACAACGAGCGGAATTCCTGATCTTTCCAAGCGATCACGCGGCACGCTCTGATGCAGGCTCTGAATCCAGGAAGCCGGTGCCGAAGCTTACACATCTCCAACACATACCGTCTGTCAGATTTCGCCTACACCGATTGGGCATATCAACGGACACATCAAAAGGATTGCATCCCCTATGACGTAACTGATCAGTCACATATGCTGAGTTCAGCAGATATTCTGCTGCTTGCGAATCAGCAATCGCAGACATTAATTCATTAGATTTTTCTAGTAATCATTAATCAGGAGCCCACCATGGAAACAACGTCCTTGAGCAACAAGTCAAATGTGACCCACGAAGCCGGCAATAACGCAGCAGCCGATCACGCCATGCGTTCGATTGAGGAAGCACGAGCAAGCGCCGAAGAACTTGCAGCCCGGGGTAACGCAGCAATACGCAGCGGTACGGCACGTGCTCAAGAAATATTCCATCAGACCAGTGAGCATGCTGCGCATTATGTACAGGACAAACCGCTAAAAGCGCTCTTGTTGGCTGTCGCAGCAGGAGCGGCCATTGCACTGTTGGCCGGCGCGATGAACAAGCACCACGGACATCGCTAACCACACGTTGCCGTCAACCAGAGACGCAGGCATGTGGCCTCCGTTAATCAAGGTGCCGCTCAACAAGGATTTTTACAAACCTGCGGCCGGGAAAAACAGGCGTCAGAAGCTCTCTCTACACGATGACGGATAGCACTATCCCGGTCGCGTGCCAACGGGTACGGCAGCATCTTTACGCACGTCTTTCTCCCGCCGTACTGGCTGGCGCGTTGCTCATACGACTCAAGCCATGGCCTGAATTGGGCGGGTCTATCTTGGTTGGGCGGCTTGTTCGTCAGGCACTTGCTGCTTCGTTGTCACACGGAGGCCAGATTCTGGACTCGCTTACCGCGGGCAGGACCCAAAGCAAGCCAGACCAGCTACCCGACACACAACAGCGTCCAAGGGATGCATAAACGACCCGTTCTTTTCAAAGGTACGCGACATCCAACCATACCCATCACAAATGTGCCCCTTCCCAAACACGATCAAATGCATGACAACCTGCGTGCTGATCGGAATGTCCGCCTCTTGTGCCAGCTTGCCAGACATGGAGGCAGATGCGGTAGTCAAAAAGGCGAATCCAGTGCAATTCGAAAATGCACAAGGCCCGGTATCAGCCAACCAAAGCTCTGCCATTCTCAAAGAACTTACGAATGAGGCTGGCAACCGTGACATTCTGAAAAGACATCTGGCGTTTGAGCAGGCAATCAACCGAGACAGCCCTCTGGTTACAGGCAACCGACTGGTACTACTGAAAGATGGCCCGGCTACCTACAAGGCGATGTTCGCAGCGATACGCGCTGCTCAGGACCATATCAATCTGGAGACCTACATCTTCGAAAGCGGTGAGATCGGTTCCAGGTTTGCGAATCTATTGTTGGAGAAACAGGCCGCCAGCGTACAGGTCAACATCATTTACGATAGTGTCGGTTGCCTGAATACACCCAAAGAATTTTTTGAACGTCTCAGTTCGGGGGGCATTCAGCTGCTTGAGTACAACCCGGTCAACCCGGCCAACGTAAAAAAGCAAGAATGGACACTCAATAATCGGGACCACAGAAAACTGCTGGTGGTGGATGGCAAAACGGCCTTTCTCGGTGGGATCAATATCAGCGAATCGTACTCCAGGGGATCAAGCTCATCCTTTCGCCGTTCACGCCAGGCCGTTAGCGAAGAAAACAATCCGGATGGCGCGATACCCATTTGCAGGTCAAGGGGCCGGCTGCAGCGGAGTTTCAGAAATACTTCATGGACACCTGGGCCAGACAAAAGGGGGCGCCTTTAGCACCCAGGAAATATTTCCCTAAAGTCGAAACTCAGGGGGATGAAATCGTCTGAGCTATCGGCAGCAGATCCGATACTGAAGCGTCACCGATCTACCTCACATTGCTTTCTGCGATCGAACATGCGGAGCGTCATGTACATTTGACCAATGCTTATTTCGTACCTGATCCGAAGTTGCTCAAAACGCTCACTGATGCTGCCCGGCGAGGCGTGAGCGTAGAACTCATTCTGCCTGGGCAAACCGATTCATGGATGGTCTTTCATGCAGGACGCTCGCATTATGCGGAATTGCTTGATGCCGGCGTGAAACTGTACGAAAGACGTGGTGCCGTACTGCACTCCAAAACCGCCTCAATAGATGGCGTATGGTCCACAATCGGGCCAACCAATCTGGACTGGCGCAGTTTTTTGCACAACGATGAGCTGAATGCCGTCATTCTGGGGACCGACTTTTCCCAACAGATGAATAAGATGTTCGCAGAAGATCGGGCGAAATCGACGCCCATAGACCCGCAACAATGGAAGCATCGCTCACTATTCCTGCGTCTCAAGGAATGGCTGGCCGTTCGCTTCGAATACTGGCTTTAAGCGCGCCATGACGCGAGGATAGCTGGGGCAAGCCACGTTGAAATGCTCTATCTCGAGGCTTCAGCATAATGCTTTGAATTTTTCAAACTCGATGTGTAGATTGCCAAACACAAAAGCTGTCTGTTCACCCCATAGGGCCTTGTGAATAGGATATGAATTGAATCAATCTCTCAGATAGATACGACTAAAAAAAGTTAATTCAGTATTGGGAATCGTATTGGGAATGTCTTCACGACAAATGGATTTCTTACTGAAACATCGCGGTCGTATAAAACGCGCTGGGCGGTTTCACATTAAGCCTGTGAAACCGCCCAGCATGACAGTCGACTGAAAACATCAGGTAGCAATCACGATCCTGCCTGAGTTTCCAGGACACTTGCTGCGGATGCTGAGAGGGTCAAAATTAATGAAACCAATCATCGTTGGCTTGGCTCTGCCATGCATCGATCTGCTTCTCAGCATCGTCTTTGCTTACGCCATAGCGTTCCTGGATTTTTCCGGCAAGCTGCTCACGACGACCTTCGATGACATCGAAGTCGTCATCTGTAAGCTTACCCCACTGTTCCTTGGCCTTGCCTTTGGTCTTTTTCCAGTTACCTTCAATAATATCCCAGTTCATATATGTCTCCTTTACCTGTAGATACACTTCACCCACACAAATCGCGCATTTCAAGAACCACGTGCGCACCTCACGTTACGGTCTAATCACGATATCGTTCTTGACTGACCGAACATGTTTCACATTACGTGCAATGGATTCAGCTGCCGAACGTTCACTGGCATTCTTGGCAAAGCCTGACAACTGCACAACTCCATTCAGTGTTTCGACGCTGATCGCCATTGCACTAACTTCCGGACTTTCTGCAAAACGAGCTTTGACCTGAGTGGTAATAGCCGAATCGTCTACGTACTGACCAACAGTTGATTGATCGCGCGTGACAGCACAGCCGCCCATTACTAAAGTGCTCGCCACCATCGCCGCTACGAGTAACTTACCGGTATAAAAATTCATTTTCATTTCCTTTCATATCAAATCATATCAAATCAATAATTGACTCGTGGAATAGGGATACTGCTCACCGGCTTTAATGGCACCCCGAGTGAGTTGGGACGAAATACCGCTAGAAAGCCCGGTATCCCAGCACCCCTGCCAGAATGACCAGTACAAGCAACACAAGAAAAATATAGAAAATAATTTTTGCAATACTCGCCGCACCCGCAGCTATTCCGGTAAATCCCAAAACCCCGGCGACAAGTGAAATCACAGCAAAGATAAGCACCCACTTCAGCATTTTTTCTCTCCCTCAGTGAATGGCCACAGCCAGCCATGCAGTCAATATATGAGATCCCAGACGACGATGACATAAGAAGGAAACGCTTCAGTATGTAGGACTCCAGGAGGTTTGGTCATGTTCCTTTTACAGCATGAGTGCATACATGACACACGGCATCCATTCTGCAACTGGCATTCCAGGAGAGAGATAAAACAAGATCAGGAAACCGGCCCAAAGCCCTCGTCGGACTGCATCAGCGAGGGCAGACCTGCGACTTCGCAGATCGGTAGAAGCACGCCAAGCGTATAAGGCATGCGTCAAATACGCATAACCAAATATTTTCTACCGCCTTTAGACGCATATGTTCATGCACGGCCAGACAATCACGCGACTTGCAATCTTGTTTACAGGATCAACCAGGCAATAAATCACATCCAGACGTACGCCCGCCAAATCGAAATTCCATGATGCAGCGATTTCAGTGTGGTGCGTGACCTGGCTACTGGTAATACTTTTGTTTGGCCTCGTTGACACAAGCATCCTTGGCTTGCCCAGACAAACTGTCACACCGTTCCTTGGCCGCTTTATAGTTGGCTTTCATCTTGTCTTCGTCAGCCTCTGCCTGATTCTTGGTAGACTTTTCATCTGCTTTGGCCTGAGACGTGGCCCCCACGTACGCGGCCTTGGCATCTTTCATGCACACGTCTTTCGCGTTTCCAGACATTTTTTTGCAATTGTCTTTGGCCATTTCATAATCATGTTTGGCGCTATCTTTTGAAGCGTCGTACCGGGCCTCTGCCCGATCTTCCATCATGTCCTTCCTGTCTGCTGCATAAACCGGGCTCACCATGGCGAGTCCCAAAACAAAAAGCAAAGCTGTATGCGGTTTCATGTTTATCTCCTGGTATGGCGTTAATCAAACTTGGGTTTAGCCGAACACCTGCATCTTCCTGCTTAAGTACCTGCACACTCCAAAGCATTACAGTTCAAGGAAATACAGTGCTGACTCGGCATGCTCACACTCTAGGGAGGGCACATCCGATCAACTATCCGTTCAGGCCTAGAAAAATGTCAGCCATTTTGGGTATTGAAGGTAGGCAATTTCTGACGCGAACCAGCACTTACACACACCCGCGCTGCTTACACAAATGCGGCATATCTCAACGAGATATTGCTATTGAATGGGCGGGCCTTCCAAAGTGTCCGCGAGATCCACCAACTGCCACGATCCCATCGATCGCGGATGTCAGAGATCAGGAATCAGCGCGCTTAACGAGCCGGCTTGGCAACCGGCGGAGTCGAGCCCGACCCCTCCGCGCGAGCGGGAACACCATTTACAAAACGATTGCATCCACTCCCGCCTGACACACGCAGAACATATTTTTGAAGGTCTTCATCAATACATAGACCATGTGTAGATTTTTCGAGGGAGGCGTCTGGATCGATCTGCCACCACTTGCACTGGATGCAAAGACCCCAGCTTGTTGCATTCGACATAAAGGTGCTCCTTGAAAGAAATCACTCAGAAAGTTTGATCAGCGCTGAATGCTTTAGATGTACAACCCCTTTGGTTCAATGCTCAAGCTCCCTCAATCCAGACCACATGCCTGAGATATCGAACTGACGTTTCAGAAGGCTGGCTGGCCTGCATTGAGAGGCGTTTCGGGTAAACATCAAAGCCGCTGTCCCATCATTCGAACAGGCAATCTCATTCCCAATAAGGTCGAACCCCATAATATTGATGCACGCTTGTACCCCAGTCTCGATCTGTAAAAGTCGGCCAATCGTCCTTGTCAAAACCAGGCGCGTTTTCGAGGCTCTCTTTACTATGATCGAAAATAAAACGTTTATTGTGCGTGTCTGCCTCCATGGCTGATAACGGCACTGCAAACAGCTTGCTGCCCAACCCCATGAATCCGCCAAATTCCAGTACAGCATAGGCAACTCGGCCGCTATCGACATCGATCATCAGATCTTTGATATCACCCAGGCCTTCACCGTTGCGGTTAACGACCTTGTCGCCAGCTATTGTGCTCGAAGAAATAATTGTCATCACGTACTCCTCATGTTTGATTACAGTCAAAGTTGTAAACGAATGAAAGCGCAGGCGTGCTTAACGCCCGGGGAATTTTTCGGTTACCAGCTTATTAGGTGGATTTTTGGCGGGGGCGCGTTTGGTCGGTTTACCCTGCCCGGGTAAATTTCCGTCGCGTCCTTCATTTTCAGGGGATTTGGAACGGGCTCGACCTGCAGCCTCGGCCTGACGCATTTCAGCTTTCTCGCTTGAATTGCGTGGGGCTGATTTCCGGGCGGCTTTTTCTACCTTTCCCGAGTCTACGAATGTGCGTGCGTTCTGATTGTATTTCTTGGCAGAATCATAATCGCCTTCCCCTTGGACATTGGATTTTGATGTGCTCGATTTCATTTGCTGTCTCCTGTCTCTGTATGAAGCTCGCTACGCGAACACCAAGCGTGACAGGCGCAACACGCTCATCCGGCAGCTAGCCACTTAACTCAGCCTGTAAACAGGATTGTGGCCAAAGCATCCGGCAACAACAGTCAGCAGTCGCTGTAGAGCAGCGTAGGAAAAAGCCTAAATACTGTCAGACTAAACCTAAACGACTTCGCGTTTGGGCTCCATGTCCAGACTGGGCAGCAGATCATGCAGCAACGCCATTGCCGCCGCTTCGGTTACTCCTTCGAAACGGTCAAGACAGCCGTCATAACACATGGCAAATTCCAGTCCGCGTTCGGCCAACAAGTAAGGGCCCGCAAAGTGCGACTGATATAACACCCGGAAATTGACATGCCGGCTGTCCACGCGAATCTGTTCAGCCAGGGCACTCACTGACTCCGCGTCTCCTTCGATGTAATGGCAAAAACGGCCTCCATCAAATATCAGGAGCCCTCCCACTCCAAGCGTCGGGTTGTGCTGGCGTCCCGTTCGAACAATTTGGGGGACGCAGCTTGCAGTTTCATCTGGTGCAAGATGACTAAGACAAATCAATTGGTAGAGTCCAGACACACATTACTCCAATTAAGACACATTAATCCAGTTAAGAGTGATGTAATGTGTGCTCATATCCGCTTATTTGCAATGTCTTAAGACATACTTCCAATAATATAGTTTTCTACCTATCCACATAAAATTAGGCTATTACGACCTATATGACTGCACATACGTCTTGCATAAGTTGTCCTTTACGTTCTTGTGGGGCGTTTTCCCCTAATAGCGAAGCAGAAATCGACTTTATCCAGCAGTTCAAGGAGCGCCAGACCAAGATTGCAGCGGGTGGCACGATTTTGAGCGAAGGCAAAAGCGGGAGTGAACTATATACAGTGCTATCGGGGTGGGCGTTCCGCTACCGCTCGCTCAGTGACGGCCGACGCCAGATATTTAATTTTCTTTTACCGGGTGATTTCGTTGGTTTGCAGGATCAACTCGGCCAAGCTTCGCCTCACGGGGTCGAGGCGCTAACGGACACTGATCTTTGCGTCTTTCCAATCAAACGTCTGTGGGATCTGTATAGCAAACACCCGGCCCTGGGATTCGACATCACCTGGCTATGTGCACACGAAGAATTGATCGTCGACGAGAACCTGCTCTCTGTAGGTCGGCGTTCGGCATCCGAACGGATCGCGATGCTGTTGATTCATTTATATAAGCGTGCCGAGAGCGTCAGCTTGGGCGGCTCCGAAGGCGTGCCTTTCCCGCTGACCCAACAACACATCGCTGATGCGCTCGGTCTGTCGCTGGTTCATACCAACAAAACGCTGAAACGGCTGCATGCCGCGGGTCTCTATACCCTCAATAACAGCCTGTTGAAGCTCCCAAACCCGTTGGCAATGGCGCAGCTGGCCGACTACTACGCACTGCCATTGCGTGGGCGTCCACTCATATGATTTTTGCGTGAGCAAGTCTCGACCACTTCGCAGAATCTAAATTCATGGTTCTTTACATCTAGCAGCGACTCGACATCATTCCCTTCACACTTCTTACTTTAGGCATTCAGGGCATGACTTGCTCTCGTTGTTTAGCATAGGTGGGGTTAGCTTTGTGAAAAGGACTGGGCAAGCGCGAAACCATTTCAAACTTACCGCGCGAACAAACGCGTTAAAAATTACCGGGTGTCTGACCGTCACCACGTTATCCCTGTAATGAACACGCTGGCTATACGTACACTCCTGCGCCGTTTGCTACTTATTTACGTCTGCGCCGATAGCGCTTGACCTTCACATCGTGGGAAGGCTAACGCTCTGCCTTACGGTCATGTGACCGGGCCATACAGGAAGACAAAAATGCATCAATTCCAGGTAGCGGGCATGGGCTGCAGCAGCTGCGTCAACAAGATCACCCAGGCCATACACGCCCATGATCCCGAAGCCATCGTCAAGATCGCGCTGGACTCGGGAAAGGTTGAGGTGAAAAGCGAAGACCCCGCCCATGTCCTATGCACCCTCCTCACCAACCTGGGGTATCGCATCCAGGATTGAAACCGGCAGCCTTCTTTTGGAACCCCAAAAGAAGGCTTGAATAAAAGGCTTGACCCTCCCATGATAGGAAGGTTAAAGCTGCGCTCATCCACACTCATCAGGAGCCAACATGAATCCCTCCCTCTCAGTCGGCATCGAAGGCATGACCTGCGCCAGCTGCTCGACCCGCGTTGAAAAAGTCCTGCAGAAACTGCCGGGTGTGTCCGGTGCCACGGTGAACCTGGCCACCGAAACCGCCACCGTTACTGGCGAAACCGATACCGCTTCGGTACAACGTGCCATCGAACAGGCCGGCTTCAGCATGGCCACCGAATCCCACGCACTGGACATCACCGGCATGACCTGCGCCAGTTGCTCGGCGCGGGTGGAGAAAGCCCTGGGCAAAGTGCCGGGCGTGCTCGACGCCACCGTCAACCTCGCGACCGAGCAGGCCACGATCAAGGTCGCCACGGGCACAACCGTGCCCACGCTGATTGCTGCAGTTGAACGCGCTGGCTATGGCGCGGCGGTGCCGCAAGCCGCAGGTGCGACAGTGGTTGCGCCTACGCGCACGCTACCCAACTGGTGGCCAGTGGCGCTGGCCATGCTGCTTTCACTGCCGCTGATGGTGCCGATGTTCGGCACCCTGTTCGGCGCGCACTGGATGTTGCCGGGCTGGGTGCAAATGGCCCTGGCGACACCCGTGCAATTCTGGCTCGGCGCGCGCTTCTACCGCGCGGGCTGGAAAGCCTTGCGCGCCGGCAGCGGCAACATGGACCTGCTGGTGGCAGTGGGCACTAGCGCGGCGTATGGGCTGAGCGTGTACTTACTGCTCACCCGTCCCGAATCGATGGCGCATCTGTATTTCGAAGCGTCGGCTGTGGTAATCAGTCTCGTGCTGCTAGGCAAGTGGCTGGAAGCACGCGCCAAGCGGCAGACCACCGAGGCCATTCGCGCACTGCAGGCGCTTCGTCCGGCCACCGCCCGCATCCGCTTTGAAGGCGTCGACCGTGATGTTCCAATCGAATCGATCAAGCTGGACGACCACGTCGTCATTCGTCCAGGCGAACGCGTCCCCGTCGATGGCGTCATCACGGAAGGCCACAGCCAGATCGACGAATCGATGCTCACCGGCGAATCCATGCCGGTCGACAAACAAGTAGGGGACAACGTGACGGGGGGCGCGATCAACGCGCACGGCCTGCTGATCGCTCGCACCACGGCAATTGGGAGCGAAACCACGCTGGCGCGCATCATCCGGCTGGTGGAAAACGCGCAGGCTGCCAAGGCACCGATTCAACGGCTGGTGGACAAAGTCAGCGCGGTATTCGTGCCGGTGGTGATGGTGATTGCGCTGCTGACCTTCATCGGCTGGTGGGCCGCCAGCGGTAATGCGGAGCAGGCCATCCTCAACGCGGTGGCGGTGTTAGTGATCGCTTGCCCCTGTGCACTGGGCCTCGCCACGCCCACTGCGATCATGGCGGGCACCGGCGTGGCCGCGCACCACGGCATTTTGATCAAGGACGCCGAAGCGCTGGAGCTCGCGCACAAAGTCAGCACCGTGGTGTTCGACAAGACCGGCACACTCACCGACGGTACTCCACACGTCACTGACACCCTGGCCGCCGAGGGCAGCACCGAGCACGAGGTGCTGACATTGGCCGCCGCCTTGCAAACCGGCAGTGCGCACCCGCTCGCGCACGCCGTGCTGGCCGAAGCCCAACACGCCGCCTTGACGCCCCCACCCGCCTCTGCACAACAGGCCTTGCCGGGGCGCGGCATCTCGGGCGAGATTGCAGGCGAAACCTACTGGCTCGGCAACCGCCGGCTGATGCAGGACAACACAGTGGCGACCATCGCACTGGAAGCCACAGCAGACAAGCTGGAAGCCGAAGGTCGCACCGTTTCGTGGCTCGCGCGCGCCAGTGACCGCCACGCCATCGGTTTGCTGGCATTCGGCGACGCCGTCAAACCCACTGCGGTCGCTGGCATTGCCAGGCTCAAAAACCTGGGCATTGCCACGGTGATGCTCACCGGTGATAACCGCGGCGCGGCCGGGGTGGCCGCAATAGCACTCGGCATCGACACAGTCATGGCCGAAGTGTTGCCCGCTGACAAGGCCGAGCAGGTCGGCCTGCTCAAGGCAAAAGGCCAAACCGTGGCGATGGTAGGGGACGGCATCAACGATGCGCCTGCACTCGCCGCTGCCGATGTCGGCATCGCCATGTCTTCCGGCAGCGACGTCGCCATGCACACCGCCGGCATCACCCTGATGCGCGGCGACCCGGCGCTGGTGGCCGACGCGATTGATATTTCCAAACGCACCTACGCCAAGATCCGGCAGAACCTGTTCTGGGCCTTTATCTACAACCTAGTGGGGATACCGCTCGCGGCGGCGGGCTTGCTGAATCCGGTGATTGCCGGCGCGGCGATGGCGTTTTCCAGCGTCAGTGTCGTGAGTAATGCGCTGCTGCTGCGGCGCTGGCGGCCGGCGGGAGATGACAAATGAATATCGGTGAAGTCGCAAAGTCGAGCAGTGTGTCGACCAAGATGATCCGTCACTACGAAAGCATCGGCCTCATCCGCACCAGCCCGCGCACGCTATCCGGCTACCGGCAATATCATGATCGAGATGTGCATCTACTGCGCTTTATCCGGCGCGCACGCGACCTCGGGTTTTCGCTTGAGCAGATTCGGCAGCTGGTTTCGCTATGGGACGACCCCGAGCGTGCCAGCGCCGATGTAAAACGTTTGGCCCAGTCTCACATTGCCGATCTCGACCAACGCATTGCCGCACTGACCGACATGCGTGACACGCTGGTCACGCTCGCAACAAGTTGCCAAGGTGACCACCGGCCGGATTGCCCCATCCTGCATGGGCTGGCTGCGGCGTCCTGATTACTGCTCATCCGAGGTTAAAGGGGGCCGCCCTTCCCAATCGAACGCCACCTCGATAAGCGTCAGTGTTCGAACCTGTCGTCCGTTCTTTTCGGCGGGTGCAAAGCGGGCTGTGCGAAACGCCTCGACCGCCTCCACTTCGAACATCCCGGGTGGTTCGGCGCTCACCACTTCAATATCGCTTACCCGGCCATCGGCCTCGATCTTCAACAGCAAGCGCACCTTGCCTGAAATTCGCTCGCGATCGGGCTCAGCCGGGTAGTTCGGCTGTACCTCGTGCAATGCCCGGGGCAGCACATCAACGTCCCGCGCGCTATAGTAGGTCAGGTCAACCGAAGAGGTGATCGCCACCGCCGGGGCGGGACTCGTCGTGGGTACAGTCTCTATGGACGTAGGGGGAGGCGGGGCAGTCGCTTCCGGCTGCGTGCTTGCTGGTTGAGCCGCCATTTGTGGAGCAGGCTGGGCTTCGGCCAACGCGCTGGGCGACAGCACGGTGGGTTGATCGGACACTTCTACGAGCGCCTGCGGGTCAGCAGGCTGCGTGTTGGCCGAGACCAGTCGCGCCTCGATAACCGGTCCACCGGAACCGGTCGCGCCTGGCGGCACCACCTGCACCAGCGCAATCACCGCAGCATGCAGGCCCAGCGAAATCCACACGGCCGCCAGCGCCCGTTGCGCGCGGAGCGGAATGGTCGGCTCCTCGAAAGCAGAGTTCACGGTCATGGATGGCCCGCAGGACAACGACGCCCTGAGGCATATTTATCCGCACCAGGGTACTTATTGACTGCACAGGAAACCCGAGACGCTGCACTAAAATAGGCGCCACAAGCACATCCGGAGAGGTTCATGAAAAGACTCATCATTGCGGGCGCAATCTTAGCATCGGCATGGACGCCGGCAGCCATTGCCAATGACGTCGAACTGACCAAGACCATGCTCAAGGCGGCCGACGGTTCCGACGTCCCGGTTGAGATCGCCACCCCCGCAGGCAAAGGCCCCTTTCCGCCGGTTCTGTTCATTCACGCCAAACGCGGTTACGAAGGCGACGAACGCGCCCACGTGCGCGAACTCGCCGAACAAGGCTTCCTCGTCGTTGCCCCCGATTGGCAAAGCGGCCGCTTCATCGAACGCTGGCCCTCCGCCCATAATCCCGATACTGAAATGGATGTCGAAGCCGGGCTGGATTATCTGAAATCGCTGCCCAATGCCTGCAAGCAGAAAGTCGGCATCGTCGGGCTATCACGTGGCCCTTACTACTCGATTCGCCTCGCCGCCAAGCGCGGCCAGGATATCGCCGCCATCGTCAGCTATTACGGCCACATGCAAAACCCCAATGCGCCCGAGCCAGATCAACTCTTCCGCATTGCTCCTGAAATCACAAAAATCACCACCCCGATGCTCTTTCTCATCGGCGATGAAGACTACGAACTGCGCCGCATGAACGGCGGCCGAGCGTTTTATGCGCTGTGGGAACGCGGTGTACCCGTGGAATGGCAGGAATACCCCATGGCGCGCCGCGCCTTTGACTTCCGCCCCGACCAAACGCCCGAGGAAAAGATCGCCGCCAAACATGCGCGTGAGCGGTCAAAAAACTGGCTGATGAAATGGATGAAACTGACGCCGGAGATGCGCTGCCAGTAACGGAGAGACCCTGATGCAAAGCAACTGACAACCGAGCATATTGCGTTTCCATGCAACGCTTTAATGCTTCGGGCGAGTTTTACCATGCACCTGATCCAATAAACGAGGCAGATCAAGTGCTGACGCGATTTCTTTTTGCATTAGGACGCACTAAATCATTACAAACAAATGATTATTATCACTTTTTTAGAAACAAATTCTCAAATGATGGTTTACAAACCGTCATTTAGGATGGCTAATTAACGTTAGCCGTCACATATGAACGCCGCGCTTGAATTTCATGATTCAGAAGTGTCGCTGGTTGAGGGAACTGACGGCACACTTCGCCTCCTTTTCTCAGCAGCCTATATCCATCGCTCAGAGGGACACCCCGGTCGCGACCCAGGCGCTGGCTATATGCAACCAGCAGAATTAATCTTCTCAGGTGCATCGTGGCAGGGTTTATCACCAGAATGTAGTGGATACCTATACGACGGTTCGCTAACCGTAGATGGTGAGTCTTTGTCACTTATTCCTGTTCCCCTTACAGCTACCGGAAAGCTCACGGCCGTGTTTTCATTTTTGTCTGCTGTCTTGTCGGTTTCGGCAAGCTCTGTGGTTTGCTCCGTTTCCGGCGATCCTCGCTTCGTGGAAAATGTCGGCTAACCCGGCGGTCAAGACCGCTCCACTTCGTTCCGCTGGGACGCCGCTGAAGCGGCGCCCCTTACCTTTACGTTAACAACACACGAACACTCCTTCCGCATGCCTTACACCCGCGCTTTTGGTTTCTGGCTGGTGATCCTGGTGTTGGCCTTCCTTAACGGTGGCCTGCGGGAGCTCATACTGATTCCCTACCTGGGCGCCCCCTGGGCGTTGTTGGCCAGTGGCGGTCTGCTCATGCTGTTTGTTTTGCTCACGGCCTATGTCGCGGCACCACGCAAGTCGGACCGCTCCTGGTAATTGGCGGCATGTGGCTCGGCCTCACGCTGGGCTTTGAATTCGGTTTTGGCCGCCTGGTTCAGGGCAAGCCCTGGAGCGAATTGCTCGACGCCTACCGGTTTGAGAACGGGAATATCTGGCCGCTTGTGCTGCTTGTCGTCTTTCTGGGTCCGCTGCTCGCGGCGCATTTCAGATCGGCTCGGGATCACGCAACAAAACGGAATGGCTCAGCCGACCCCGCGCGCCCTTCCCGCCAATAAACGTAGTCGCCGACGCCCCGTTTTGACGCTTTGGGTTCACGCCATGCACCATGAGCGATGCTCTGGAAGGGGGGCGTGTAGTGACGCTTAAAACCTAAGTGTTTGATTGTTAATCTATCTACGATCTGGCACGGGCCATGCTTAGTTAAAATTGAGCATCCTTACCGTAAGGCCAGGTTGTTCCGCCCGTAAGGGTTGGCAGTCTCCTCCGATCTTGGCGGCCTCCCCGGAGGCCGCATTTTTTGTGGCCGTTAGGTAGCGAAAACATGCGTGTATTGATCGTTGAAAACCAGCCCGAGCGGCTGGCGATGCTGGTGCCCGCGCTGGAGGCAAAGGGATGTGTGGTGATGGCCATACTGAACTCTGCGCGCAGCCTGGATGTTCAGGTTCACGCGCTGAAGCCCGACGTGGTGATCATTGCGCAGGACTCGCCCGACCGCGACACGCTGGAACACATCTGTGTGATGAATCAGGACTGCCCGCGCCCGATCGTGATGTTTACCGGCGACGGCAGCCCCGAGTCCATTCGTGCCGCCACCCAGGCAGGGGTGACTTCATATGTGATCGACGGGCTTGATCCGGCGCGCATCCGCCCGATTCTGGATGTGGCGATTTCACGTTTCGAGGCTTATCAGGCGTTGCATGGCCAACTGGAACAAACACGTCTCGAATTATCGGAACGCAAATTATTCGATCAGGCCAAGGCGTTGCTCATCAAGCAGACTGGGCAATCTGAACCCGAGGTCTATCGCGAGATGCGGCGCGCAGCCATGGATCGCGGCATACGACTGGTGGATATCGCACGTCTGGTGTTACAGAAAACCAGCTGATCTAAATGATGCATACACACACCAAAAGCGCACCGGGTCGGTGCGCTTTTTACTTGCCAAAATCAA
Source organism: Hydrogenophilales bacterium (assembly GCA_024636775.1). Lineage (GTDB taxonomy): Bacteria > Pseudomonadota > Gammaproteobacteria > Burkholderiales > Thiobacillaceae > Thiobacillus. Next base: position 20,468 of record JAGXGP010000069.1, read on the forward strand.
TGCCGGTTTGAGGAAATGACCTGCAAGCCATGTCGAATCTCATTTTTAACTATCTGGCACGGGCGTTGCTAATAACTGGTCGAAGCGTCGCAAAGAAGTGATGCTTAGACCGCAGTACAAGACAAGCAACGGACAAAGGCGTCCCCCTTATGGGTGACGCCTTTTTTTATTTTCTGGAGAGATCTACCATGCGCGACGCCGACGACAAAACCAGCCCACTGCTACAAGATTCCAGCAAGCGGGACTTTATCAAAAAAACAACCGGTCTATCTGCGGCAGCCGCCCTGATGGCGCTGGTGCCGCCAGGCGTGCGCCAAGGTGCCTGGGCTGCAGGCTCCGACGCGCCTGAAAAGCCCAATCTCAACATCGGCTTCATCCCGTTAACCGACTGCGCATCGGTAGTAATGGCTTCGGTGAAGGGCTTCGACAAGAAATATGGCCTCACCATTACGCCCAGCAAAGAAGCGTCGTGGGCGGGTGTGCGCGACAAGCTGGTGAACGGTGAGCTCGATGCTGCGCATGTGCTGTATGGCCTGATCTACGGTGTGCAACTCGGCATCGGCGGCCCGAAGAAAGACATGGCGGTGCTGGCTGCGCTCAACCACAACGGCCAGGCCATTACCCTGTCGAACCAGTTGAAGGCCAAAGGCGTCACCGACGGCGCATCGCTCGCCAAGCTGATCGCCGCCGAGCCCAAGGAATACACCTTTGCCCAGACCTTCCCCACCGGCACCCACGCGATGTGGCTCTATTACTGGCTGGCTGCGCACGGCGTGAACCCGTTCACCCAAGCCAAGGTGATTACAGTGCCGCCGCCCCAGATGATCGCCAACATGCGCGTCGACAACATGGATGGCTTCTGCGTGGGCGAACCATGGAACGCGCGCGCAATCCGCGACAACATCGGATTCACCGCCGTCACCACCCAGGAGATCTGGAAGGACCACCCGGAGAAGGTGCTCGGCACCACCGCCGAATTCGTCGAGCGTTATCCCAATACCGCACGCGCGATGGTGGCGGCGATACTCGACGCCTCCAAATACATCGACACCATGAGCAATCGGTCTGAAGTCGCCAAGGTGATTTCGGCCAAATCCTATGTCAACACCGACTTCGACTCGATCGAGGACCGCATGCTCGGCCAGTACGACAACGGCATCGGCAAGAAGTGGAGCGACCCCAACTACATGAAGTTCTACAACGGCGGCACGGTGGGCTTCCCCTACCTGTCGGACGGCATGTGGTTCCTCACGCAACACAAGCGCTGGGGCTTGCTGAAAGAGCATCCCGACTATCTGGCCGTGGCGAAAAAGGTCAACCGCATCGACATCTACAAGCAGGCGGCCGCGATGACCAAGACGCCGTTGCCGAAATCCGACATGCGCAGCTCCAAGTTGATCGATGGCGTGGTGTGGGATGGCAAGAACCCGGCGAAATACGCTGACAGCTTCAAGATCAAGGCCTAGCCATTAACCCCTCGTTACGCTCGCCCCGGTTCGGCCGGGGCGAAAGGAGAATCACCATGAATGCAGTCACCTTGAATGAACGAAGTTTGTCCGAAGTGATGAACGCGCCGGAAACCACCGCGCTTCCGAATGCGATGCCACGCACCCGCCGGACGCCTTATTTCGAAACCGAATCGGGCAGACGCCTGATCGAGGGCACAGTCGATCTGGTCAAGAATGCCATCCCGCCGATTCTGGGCATGGTGCTGTTTGTCGCCTTGTGGGCGCTGATCGCCAACACCAACAAATCCATCCCCGGCCCCTCCGCGACCTGGGATGCTGCGGTTATCCTTTTCTCAGACCCGTTTTATGACAACGGCCCGAACGACAAGGGCATCGGCTGGAACATCCTGAATTCGCTCTACCGCGTGGGCATCGGCTTTGGCGCCGCTGCGGTGATTGGTATCCCGCTCGGATTCCTGATCGGGCGTTTCCAGTTCCTCAACAAAATGCTGTCGCCGATCATCAGCATCCTGCGTCCGGTGTCGCCGCTGGCTTGGCTGCCGATCGGCCTGCTGGTGCTGCAAAGAGCTGAGCCGGCTTCGATCTGGGTGATTTTCATTTCCAGCATCTGGCCGATGGTGCTCAACACCGCCGCCGGTGTACAGCGCATTCCGCAGGACTACATGAACGTGGCGCGCGTGCTCAAGCTGTCGGAATGGAAAGTGTTCACCCGCATCCTGTTCCCCGCCGTGCTGCCCTACGTGCTGACCGGCGTGCGCCTGTCGATCGGCGTGGCCTGGCTGGTGATCGTCGCCGCCGAAATGCTCACCGGCGGGGTTGGCATCGGCTTCTGGGTATGGGACGAATGGAACAACCTCAACGTCGCCCACATCATCATCGCCATCTTCGTTGTCGGCATTGTCGGTCTGCTGCTCGAACAGGCGCTGATGCTGCTGGCCAAACGCTTCAGCTACGAATAA